>JAISTC010000111.1 GCA_031272805.1 Propionibacteriaceae bacterium
TCCGAGTGACGGCGCGGCTCGGGGCGGCGGGCGTGGCCGTGACCGTGCGCGAGTTGTTCCTCCACCGCACTCCCGCCGCCCTGGCGCTGGCGCTGGCGGAGGGGGTCACGCGGGACGCCGGTGCCGACGTCACGCCGGACGGCGGTTCTGCCGTCACGGCGGACGGCGGTTCGGCGGCTTCGGCGGTCGCGGTGGCGGCGGATGCACCGCCGGATTGGGCGGCGCTGGAACGGGCGCTGGCCGCGTACGAGGCGGGGCTGACGGCGGCGCCGGCCGGGCCGCCGCGGCCGTGGACCGCGCCGATGCGGCTGTCGGCGGACCTCGGAGTGCTGGCGTCCTACGCGGTCGTGGACCTGCCGGGCCGGTTCGACGCGGCCCGGTTCGAGGCGGCGTGGCGGCGCCTGCTCCAAGAACAGGAGTTGTTGCGCGTAACGCTGGACGCGGCCACGGCGACCATGACCGTCCACTCCCTTCCGGACCGGCTCGCGGTACCGCTCATCGCCCTGCCGACAGACTCCAGCGACGCCGTGGCCCAGGCCATCGCCCACGTCCTGACCGACCTCAACCCCTACCCGGACCCGGCCGCGCTGACCGGCCGGCCGGCCCACCGCGTGACCGTCCTGGTGCACTCCCTCGGCGCGACCGTCGTCGTCCCGATCAGCCACCTCGTCTTCGACGCGCTCTCCCACGACCTCCTGGCCGACCGGCTGCGGCGCCTGTACCGCGACCCGGCGGCCCCGCCCGTGACGGGTCCGTCGTACCGCGACTTCGCCGCGTTCCTCGACCGGGTCCCGGACGTGGCCGACGTCACGGTCGTGGCCGGGCTCAACTTGGAGGCGTTCGCGGCGGCGGCGGAGACGTGGGCCGGCGGGCCGGGCGTGGGGCCGGCCTGGGGCGTCGTGACGGGCCGGGCCTACCGGTCGGCCAACTTCGCGGCGGCCCTGGGGGAGTTCTTGGACGTGGTGCCGTGCTGGGCCGACCCGGCCGCCCCCGACGCCCTGGCGGCGCCGGCCGCGCCCGCCGCGTTCGTCCGCGACCACAACCTCTCCATCGCCGCCCTCCTGACCGACACCCCGGCCGCCGCCGCCCTCCCCCGCGCCGCCGCCCTCCTCCGGGCCGCCTGGTCCAACCGCACCGTCCCGATCCTCAACGCCGTCATCCTCAGCGCCACACCCCGGCCGATCCCCGGCTTAGCGGGGTTGGAGCAGGCCCCCAGCCGCATCGTGACCCTCACCTGACACACAACCCCCACCGGCCGAGGTATCTGACACCGCCGCCCGGGCTCCTTCGTCGCCAAGGCCGCGGCATCAGACACCTCGGCCTCTCCGCCCCCTTAGCACCCCGGCCCCCTTGTCATCCCGGCGAAAGCCGGGATCTTTGAGCCGGCGGAAGACTGCCCAAGGAAAGATCCCGGCTTTCGCCGGGATGACAAGCAGGGGGGATGACAAGCAGGGGGCGGAAGACTGCCCGAGGAAAGATCCCGGCTTTCGCCGGGATGACAAGCAGGGGGCGAATTCGTCTCAAGGGCTGTCGCATTTGGGCTTGTGGTACTAGTCTGCGAGATGTGCCCACCTCCGATGTTTGGGCGCGTGTCTTCTCTCCTCCGCTGGCCTCGCCACGCGCCCTTGGCAGTATTTCCGGCGGCTCCGGAGTGACCGACGGCGAGGTCGTCCTCGCCGCCCTTACGACCCTGCTCGCGCTCGGCGCGGGCAAGACGACGCTGGCGGCCGGCTACGGCCGTGACGGCGCCACCGTCTCCGGCTTGGTCGAACTCGACCCCGGCGATTCCCTCATCGGCACCATCCGGCGGATCGGCCAGCAGTCACGCTCCTGGTCGCCCGGCGGCGCGGGGTATGCGCCGGAGGTCGTCGTGCGCGCGGGTGACGTGGGCGGGGGTGACGTGCCCGCGGCTGACTTGGGCGGGGGGAAGATCCCGGCTTTCGCCGGGACGTCACACGGGGCCGGGACGACAAGCGGGGCCGGGACGACAGACGAGGCCGAGACGACTGGCACCCCCTTGGCCGTCACGTGGGCCTGCGGCGGCGATGGGCTGGTCCTGGTGTTCGAGTTCCCGCCTGAGTCGCTCCACACGGAGGCCTGGGCCCGGGTCGTCCAGCGGCGCGTCGGGCGGCTGTGCGAGCTCCTGGAGACCGCCCCCACCACAGCACTGCAAGACCTGGACTTCGTCCACCCGGACGAGTGGGCGGTCATCGCGCGGTCCAACGACACGGACCACCCTTACCCCGAGGTCACGATCCCCGCCCAGCTCCACGCCACGGCCACGCGCCTGCCGGACCACACGGCGCTCGTGGACGGCGAGAAGACCGTCACGTTCGCCCAACTCGACCGGCTGGCCGACGCCTTCGCCACGCAACTGGCGCGCCACGACCTCGCCCCCGGCGACGTCGTCGGCCTGATGCCCCGCCGCGGCTGGGAGCAGATCGCCGGCCTGCTCGGGGTCCTGCGCGCGGGCCTCGTCTACGCGCCGCTGTCGCCGCTGTACCCGCCGGAGCGCGTGGCCGACATCCTCCAGGACTGCCAGGCCAAGGCGCTGCTGGTCGGCGACCCGGCCTGGGCCGCCTTCGCCGGCGACCGCCTCCCCGTCATCGACCTGACGGCCGCGGACAACTGGCACGACCAACCACCCTTCCCCGACCGAGGCGACCCGCACGGCCGCTGCGCCGTCCTCTACACCTCCGGCACGACCGGCCGCCCCAAAGGCGTGTTGGTCCGCCACGACACAGTCGTGTCCTACGGCTGTTTCAACTGGCAGACGTGGCCGATCACCGAGGCCGACAAGATCACGCAGTTCGCGCCCTTCACGTTCACGACCTACCCCTTGGAGGTCACGGCGGCCCTCTTCTCGGGCGCAGAGTTGCACCTCGTGACGAACGAGCAGATTCAGGACCCGCGCCTGTTCGCCACGTACCTCGCCACCCACCAGGTCACGATCACGCTCCTCCCGCCCGAGTACGCCAACTACCTGCCGCCCACGCCCGGCCTCCGCATCGTCGAGACCGGCGCCTCGGAGTGCCGCCCGGACGTCTCCGCCAAGTTCGTCGGCGCCGGCGTCGCCCACGTCAACGCCTACGGCCTGACCGAGGCCGCCGTGCCGCTCGTCTGGCATGGCAGCGACGGCCCCCGCCCGGCCCGCATCCCGATCGGCCGGCCGCCCTGGAACGCCCAGGTCCAGGTCCTCGACGAGCGCGGCCGCCCGTGCGGCCTCTACCAGCCGGGCGAGCTCACCGTGACGGGCCTGACGGTCTCCGACGGCTACCTCAACCGCCCCGCCGAGCAGGCCGCCAAGTTCGCCCCGAACCCGGCCGGACCAGGCCTGATGGCCCGCTCCGGCGACCTCGTGCGCTGGAACGCCGACGGCGACATCGAGTACCTCGGCCGCGCCGACGACCAGGTCAAGGTACGCGGCCAGCGGGTCGAGCTGGGCGAGATCGAGGTGGCACTGGCAGCGGTCGAGAAGGTCACGGCGACCGCGGCCGTGGCGGTCACGACCCCGTCGGGCGACACCCAGATCGTCGGCGTGGCCGTGGCCGACGAGCCGCTGGACCTGACCGCCGTCCACGGCCACCTGGCCAAGGTCCTCGTCCCCTACATGGTCCCGGCGCGGCTCGTCCAGGTGGACGCGCTGCCGCTGACGGTCAACGGCAAGGTGGACAAGCAGAAGCTGAAGGCGCAAGTCGCCCCGGGCCCCGACACGGCGGCCACGGCCAGCCCAGCCCCGGCCAGCCCGACGCAGGCGCTGCTGGTCGGCCTGTTCGCCCAAACCCTGGAACGCGGCGACGTCACGCCGGAGTCCGACTTCTTCGTCCTGGGCGGCCACTCGCTGTCGGCCGCCCGCCTCGTGGCGCTGGCGGAGGCGATCCTGAACCGGCCGGTCGGCCTGGGCGACCTGTTCCGCCACCCGACCCCGGCCGCCCTGGCCGCCGCCCTCGACCAGGCGCCGGCGACCCCACCCGCCCCGGCCGCCCCCGCCGTGACGTCAGCCGGCGGCCCCGGCCGGTACCCGGCGTCGGCCGCCCAGGCCGCGCTCTACACGCTGACCCAGCTCGACCCGACCGGCACGCTCTACAACGTGCCGACCGTGCTGGCGATCGAGGGGCCGGTCGACCCGGCCCGCGTCCAGGCCGCGCTCGACGGGTTGGTCGACCGCCACGAGGTCCTCCGGACCTCGTTCGAGGAGGCCGACGGCCGCCTCTGGCAGCGCGTCCACGCGCCCGGCCCCCGCGTCACCCTCGAGCAGACCGCCATCGCCGACACGTCCGAGGCCACCCGCGACCGCCTGGTCCGCGCGTTCGTCCGGCCCTTCGACTTCGCCCGGCCGCCGCTGTTCCGGCTGCTCCTGGCGACCGCGCCCGGCGACCGCCACCTCCTCCTGGCCGACATCCACCACACGCTGGCCGACGGCACCAGCCTCAACCTCCTGTTCGCCGACTTCGCCGCGCTCTACGCGGGCGAGGCGCTGCCGCCCGTGACGCTCCACTACAAGGACCACGCCGCCTGGCTGGAACACCAGGACTTCTCCGCCCAGCTCGACTGGTGGAAACAACAGTTCCCGACCCCGCCCGAACCCCTGGAGCTGCCGACCGACCGGCCCCGCCCCGCCCACCGGGCCTACCAGGCCGGGCTCGTCCGGCGCGACCTGCCGCGCCAGTTCCGGGAGGCGGTCGAGCGGACCGCCAACCACCTCGGCGCGACGGAGCAGCAGGTCACGCTGGCCGCGTTCGCCGCGTTCCTCGGCCTGGCCGGGCGGACGGACGACCTCGTCGTCGGGATTCCCAGCGCCAACCGGCAGCGCCCGCACACGCAGAAGCTGGTCGGCCTGCTCGTCAACTCGCTGGCCATCCCCGCCCGGCCCCAACCCGGGCTGGCCTTCGCCGACCTCGTGGCCCAGGTCAAGGCGGCCTGCCTCGACGCCTACGCCCACCAGGACGTGCCGTTCGACCAGGTCGCGCTCGCCGTGACGGGCCCGCGCGACCCGTCGCGCCAGCCGCTCTGCGACGTCTACTTCGCGTTCCAGAACATCACGGACGAGACGGTGCGCGTCCCCGGCGTCCGGCTGACGGGCACCCAGGCCGCCTACGCCACGGCCAAGTTCGACCTCGGCCTGGCGCTGACGCCGCAACCCGACGAGGGCTACGCCCTCGTCCTCGAATACGACGCCGAGCTGTTCGACCAGGCCACGGCCGAGTGGTTCGCCCGCCACTACACCACGCTGCTGGCGGGCGCCTGCGCCGATCCGGCCCAGGCGTTGGCGGACCTCCCAACCGACGTCACGGGCGTGCCCGGCGTCACGGAGGACGCCAACCACCCTTTTGACCGCCCGGCCCGCTCCGGGGCAGACCCGTCCCCAGACCCAGCCGATCCGGCCGGCTCGACCGGCTCGGCCGACCCGAGCGCCGGGGCCGACCCCGAGTCCACGCTGGTGGCGCTGTTCGACGCGGCCGTCGCGCGCTACGGCGACGCGCCGGCCATCAGCGCCACGGACGCGACGCTGTCCTTCGCGGAGTTGGAGCGCCGGTCGCGCCGCTTGGCCTGGCGGCTGCGCCAGTTGGGGCTGGGCCGGGGCGACCGCGTCGGCCTCCTCGGCCAGGGCGGCGCCACGCTGGTGGCCGCCGCCTGGGGCATCCTCCGCTCCGGGGCCACGGCCGTCGGCCTCGACGCCGCCTACCCGGCCGACCGGCTGGCGTTCCTGCTGGCGGACTCCGGCGCCCAGGCCCTCGTCACCGACGGGGCCGCGCCGCCCGACTGGGGCGGTGCCGCCGACTCGGCCGGCCCGGCGCCCGGCGTGACCGTCATCAACGCCGCCGACCCGGCCTTTGCCACCGGCCCCGAGGCCCCGCCGCTGGACGACCCGCCGCGTCCCGGCGACATCGCCTACCTCGCCTACACGTCCGGCACGACGGGCCGGCCCAAGGGCGCGCTCATCCCCCACGGCTCGATCGCCCGCGCCGTCCGCCTCGACTGGCCGTGGGGCCTGTTCGACGGCACGGTCACGCTGGCCCCGTTCTCGACCGCGTTCGACCCGTTCTGGCTGACGCCGGTCGGGCTGCCGCTGCGCGGCGCCTGCGCGGTCGTGCCGACGGCCGCCGAGATGGAGAGCCCGACCGCGTTCGCCGCCCTGGCGCGGCGGAGCGGCGCCACGTCGATCATCGTCGTCCCGTCCCGGCTGGCCTTCCTGGTCGGTGACCCGGCCGCGCCGGACTGGCTGGACCAGCTCCAGGTGGCCGCGCTGGGCGGGGAGGTGGCGCCGGCGGCGCTGTGGGAGAGGCTGCGCGACCACCGCGTCGGCCGCGTCCTCAACATCTACGGCCCGGCCGAGACCACGGTCTGCGTCGCCGCCGACGAGGTCCGGGACGGCGGCGACGTCACGTTGGGCCGCCCGCTGGCCGCCGTCGGCATGGAGGTCACGGGGCCCGCCGGGGCCGGCGGCCACGGCCGCCCGCTGGGCGTGGGGTTGCCGGGGGAGCTGGTCGTGGTCGGGCCGCTGGTCGGCCTGGGCTACCACGACCGGCCCGAGCTGACCGCCGCCCGCTTCTGGACCGGCCCCGACGGCCGCCGCCGCTACGCCACCGGCGACCTGGCCCGCTGGCGGGCCGACGGCCGGCTCGCCTTTCTGGGCCGCGTCGACGACCAGGTCAAGCTCAACGGCGTCCGGATCGAGCCGGGCGAGGTCCAGGCCGCGCTCGAGGCGCTGCCGGGCGTCGGCCAGGCGGCCGTGCTGGCGGTCCCGGGGCCGGCCGGCGAGCCGATTCTGGCCGCCTTCTACGCCCCGGCGACGGCCGCGCCGCCCGCCGAGGTCCGCCGCGCGCTGGCCCGGACGCTGCCCCGGCCCTACCTGCCGAGCCGGCTCCTCCGCCTCGACGGCCTCCCCGCCGATGGCAACGGCAAGGCCGACCGCCGCCGGCTGGCCGAACTGGCGGCCGCCGACCAGGGACCGGCCGCCACCCCGCTGCAAGGCCCGGCGCAGGCGGCCGTGGCGGCCGCGTTCCGCGAGGTCCTCGGCGTCGCCCAACCCGGCCCTGACGACGACTTCTTCAGCCTCGGCGGCCACTCGCTCAAGGCCGCCCAGCTGGTCAACCGCCTCGAGGCCGCGACCGGCCACCGCCTGACCCTGCGCCAGGTCTTCACCGCGCCGACCGTGGCGGAGCTGGCGGAGCTCGTGACGGCGCCCGCTCCGGCCGCCGCCCCGATCCCGAGCGCGGGCGGGCCCGGCGACTACCCGATGACCCCGGCCCAGCGCCGCCTGTTCGTCCTCGACCAGCTCGACCAGGCGGGGACGGCCTACAACGTGCCCGTGGCCATCGCGTTCGACGCGGTCCTCGACGCCGACCGGCTCGACGCCGCGCTGGCGCGGCTCGTCGCCCGCCACGAGGCGCTGCGCACGGGCTTCACGCTGGACGACGCCGGAAGGCCGATCCAGCGTGTGGCGGCGGCCGGGGAGGCCGCCGAGGCCGTGGGGGGAGGCGCTTCCCCCCTCCTCCAGCGCACCACACTGCCGGACACGGCGGAGGCCACCTTGGCGCAGGCCCTCGCCCAGTTCGCGCGCCCCTTCGACCTGGCCCGGCCGCCGCTGCTGCGCGCGGCCCTGGCCGTGACCCCATCCGGCGAGTCCGCGCTGTTCCTCGACCTCCACCACATCGTCTGCGACGGCGGCTCCCTCGGCCCGCTGCTGGCCGATCTCGGCGCGCTCTACGCCAACCCGGCCGCCGCCCTGCCCGACCCCGGCCCGCAGGCCAAGGACCACGCCGTCTGGGCCGCCGCCCAGGACCTCTCCGACCAGGCCCGCTACTGGACCGAGCGGTTCGCCGATGGCGGCAGGGCGCTCGACTTCCCCCTCGACCGGCCCCGCCCGGCCCGCCAGAGCTTCGCCGGCGCGATGCTGGTCCGGACGTGGCCGGCGGAGCTGCGGGACCGCGTGACGGCGCTGGCCGCCGCCCACCAGGCGACCGAGCACATGGTCGTGACGGCCGCCGTCCTGGCGCTGCTGGCGCGCTACGGCCGCGATCCCGACGTCACGGTCGGGACGGCCGTGGCGGGCCGCTCCCACCCGGGCGCCGAGCGGGCCGTCGGCATGTTCGTGGCGACGCTGCCGCTGCGCGCGCAGGCCGATCCGGCGCTGCCGTTCGGCGAGTTCCTCGACCAGGTCCGCGGCGTCGTCCTCGACGCCCTCGACCGGGCCGACTACCCCTTCGAGGCGCTGGTCGACGCGGTCGGCGCGGGCCGCGACCTGGCGCGCAACCCGCTGTTCGACGTCATGGTGGCATTCCAGAATTGGGAGCCCGTGTCGGTGACGCTGGCGGGGGCCGACGTCACGCGGGTCGTCCGGTCGGCGGGCACGGCCAAGTTCGACCTCAGCCTCGACGTCACGCCCGAGGCCGACGGCTCGTACACGGTCCGGGCCGAGTACGCCACGGCGCTGTTCGACGCCGCCTCGATCGAGTGGTTCCTGGACCACGCCGAGCGGCTGTTGGCGGCGGCGGTGGGGGACCCCCGGGTGGCATTGGGGGAGCTGCCGCTGGACGGGCCGGCCGAGGCGGCGCTGCTGGCGCGCTGGGGCCACGGCGGTCCGAGCGAGGCCGGGCCGTCGGACACGATCGTGACGTTGTTCCGGGCGCGCGTGGCGGCCGACCCGGGGCACGCGGCGGTCGTCGGGCCGGACGGCGCGGCCGTGACGTACGGGGAGCTGGACGCGGCGGCCCGCCGCGTAGCGGCCTCCCTGCGCTCGGCCGGGGTCGGTCCGGGCGACCGCGTGGCGCTGCTGCTGGGCCGGGGGCCTGAGCTGTACTGCGCGCTCCTCGGCGTCCTCTACTGCGGCGCCGCCTACGCGCCGCTCGACCCGGCCGACCCGCCCGCCCGGCGCGCACAGCTCCTGGCCGACCTGGATCCCGCCCTCGTCCTGACCGCCCTGCCGGACCTGTCGACGGCCGCCCCACTCGACCCGGCCGACGTGGCCGCCGCGCCGGACGACCCGGCCTACATCATCTACACGTCCGGCACGACCGGACGCCCGAAGGGCGTCCGCGTGGCCCACCGGGGGGTGGCCAACCTGGTGGCGACGTTCGCGCGGGACTTCCAGATCACGCCCGCCGACCAGGTCTTGGCCTTCGCCCCGGCGACCTTCGACGCGGCCGTCTGGGAGTGGGCGCAGGCGCTGCTGCTCGGCGCGACGCTGCGGACCATCCCGGAGGAGCGGACGGCCGACCCGGCCTGGCTGGGCGGGTTCCTGGCGTCCGGCGTGACCGTCGCCACGCTGCCGCCCCACGTCGCCCGGGCCACGGACGTGACCCATCTGCGGCTGCTGATCACGGCGGGCTCGGCCGCCGTCCCCGTCGAGCTGGGCGGCGCGAGGTTCGTCAACGCCTACGGCCCGACCGAAACCACGATCTGCGCCACAGCCTGGGCCAAGCCGGACGGCCCCTTCCCGCCGCTCATCCCGATCGGCCGCCCCCTCCGCGGCCTAGACCTCTGGGTCGTCGACCCCGCCACCCCGTCCACCGCGCCCTCCCAAGACACTGCGTCGTCCCAAGACAATTTGTCATCCCAAGACTCATTGTCATCCCAAGACAACTTGTCATTCCGGCGAACGCCGGAATCTTCCCCCGCCTGCCAGCCAACAACCCCCACCACCCCTACCGCCCCACCCACCCCACTCCGCCCGGCCGGCCTGGGCCTACCCGGCGAGCTAGTCGTGGCCGGCCCGGCCGTCGCGCTGGGCTACCTCAACCAACCGGAGCTGACGGCGGAGCGGTTCTGCCCGGGCCCGGACGGCCGGACGGTCTACCGGACGGGCGACCTCGTGCGCTGGACGGCGGCGGGCCAGCTCGTCCACCTGGGCCGCGCCGACGACCAGGTCAAGGTCCACGGCGTCCGCGTCGAGCCGGGCGAGGTCGAGGCCCACCTCCTGGCCGTGCCCGGCGTGACCGAGGCCGCGGCGGTCGCCCGGCCGACCGCGTCCGGCAGCCAGACCCTCGTCGCCTACGTCGTGGCCGCCGCCCCGCTCGACCCGGCCGCCACCCTGGCCCGCCTGGCCGCCGCCCTGCCGACGGCGGCGGTCCCGACGGCCCTGGTCCAGCTCGACGCGCTCCCGCGGACGAGCGCGGGCAAGCTCGACCGGCGCCGTCTCCCGGCGCCCCTGGCGGGCGGCTCGGCGGGGCCCGTGTCGGCGGCCGAACAGGCCGTGGCGGACGCCTTCGCGGTCACGCTCGGGGCCGACCGGATCGGCCGTGACGACGACTTCTACGCGCTGGGCGGCGACTCGATCGCGGCCATCCGCGTGGCCGGGCTCGTGCGCGACGCGGGCTGGACCGTGGCGGCGGCCGATGTCATGGCCCAGCGCACGCCCCACGCCATCGCGCAGGTGGCCACGCCGGGGGCGGGCTCGGGGGGCTCCCTCGGGCCGACCGGGTCAGGCGCGGCGCCGGCCGAGCAGGGCGAGGTCGCCGGCCCGGTCCCGCTGTCGCCGATCCAGCGCTGGTTCTTCGACCTCCACCTCCCCGAGCCGCAGCACTTCGGCCAGGCGGTCCTCCTGACCCACCCCGGCCTCGACGAGACGGCGCTCCAGGAGGCCCTCGACGCCGTGGCCGCCACCCACGACGAACTCCGGGCCACGTTCCCGGGCAGGGCCCAGGTCCTGCGGCCGGTGGCCGAGTTCGGACACGTCCCCTTGACGGTCACGCCGGGGCCGGCCGACGCGGCGGCCGTGGCGGCGCGCGGCACGGAGTTGCAGTCGGGCTTCGACCTGGCCGCCGGCCCCCTGTTGGCGGCGCACCTGTGGCAGGGCGGCGCGGGCGACCACCTGCTCCTGGCCGCCCACCACCTGGTCATCGACGGCGTCTCCTGGCGCACGCTCGTCCCCGCCCTGGCCACGGCCTACACCCAGGCGGCCGCCGGCCAGCCGATCACCTTGGCCCCCAAGACAACGTCCTACCGCGAGTGGGTCGAGGCCCTGTCCGCCTATGCCGGCGGGGCGAGGACGAGGCCAGGGGGTCGGGCACTGTGGCTACGGAGCGAGGAACGAGCGACCGCCACAGGGCCTGACACCGTGGCCGCCGCGGGTAACAACCCCCTCCTCGCCCAGGCGGATTGGTGGCGCGCGGTCGGCCCGGAAGCGGCCGAACTCCCGCCCACCGGTCTGGCCCAGCCGACGTTGACCGCCCGGCTGGCGCCCGGCGTGACGCGGG
>JAISTC010000185.1 GCA_031272805.1 Propionibacteriaceae bacterium
GCCGTGGCCGTGACGCGCGTCGACGCGCCCCGGCTGCCGTTGTCGGGCGCGGCCGACCCGGCGGCCTTCAAGCTGTTCACCGTCGATGTCGGCCTGCTCGGCGCCCTCAGCGGCCTCGCCCCGGCCACGGTCCTCGACGGCCACCGTCTGTTCATGGAGTTCCGCGGCGCCCTGACCGAGCAATTCGCAGCCATGGAATTGCGCGCCACCTTGGGCCAGGATCTCTACTACTGGACCAACATGGGTGGCACAGCGGAGGTCGACTTCGTCGTCCAGCGTGACAACGACGTGGTCCCCATCGAGGTCAAGGCCGGCCGCAACCTCAAGTCCCAGAGCCTCCGGGTTTACCGCGAGAAGTACGCGCCCGATCTGACCGTTCGCGCCTCGCTCGCCCCGTACGTCCGAACAGCACACCTGGTCGACCTGCCGTTGTACGCGCTGGCCACGCTGCCACGGCTGTAGCGGCACTGCGGCAACCCGGTCGGCAGCCCGTGGGGACAGTCCCCGAGCCACCAGCGGGCCTGGACGCCGCTGTCGATCGGCCGGACGCGTGACAGCGTGGCCACAGAAGTCACGTCGTGTCGTGACCGACGCCTGGCTGCGGCGTGGGAACTCGGGGATAGCGCGGGCTCGGTGTTAGAGTCCGAACTAGTGTTCTAATCCTGGAAGGTGGTCCCATGCTCGTGCTCGGGGTGGATCCGGGGCTGACCCGGTGCGGGCTCGGGGTGGTCCGGGGGACGCCGGGGCGCGCCGAGTTCGTCGACGCCGGCGTCATCCGCACTCCATCCGGGCTCGACACGGCGAAAAGGCTGCTCCGGATCGAGGCGGGCCTGGAGGAGTGGGTGACGCGGTTCCGGCCCGACGCCGTCGCCGTCGAGCAGGTCTTCGCCCAGCACAACCTCTGGACCGTCATCGGGACCGCCCAGGCCGCCGGCGTCGCCCTCCTCGTGGCCGCCCGCCACGGCCTCCCGGTCGCCACCCACACCCCGTCCGAGGTCAAGGCCGCCATCACGGGCTCGGGCCGCGCCGACAAGGCCCAGGTCGGGACGATGGTCTGCCGCATCCTCCACCTGGCCGAGGCCCCGAAACCCGCCGACGCCGCCGACGCCGTGGCCCTCGCCATCTGCCACTCGTGGCGCGGCCCGGCCCAGAACCGCCTGGCCCAACTGGCGGAACGAGCCGAACGAGCCGAGTTCTCCGGGAGGGCCGCCTGATGATCGACTCGCTGAGCGGCGTCGTCCGCGCCATCGCCCCGACCGCCGTCGTCATCGACGTCGGGGGAGTCGGTTTCCGCGTGCTCTGCCCGCCGACGACGGCGTCCGGCCTGCAACTGGGCGAGCCGGCCTCCCTTCACACCCACCTGGCCGTCCGCGAGGACGCCCTGACCCTCTACGGCTTCGCCACGACCGCCGACCGCGAGGCCTTCCTCCTCGTCCAGACCGCGTCCGGCGTCGGCCCCAAGCTCGCCCTGGCCATCCTCGCCGTCCTCTCCGCCCACGACCTCGGCCAGGCCATCGCCACGGGCAACCTCGCCGCGCTGACCCGCGTGCCGGGCGTCGGCAAGAAGGTGGCCGAGCGCCTGGTCGTGGAGCTGAAGGACAAGGTCACGCTCTTGGCCGCCCTCGCGACCGCCGACGAGGGCGGTCCCGGGTCGGGGCCCGCCCACGCGGACGAGCTGCGGCGCGAGCAGGTCGTCGAGGGTCTGACCGGCCTCGGCTACTCGGCCAAGGAGGCCGAGCGCGCCGTCACGTTGGCCCTGGACGACGCCGGCGACACCGGCGATGTCGCCGCCTTGATGAAGGCCGCGCTGAAACACCTGGCACGATAGGCCGGTGCCCCAGATGAACGAGCCCTACCGGTCGCCCGTCGACCCGACCCCCGAACCCGAGGAGAAGGCCATCGAGGCGGCGCTGCGCCCCAGCCGCCTGGCCGACTTCCAAGGCCAGCCGCGCGTGGCCGAGCAGCTCGGCCTCGTGCTCGCCGCCGCCAAGGGCCGCGGCGGAGTCCCCGACCACGTCCTGCTGTCCGGCCCGCCCGGCCTGGGCAAGACGACGTTGGCGATGATCATCGCCAACGAGATGGAGGTGCCGCTGCGCATCTCCTCCGGCCCCGCCATCCAGCACGCCGGCGACCTCGCCGCCATCCTCTCGTCGTTGACCGAGGGCGAGGTCTTCTTCCTGGACGAGATCCACCGCATGGCCCGCCCGGCCGAGGAGATGCTCTACCTGGCGATGGAGGACTTCCGCGTCGACGTCGTCGTCGGCAAGGGCCCCGGCGCCACCGCCATCCCGCTCGAGCTGCCACCCTTCGTCCTCGTCGGCGCCACGACCCGCTCCGGCCTGCTGCCCGGCCCCCTGCGTGACCGCTTCGGCTTCACGGCCCAACTCGACTACTACGACCCCGCCGACCTCCGCCGCATCGTGACCCGCTCGGCCGGCGTCCTCGGCGTCGACCTCGCGCCCGAGTCCGCCGACGTCATCGCGTCACGCTCGCGCGGCACCCCGCGCATCGCCAACCGGCTCCTCCGCCGGGTCCGCGACTACGCCGAGGTCAAGGGCCACGCCGTCGTCACGCCGGACCTGGCCGGCGCCGCCCTCGACGTGTTCGAGGTCGACCCGCTCGGCCTCGACCGGCTCGACCGCGAGGTCCTGAACGCCGTCTGCGCCAAGTTCGGCGGCGGCCCGGTGGGCCTGTCGACGCTGGCGATCGCCGTGGGCGAGGAGATGGAGACCGTGGCCGAGGTCGCCGAACCCTTCCTCGTCCGCCTCGGCTTCCTCATGCGCACCCCCCGCGGCCGAGTAGCGACCGCCGCCGGCTTCCGCCACCTCGGCCTGACCCCACCCGGCCCCGCCGACCTGTTCGGCTAAGGCCTCAGGCCCCGAGCAGGCTGAGCGGGACGACCGCGCTGCCGTCGACTCGCCCGGCGCGCTGGCGGCGTAGGCGGCGCGGGCGGCCTTTCTGGGGCCTCGTCGGGTAAGCTGCCCCTCCGAGCCTGGGCGGCGGTTCGATTCAGCGAAATTGACCCGCCCCACTAAGCTAAGCGAGGCCGTTTGCTCGGACGGCCGTACCAGACCCTCGGAAGGGGCACCATGTCGGACTTTCTCGGCCAGTATTCGATGATCATCTTCCTGGTCCTCATCGCCGTCATGTTCTACTTCTTGATGATCCGGCCGGCCAAGAAGCAACAGCAGAAGAAGCAGGAGATGATGAGCGCGCTCCAGGAGGGCACGCGCGTCATGCTGACCTCCGGCGTCTACGGCACGATCCGCCACCTCGGCGAGCGCCAGGCGGTCATCGAGATCTCGCCCGGCGTCGACCTGACCGTCCTGCGCGCGGCCATCTCCAAGCCCGTCGGGGCGGACGAGGACGAATTCGAGTACGCGGACGCCGCCGAACCCGGCGACGACGTGACGCCGGCCGACCCGCCGCGGTCCGAGGTGACCGGCTGGAGCCTGGCCGACCTGCCCGACTCCGACCCGGCGTCGGTCGCCAGCCCGGTGCTCCCGGCCTCGCCCGCGTCGCCCGCCTCGCCCACCACTTCCGACAACTCCCGCTGACCGTCCTAAGGACATTTCGCTACTGTGGCTACTCCAACACCCCAACGTCCGCGGCGCCATCCCGCCGTGCCGATCATCGTGTTCTTCGCCGTCCTGGTGCTGCTCGCGATCGGCATGGTCATGACCGGCACCTACACCCCGAAGCTCGGCCTCGACCTCTCGGGCGGCACGACGATCACGTTGACCGCCCGCAACGAGACGGGCTCGGGCTCGGTCGACGCCGACTCGCTCGAACAGGCCCGCTCGATCATTGAGCAGCGCGTCAACTCGCTCGGCGTCGGCGAGACGTCCGTGACGACGTCCGGCGACAACCAGATCGTCGTGTCCGCGCCGAACGTCCAGTCGAACGAGTTGGTCGACATGGTCGGCACGACCGCGCAACTCCAGTTCCGCCGCGTCTACTCGAGCTCGACCGTCTACGTGGCCACCGAGGACCCGACCATCGCCACGGAGTTCCCGACCATCCCCGACCTCGCCACGGACGGCTCGATCGTCTTCACGGCCGCCGACGGCGTGGCCTCGATCGTCTCCCAGCCGCACACCGTGACGACGCTCGACGGCATCACGATGGACGACGCCGGCAACCTCACCATCTCGGCCAGCGGCTACCTGGCCGGCGAGACCGTGTCGTGGCGCGGCGCGCTGGCCGACGGCACGGAGTCGACCGAACAGGCCACGGTCACGGCGGACGACTCCGGCGCGATCAGCTTCACGTGGGAGAACCCGCCGGCCGCCGCCGACAACGAGTACAAGCTCTGGCTGACCCGGACGCTGACGACCGACGAGACCGACCGCGAGACGCTGTTCCAGTCGCTGATGGCGTGGACGCCGGACGACACGGACACGACCAACTTCTCCAACTACACCTGTGGCGACGCCTCCCCGGACATCTGGGACCAGCCGCTCATGACGTGCCTCGGCGAGGACCAGTTGACCGACGCGATGAAGGCCGCGGGCTACCAGGAGAAGTACCTCCTCGGCCCGGTCATCCTGGAGGGCCAGCGCGTCACGGAGGCGGGCTACGGCATCCCCTCCAACCAGGTCGCGTACGTCGTGACCCTGTCCTTCGACTCGCTCGGCACGAAGCTGTTCGGCGAGGCCACGACCACGCTGTACGGCGAGACCGGCGACCTCAACCGCTTCGCCATCGTCCTCGACGGCCGGGTCATGTCCGCCCCGACGACCCAGGCCCAGATCACGGGCGGCTCGGCCACGATCTCCGGCGGCAACATGACGCAGCAGTCGTCGCGCCAGTTGGCCACGGTCCTCAACTACGGCGCCCTGCCGCTGTCGTTCGAGCTCGGCAACGTGTCGAACGTGTCCGCCTCGCTCGGCGCCGACCAGTTGCGCGCCGGCCTCATCGCCGGCGCCATCGGCCTCGCCCTGGTCCTGATCTACAGCTTCGTCTACTACCGCGGCCTCGGCGTCGTGGTCGTCGCCTCCCTGGTCGTCGCGGCCATCGCCAACTACCTGCTCATCGTCCTGCTGGGCGAGGCGGTCGGCTTCGCTTTGTCCCTGCCGGGCATCGCCGGCATCATCGTGGCGGTCGGCATCACAGCGGACTCGTTCGTCATCTTCTTCGAACGCGTCAGAGACGAGGCCCGCGAGGGCCGCGGGCTGAAGGCCGCCGTCGAGACCGGCTGGCTCCACGCCCGGCGGACCATCGTCGTGGCCGACTGCGTCTCCCTGCTCTCGGCCGTCATCCTGTACATCCTCTCGATCGGCGCGGTCCAGGGCTTCGCCTTCGCGCTCGGCCTGACGACGGCGATCGACCTCGCCATCGTGTTCTTCTGCACGAAGCCGTTCGTGTCCCTCCTCGTCCAGACGAAGTTCTTCGGCGAGGGCCGGAAGGGTTCGGGGCTTGAGGCCGAGCACCTCGGCGTCAGCCCGACCCGTGTCCCCAAGCCCCGCCGAACTCTGGCGACGGCCGGAAAGGAGGCGTGACATGGCGACGACGACCATTGCGCCCAAGACCCCCGCCAAGCCCGCGGCGCCCCAGAAGAAGGCGGGCCTGGCCCACAAGCTGTTCACCGGCCAGGTCTCCTACGACTTCGTCGGCAACCGCAAGATCTGGTTCACGTTCTCCGCGGTCGTCATCCTGCTCTGCCTGGCCGGCCTGGTCGTCCGCGGCCTGGAGCTCGGCATCGACTTCAAGGGCGGCTCGAAGTTCCAGGTCAACGTGGCGGCCGTGACCGACGACACGGTCGGCCTCTACCGCGACGCCGTCGAGAACGCCGGCGTCGCCGACCTCGGCAACGTCACGGTCACGACGGTCGGGACCTCCAAGGTCTCCATCGAGACCCGCTCCCTCGACGCCAACGAGCAGATCGCCGTCCGCACGGCCATCGGCAACGAGGCGGGCGTCGCCTCGGAGGATGTCGCCTACGACCAGATCGGCGCGTCCTGGGGCAGCCAGGTGACCCAGAAGGGCGCCATCGCGCTCGTCGTCTTCCTGGTGGTCGTGTCGCTGCTCATCGGCATCTACTTCCGCCACTGGAAGATGGCCCTGTCGGCCATCCTGTGCCTGTTCCACGACATGATCGTGACGGTCGGCGTCTACGCCTGGGTCGGCTTCGAGGTCACCCCGTCGACCCTGACCGGCGTCCTGACGATCTTGGGCTACTCCCTGTACGACACGGTCGTCGTGTTCGACAAGGTGCGCGAGAACTGGGCCAACCTGGAGGAGTCGCGCCTGACGTACTCGGAGGCGGCCAACCTGGCCGACAACCAGGTCCTGATGCGCTCGATCAACACGACCATCCTCGGCGTCCTGCCGGTCGCCGCGCTGCTCGTGGCCGGCTCCTTCGTGCTCGGCTCCGGCCCGCTGGAGGACATCGGCCTGGCCCTGTTCGTCGGCATGATCGCCGGCGCCTACTCCTCGATCTTCATCGCCACACCGCTCCTGGCCTGGCTGAAGGACCTGGAGCCGGCGGTCAAGGAGCACACGGCCAAGGTCCTGCGCCGCCGCGGCAAGGCGAAGCGGATCCAGGTCACGGAGACCGCCGCCCCCAAGGCGGCGGCGTCGGGCGCGTCCCCGGACGAGGCCGTGACCGTCGTCGACATCGTGGCCGAGCAGGCCGACAACGCGGCGGAGGGGGAGCCCGCGGAGGCGGACGTCCTGGCGGCCGCCGCCCCGGCCAAGCCCGCGGCCCGGCGCCAGCCGAGCCACCAGCCCCGCTCGCAGCGCAAGAAGAAGTAGCCGCCTGGCCCCCGGGCGGGGTCGGGCGGTAGGCTCCCGGGCAAGCCCCCCGCGTTCGGGTACGATGACCTCACAATCCCAAGGGGTGCCATGACGACGACGGAAATCGCGCAACCGATCGAGACCGCGCTGCCCGCCGCCCCCGCCGCTACTACCACCGCCACGGCCGAACCGAGCCCCGGGACCAGCCCGGGCAAGTTCCACCCGATCCAGTGGATCATGTCGGTGACCGCGCCCAAGCCGGCCGCCGACTACGACCCGGTCCTGGAACCCCTGTTCACGGTCGTCCGCGAGGCCCACCCGGAGACCGACTTCGCGCTCCTGCAGCGGGCCTACGAGACGGCCGCCAAGTGGCACGAAGGCCAGAAGCGCAAGTCCGGCGAGGCCTACATCACCCACCCGCGGGCCGTCGCCACGATCTGCGCCGAGCTGGGCATGACCCAGACGGTCCTCGTGGCCGCGCTGCTCCACGACGTGGTCGAGGACACCCCGTACACGCTCGACCAGTGCCGCGAGGACTTCGGCGACGAGGTCGCCCGGCTGGTCGACGGCGTGACGAAGCTGCCCAGCGAGACCCACGGCGCGTCCGTGGCCCGGGCCGAGACCATCCGCAAGCTCATCACGGGCATGGTCCACGACGTCCGCGTCGTCGTCATCAAGCTGGCCGACCGGCTCCACAACATGCGGACGATCGGCGTGCTCCGGCCCGACAAGCAGAACCGGATCGCCCAGCAGACGCTCGAGATCTACGCGCCGCTGGCCCACCGGCTCGGCATGAACACGATCAAGTGGGAGCTGGAAGACCTCTCCTTCTCGACCATGCAGCCGCGCATCTACGACCAGCTCGTCCAGCAGGTGGCGGCCGAACAGCCGGCCCGCGAGATCATCCTCCAGGAGGTCATCGCCAAGGTCACGGAGGCGCTCAAGGCCCGCGGCATCGAGGCGACCGTCTACGGCCGGCCCAAGCACTACTACTCGATCTGGCAGAAGATGGTCGTCCGCGGCCGCGACTTCAACGACATCTTCGACCTGCTCGGCCTCCGCGTCCTGGTCGAGTCCAAGAACGACTGCTACGTGGCCATGGGCGTCATCCACGAGACCTGGGTGCCCGTGCCCGGCCGCGTCAAGGACTACATCGCCAACCCCAAGTTCTCGACCTACGAGTCGATCCACACGACCGTCGTCGGCCCCCAGGGCAAGCCGGTCGAGTTCCAGATCCGGACGTTCGAGATGCACCGCAACGCCGAGTACGGCGTGGCGGCCCACTGGAAGTACAAGGCGGCGCCCAACGCCACGAGCAAGAAGGGCGTCCGCAAGAAGGGCCGGCTCGACCCGCTGGACATGGCGTGGGTCAAGCGCGTCGCCCAGTGGGGGACCGAGGAGGCCGACCCGCGCGTCTTCCTCGACTCGCTCATGTTCGACCTCGGCTCGTCGGAGGTCATGGTCTTCACCCCGCAGTCGGACCTGTTCTTCCTCCCCCAGGGCGCGACGCCGATCGACTTCGCCTACGCCGTCCACACGGAGGTCGGCCACCGCTGTATCGGGGCCCGCGTCAACGGCAAGCTGGTCCGGCTGGAGACGCCGCTGAACGACGGCGACGTGGTCGAGATCCTGACCTCCAAGGCGCCCGACGCGGGCCCGTCACGCGACTGGCTGGAGTTCGTCAAGTCGCCCCGCGCGCGCCAGAAGATCCGCCAGTACTTCAAGTCGGAACGCCGCGACGAGGCGGTCGAACACGGCAAGGACATGCTCGCCCGGGAGCTCCGCCGGGCCGGCCTCAAACTCACCCGGGTCCTGACCCTGCCCTATCTCACAGGCGTGGCCGAGGACCTCAACCTGGCCGACGTGCCGAGCCTGTACGCGGCCGTCGGCGAGGGCAAGGTCAGCCCGCAGGCGGTGGTGGAGCGGTTGATCGCCCTGGAGGGCGGGCCCGAGGCGGCGGCCGTCGAGTCGTTCGAGGACCGGCTGCCGCCCGAGACCGGCCGCCAGGCCCGGCCCGGCCCGGCCAACCCGGGCATCGAGGTCAACGGCGACTCGTCCACGTGGGTCAAGCTGGCCAAGTGCTGTACCCCGGTGCCCGGCGACGAGATCATCGGCTTCGTCACGCACGCGCAGGGCATCTCCGTCCACCGGCGTGACTGCTCCAACGTCGTCAACCTGATGCAGACGCCCGAGCGGATCATGCCGGTCCGCTGGGCCAAGACGGTGCACTCGACGTTCCTCGTCACGGTCCGCGTCGAGGGCCTCGACCGTTCCGGCCTGTTGGCGGACATCACGTCGATCATGGCGGAGAACAAGGTGTCGATCCTGAACGCCCACCTGGCGACGGAAAAGGACCGCTCGGTCAAGGCGACGATGACCTTCGAGATCCCCGACCCGGCCTTCCTGGACCACATCATGAGCCGCCTCAGGGCCATCAGAGAGGTCACGAGCGTGGAGCGCGTCAACTCGTAAGCCCCAGAGCCGGGCGCTCAGCGGGTCAGGTCGTCCAGTGTGTTCGTGGCCTGGTCCAGGAGGGCCTGGAGTGACTTGATCTGGCCCTCGATGTTCTTGGCCCGCTTGGCGTCGCCGGCCTTCTCCGCCTTGGCCAGGTCGGCCTTGAGGCGGTCCAGCTTGTCGGAGAACAGCGACACGGTCCCCTGGGCCGTGGCGCGGGTCTGCGGGTCGGTCCGGGCCCACTCGCGCCGGTCGGCCTCGTCGATGGCCGCCTCCAGCGCCCGGACGCGGGCGTCGACGGCGCGGACCTGCTCGCGCGGCACCTTGCCGATCTCGTTGAACTTGGCAATGAACTCGCGGTAGGCGGCGCGGGCGGCCGGGATCTCCGTGACCGGCAGGATCGATTTCTCGGCCTCGTCCAGCAGGGCCGTCTTGGCGTCGAGGTTGGCCTGGAACTCCTTGTCCTGGGCGGAGAACACCTCAGAGCGGCGGTTGAAGAAGCCGTCCTGGATGGCCCGGAAACGGGCCCACAGCTCGTCGTCAACGGTCCGCGCGGCGGAGCCGGCGGCGCGCCAGCGGTCCATCAGGCCACGGAACGCGGCCGCGGTCGGACCCCAGTCGGTCGACTCGGCCAGTTCCTCGGCCTCGGCCAGGATCTGTTCTTTGACGGCCTTGGCGGACTCGTGGGTCTCGCTGACCGCGGCGAAATGGGCCTTGCGGCGGCGCGTGTACGTCGTCCGGGCGGCCGAGAAGCGGTGCCACAGGTCGTCGTCGGTCGCCCGGTCGAGCCGGGGGAGCTTCTTCCACTCCTCCAACAGGTCGCGGAACTCGACCACGCCGCCCCGCCAGTTGTTGCCCTGCGCCAGCTTCTCGGCCTGGCCGACCATCGCCTCCTTGCGGGCCCGGGACTCCTCGATGACCTTGGCCTTCTCCTCGCGCCGCTTGGCGGCGGCCGCCTCGATCAGCGGGGCCAGCTCGTCGAGTTGGGCGGCCAGGCCGGCCAGGTCGCCCACCGCGTTGGCGTTGAGCACGGACGCCTGCTGGTTGGCCACGGCCTTGCGGGCCTCCTCGGGGCCGAGGGCGCCGTTGCGGATGCGCTGAGCCAGCAGGTCGACCTCGACTTGTAACGCCTCGTACCGGCGCTGGAAGAAGGCCAGCGCGGCCTCGGGAGTGCTGTCGGGGATTTGTCCGACCATGCGTTCGCCCTCCGCCGTGACGACGAAAACGGTCCCGTCTTCGCCGACCCGGCCGAAGGCCGCAGGCCCTGCAGTCTCAGTCATGGGTCCTATCTTGCCCGATAAGCTGGCGATTGTGTTCCTCGTGTCTATAGAAACGGCCCTGTGGGGCGAGAACTGCTGGGTCCTGGCCCGAGAGGAGTCGGGCCCGGCGCTCGTCATCGACCCCGGGCTCGGCGCGGCGGACGCCGTCGGCCAGCTCTGCGCCGACCAGGATCTCACCGTCACGGCCGTCCTCGCTAGCCACGGCCACCTCGACCACGTCGCCGACGCGGCCCAACTGGCGGACCGCTGGGACGCCCCCCTCTACATCCACCCGTTCGACCGGGAGCTGCTGGCCGATCCGGCCGCCGGGCTGGACCCGGCGATGCGGTCCGTGGCCGCCCAACTGGCCGGGCCGGAGGGTTGGCACGAGCCCAAGACTGTGAGGGATCTCACAGACCGCGTCACGTTCGCCGCGGCCGGGTTCGACGTGACCGTCCTCTGGGCGCCCGGCCACCGCCCCGGCTGCGTCATCTTCCGCGTCCCGGCCGAGGACCGCCTCCTCGCGTTCACGGGCGACGTCCTGTTCGCCGGGTCGATCGGCCGGACCGACCTGCCCGGCGGGTCCATGCCGCAGATGGCGGCCTCCCTGCGTGACGTCGTCCTCGGGGCGGGTCCGGACGGGCAGCTACACTTGCCCGACGATGCCATCGTGCTCCCCGGCCACGGCCCGCACAGCACGATGGCGGCCGAAAGGGCCAGCAACCCGTACCTACAACCAAACTTCTTGGAGAACTACGCATGAGCCGTCCCGCCCCCCTGTCGGGCTTCCCCGAGTGGCTGCCCGGCGGCCGGATCGTGGAGCAACGCCTGTTGGACTCGCTGCGCCGGACGTTCGAACTCCACGGCTTCGCGCCGGTCGAGACCCGCGCGGTCGAGCCGCTGGCCGACCTGCTGCGCAAGGGCGAGACGTCCAAGGAGGTCTACGTCCTCCGGCGCCTCCAGGAGTACTCCGACCCGGCGGCCCAGGAGAAGCTGGCCGAGCTGGACGACAAGATGCTCGGCCTCCACTTCGACCTGACCGTCCCCTTCGCCCGCTACGTCCTGGAGAACGCCGGCCACCTGGAGTTCCCCTTCAAGCGCTACCAGATCCAGAAGGTCTGGCGCGGCGAGCGGCCCCAGGCGGGCCGCTTCCGCGAGTTCACGCAGGCGGACGTCGACATCGTCGGCGACGGCTCCCTGCCGTTCCGCTACGAGGTCGAGCTGCCGCTCGTCATGGCGGAGGCGCTGTCGGCGCTGCCGATCGGCCGGGTCCGCCTCCTCGTCAACAACCGCAAGGTCTCCGAGGGCTTCTACCGGGGCCTCGGCCTGGAGCGGATCGAGGACGTCCTGCGGGGGATCGACAAGCTCGACAAGATCGGCCCGGCCGCGACCCTCGACCTGCTGGTCGAGACGGCGGGGGCGACGCCCCTCCAGGCCCGCGCCTGCCTGGAGCTGGCCCAGCTCCACGGCGCCGACGGCGACGCGCTGGCGGCCGAGGTCTGGCAGTTGGCGGGCAAGCACGGCTCCTCCTCCAACCTGCTGGAGGAGGGCCTGGAAGAACTCAAGGCGCTGCTGGCGGCCGCGGCGGCGGCCCAGCCGGGCGTCATCGAGGCGGACCTCAAGATCGCCCGCGGCCTGGACTACTACACGGGCACGGTCTACGAGACCGTCCTGGCCGGCCACGAGGCGCTGGGCTCGATCTGCTCCGGCGGCCGCTACGACTCGCTGGCCGCGGACGGGTCGCGGACCTATCCCGGCGTCGGGCTGTCCATCGGCGTTACCCGGCTGGTCTCGCTCCTGCTGGGCGACAACCTGGTCCGGGCGACCCGGCCGACCCCGACGGCCGTGCTCGTGGCCGTGGCCGACGAGGCCTCCCGCGGGCGCTCGGCCGACGTGGCGCGGGCGCTCCGGCGGCGGGGCATCCCGGCCGATGTGGCGCCGACGGCGGCCAAGTTCGGCAAGCAGATCAAGTTCGCCGACCGGCGGCGCATCCCCTACGTCTGGTTCCCCGGCGCCGAGGGGGCCGAGGACGAGGTCAAGGACATCCGCTCCGGCGACCAGGTGACGGCCGACGCCGCCACCTGGCACCCGCCGTTCGACGACCTCTGGCCCCGGATCGAGACGATCGAGCCGCCCACGCTGGCCGACTCGATCGACACGACGATCGACGCGCCCAAGGCCGCGTTCGACGTGACGTTCGGGGACGCGGACTAGGGCCTGGCCACTGGCGCTTAGCGGCGCAGGTAGCTCAGGATGCGCAGGATCTGGAGATACAGGAAGACCATCGTCACGGTCAGGCCGTAGGCGGCGGTCCAGCTCTGGG
>JAISTC010000200.1 GCA_031272805.1 Propionibacteriaceae bacterium
TCGGCCTCTACGTCGTCTTCGGCCTCAGCATGAACGTGTTCCTCTACACGGGCTACATCAAGTCGATCCCGCTCTCGGTCGAGGAGGCCGCCGCCATCGACGGCGCCAGCCCGTGGCGGGTCTTCCGGTCGATCATCTTCCCCCTCCTCGGCCCGATGAACGCCACGGTCGGGATCCTGACCTGCGCCTGGGCGTGGAACGACTTCATCCTCCCCCTGGTCGTCCTGACCGACCCCAGCTCCCGCACGCTGCAACTGGCCCAATACGTCTTCCAGGGCCAGTACAACACGGACCACACGGTCGCCTTCGCCAGCTACCTCATGGCGATGACCCCGCTGTTGATCGTCTACATCTTCAGCCAACGCTGGGTCATCAGCGGAGTCGTCAGAGGCAGCGTCAAGTGAGGCGACAGCGCGAGACCCAGGCCGGGGCGTCTGACCCCCCGGCCGCCACCACAGACCCACGCCACCTACAGCGACAAGGAAAGAACCCATGACCCAACGTGACACCTGGTGGAAAACGGCAGTCGTCTACCAGATCTACCCCCGCTCGTTCGCGGACGCCAACGGCGACGGCCTGGGCGACCTGGCCGGCATCACGTCCCGCGCCGCGTACCTCCAAGCCCTCGGCGTGGACGCGGTCTGGTTGTCCCCGTTCTACCCCTCGGCTCTGGCCGACGGCGGCTACGACGTGGACGACTACCGCGACGTCGACCCCCGGATCGGCAGCCTGGCCGACTTCGACGCGATGACCGCCACGCTCCACGCCGCAGGCCTCAAGGTCATCGTCGACATCGTCCCCAACCACTCCTCCAACCGCCACCGCTGGTTCCAGGAGGCCCTGGCCGCCGGGCCCGGCTCGGCAGCCCGGGAGCGGTACATCTTCCGCGACGGGAAAGGGCCCCACGGCGACGAGCCGCCGACGGACTGGCGGGCCGCGTTCGGCGGTTCGACGTGGACCCGGGTGCCGGACGGCCAGTGGTACTTCCACCTGTTCGCCCCCGAGCAGCCGGACTGGAACTGGGACCACCCGGACGTCCATCAGGAGTTCCTCGACACGATCCGCTTCTGGTCCGACCGCGGCGTCGACGGCTTCCGCATCGACGTGGCCCACGCCCTGGCCAAGGACCTGACCGAACCCCTGCCCACGGCCGCCGAACTGGCCCACATCCCGGCCGGGCCCGGCCACCCGTTCTACGACCGCGACGAGGTCGACGCCATCTACCGGGAGTGGCGCCAGGTCTTCGACCAGTACGACCCGCCCCGCTGCGCCGTGGGCGAGGCCTGGGTCGACGACCCGCAGCGCCGGGGCCGCTACGCCCGGCCCGACTTGCTCGGCCAGGCGTTCAACTTCGACCTGCTCAGGGCCAACTTCGCGGCCGCCGAGTTCCACGACTCCGTCACCCAGAACCTGGCCGTGGCCCGGCAGTCCGGGTCGAGCTCGACGTGGGTGCTGAGCAACCACGATGTCGTCCGCCACGCCTCCCGCTACGGCCTGCCCCTGGCCCCGCGCGGCGATGGCGCCTTCCCGCCGCCGACCCTGCGCCGTGACACGGCGTGGCTGCTGACGGGCGGCACGAACCCGCCCGAGGACACGGCCCTGGGGCTCCGCCGGGCCAAGGCCGCGACCCAGTTCATCCTGGGCCTGCCCGGCTCGGCCTACGTCTACCAGGGCGAGGAACTCGGGTTGCGCGAGGTGGCGGCTCTGGACGCGGCCGATCGCCAGGACCCGACGTTCTTCCGCTCGGAGGGCACCGACGTCGGCCGCGACGGCTGCCGCGTCCCGCTCCCCTGGACGGACCACGGCCCGGGCCTGGGCTTCGGTGAGGCCACGCCCCACCTCCCCCAACCGGAGTGGTTCAAGGATTACGCGGTGACCAGGGAGGAGGCCGACCCGGCGGCGCCGTTGGCGTTCTACCGCCAGGCCCTCCACCTGCGCCGAGACCTGCTGCACAGCGTGACCGACGAGGACTTCACGTGGCTGGACGCCCCGGCAGGGGTCCTGGCGTACGCGCGCGGCGCCTGGCAGGTCTGGACCAACTTCGGGGAGACGCCGGCCGACCTCCCCGACGGCCAGATCCTCCTGGCGTCAGGCCCCGTCGGCAAGACCCTCCCAGGCGCCACTACGGTCTTGCTGTCCGCGGCGTGACGCGCCAGGCTAGTGGGGCGCCCGGCCGGTCCGTAACGAATAGGCGACATCGGGCCGGCCGTTCGACTCGGCGATCGTCGCGGCCGACTGCCAGTCGTAGTCAACGGCCCGCAGCTTAGCCCGCCACCCGTGGCGGTCCCACTCCACGACGGCGTAACGCGCCTGGGGGCTCCCCGACTCCATCACGTGCGGGTAGGGCAGGTCATCGGCGTAGGCGGGCCAGCCGACGCTGCCAGGGTTGACGATCAGAGGACCGCCGGGGACTTGGATCAGGCGTTGGATATGGGTGTGCCCACACAGCAGGAGAGCTGCCTCACGGTCGTCGCCCAGCCGTTCCACGACCTCGTCCGTGGTGGCCGGTCGAGCGCCCGAGGGCGTGACTGTCTCCAGGAGGTACTCCATGTCGCTGCGCGGTGAACCGTGAACGGCCACGACGCCGTGGGCCAGCTCAATCCGAGTCGGGAGCGAGCCGATCCAGTCCATGTCCTCCGCTGTCAATTCCGCCTGGGCGAGCCTGTCCGACAATCCCAACTGGTCCAGGGG
>JAISTC010000227.1 GCA_031272805.1 Propionibacteriaceae bacterium
AGGGGGCGTGGTTAGATGGGCCCCATGTCTGACTCTCCCCTCGTCGACGGCCCCGTCACCTCCGGCGGCGCCCTCCAAGTCGAAATGGCCGGCACGGACGTCATCGCCGACGCCGACCGCAAGGGCCAGCCGCGGGACCTCTTCTGGCCCTGGTTCGCCGCCAACATCTCCGTCCTCGGGATCAGCTACGGCGCCTGGGTCCTCGACTTCGGCATCTCGTTCGCCCAGGCCAGCATCGCCGGGCTGGTCGGCATCATCTTCTCCTTCTTCCTCTGCGGCGTCGTCGCCACGGCGGGCAAGAAGGGCGGGGCGCCGACGATGGTCCTGTCCCGCGCGGCCCTCGGCGTCAACGGCAACAAGGTCGCGGCCGTGCTGTCGTGGATCCTGACGGTCGGCTGGGAGACCGTGCTGACGTCGCTGGCCGTCATGGCGACGGCCACGGTCTTGTCGAAGCTCGGCGCGGGCGAGGGCTCCGCCATCAAGATCATCGGGCTCATCGTCGTGGCCGTCCTCATCGTCGGCGGCGGCGTCATCGGCTTCGACCTGATCATGAAGATGCAGACGGTCATCACGATCGTGACGGGCGTCCTCACCATCGGCTACTTCATCCTGACGTTCGACCACGTCGACCTCTCGGCCGTGACGGCGCTGCCCGGCGGCTCGACGCAGGCGTTCATCGGCGCGCTCGTCTTCATGATGACCGGCTTCGGCCTCGGCTGGGTCAACATGGCCGCCGACTACTCGCGCTACCTGCCGCGCTCGACGGGCTCCGGCGGCGTCATCTGGTGGACGACCTTCGGCGCGGCCATCGCGCCGCTGTTCCTGCTCGGCTACGGCCTGCTGCTGGCGGGCTCGGACTCCGCGCTACGCGACGGCATCTCGGCCGACCCGATCGGCGCCCTGACGACGATCCTGCCGACCTGGTACCTCATCCCGTTCGCGCTCGTGGCCATCCTCGGCCTGGTCGGCGGCGCCGTCCTCGACATCTACTCGTCCGGCCTGGCCCTGGTCTCGGCCGGCATCCCGATCCCCCGCCCGTTCGCCGCGGGCATCGACGGCTGCATCATGATCGCCGGCACGATCTACATCGTCTTCGGCGGCTCGACCTTCTTCAACATCTTCCAGGGCTTCCTCATCACGCTGGGCGTGCCGATCGCCGTCTGGGCCGGGATCATGCTGGCCGACGTGCTGCTGCGGCGGCGCAACTACGCCGACCGTGACCTGTTCGACCCCCACGGCCGCTACGGCTCGGTCTCGCCGGTGGCGATGGCCGTCATGGCGGTCGGGACCATCATCGGCTGGGGCTTCGTGACGAACTCCTACGCCTCGTGGCTGGCCTGGCAGGGGTACTTCATGGGCGCGATCGGCGGCAAGGAGGGCGACTGGGCCTACGCCAACCTGGGCGTCCTGTTCGCCCTCGTCATCGGCTTCGCCGCCACGCTCCTGATCCAGCGCGGCACCGTCCGCCAGCAAGAGGCCTTGGGCTGAGACCGGGCTGGGAGGGGTCACGATGCAAGGGACTTTGGCTGTCATCGACATGCAGAAGGTGTTCGGGACCGAGGGCTCGGACTGGTACACGGCGGGGTTCGGCGCGATCGTGCCGGTCATCGCCCGGTTGGAGGAGGCGTTCGGCGACGCGGTCGTGTTGACGCGCTACGTCGCGCCGGCCCAGCCCTGGGGGTCGTGGGTGCCGTACTTCGAGGACTGGCCGGCCGAGCGCCAGCCGCGCGAGGCGGAGCTGTGGGACATCGTGGATGGCGTCTTCCGGCCGGGCGCGCCGGTCGTGACGGCGGTGACGTTCTCCAAGTGGGGACTGGAGCTGGCGGGCTTGGTCCGCGACAACCGGCTCATCCTGACGGGCGTGTCGACGGACTGCTGCGTGCTGTCCACGGCCCTGGCCGCGGCGGACGCGGGCATCGAGGTCTGGGTGGTGTCGGACGCGACCGCGGGCCTGGACCAGGCGACGGAACAACAGGCGTTGTACATCATGGGGTTGTACGGGCCACTGATCAAGATCGTGACCGCGGCGGAAGTCTTGGGCCGAGGCGTCTGATGCCGCGGCCTTGGCGAGGAACGAGCCCGGGCGGCGGCGTCAGATGCCTCGGCCAGCGGGATCGTGACTGGGGTCGGCCGCGGTATCAGGTGCCCCCGCCCGGGCTCGTTCCTCGCCAGGGCCGGGGCGCCTGACACCTCGGCCTGGGGCTACGACAGGGCGGCTGCCACGGCCAGTTTCAGTGCCTGGTCGAAGACTTGTTCCCGGTCGGCTGGGGTCATGTCACGGTCGGGCTTGAGCAGGTGGTTGGAGACCGTGCAGATGGCCAGGGCGGCCCTGCCTTCGGCCGCCGCCACCCCGTACAGCGCCGCCGTCTCCATCTCGCAGGCCAGGACGGAGTGGGCGGCCAGCGCCTCGTGGTAGCCGGACTGGAACTCGCGGTAGAAGTGGTCGTTGCTGACGATCGTGCCGGCGACGACGCGCGGGTCGCCCGCCGCGGCGGCCATGGCGGCGGCCAGCAGGCCCCAGTCGGCCACGGCGGCGAAGTGCAGGCCGGGGATGCGCAGCTCGTTCATGGAACTGGCCGTGTGCGCCCCGACGGCGACGACGACGTCGCCCGTGTCGACCCTGGGCGAGAGCCCGCCGGCTGTGCCGACGCGCACGATCCGCGTGACGCCGTAGAACCGGAACAACTCCGTCGCGTAGAGCGCCATCGATGGCATCCCCATGCCGGACGCCATGATCGACAGAGGCGCCCCCTCGACCGTGCCGGTGTGGACCTGGATGCCGCGCACGTCCGAGACGACGCGTGACCCTTGCAGGATCGCGGCGGCCATCCGCTCGGCCCGTTTCGGGTCGCCGGGCATGAGGACGGCGGGGGCGATGGCGCCGGCAGCGGCGGCGATGTGGGGTGTGGCCATGTCACGAGGGTAGCGAGTTGTGGCGAATCTCACGGCCCCGGCGTTGAATCGCTTCAAGAAATCGGGAATAACTAGGCCCGCTCGGCGGTTGAAGTAGGTGTCGGACAAGGTGCCGGACGCCCGCCGGGCCACCAGGTGTTGGTCTTTCGGGAGGGACCGGTCCAGGGAGTGTTCACAGCTTCCCGGTGGGCGTCTGCCCTTGTCCGGACCAGATCGTCACGATCCCCGAGAACTGTCGGGCGGTGAAGTGGCAGGTTGGCGGGGCGGCCGGCGGCAAAGGGGCCGCGGGCCGGCCCCGCCGGACCAGCCGCCTGAAACGCACTGAAACGACCAGTGAACCAGGCCATCATGTGACGCCGGTCACGCCGATGTGACCCGTCACGTTGGGGTCGGCTAGCGTGGCCGCATGAGTATCTCCGTAGGCATGGTGACCTTTGACACCACCGACCCCCGCCGCCTCGCGGCCTGGTGGGCGGATCAGACGAGCGGCCAGATCGTGGCCGACATGGAGGGTTTCTTCGTCATGGTGGCCCTCCCCGGCGGCTTCACGCTGGGCTTCCAGAAGGTCGGCGACCCGACCCCCGGCAAGAACAAGTTGCACTTGGATTGCGGCTCCGTCGACCCGGCGGCCGAGGTCGAGCGCCTGATCGCCGCCGGCGCCACGTTCGTGGCCAAGCACGACGAGGATCCGACCTTCGCGTGGACGGTCCTGGCCGACCCCGACGGCAACCAATTCTGCGTCGCGCCGCCGCACTGACCCTCAGGCCGAGGTGTCAGGCGCCGCGGCCCTGGCGACGAAGGAGCCCGGGCCGCGGCACCTCACACCGCGGCCGACCCCACACACCCAACCCCTCCGGCCGAGGTATCAGATGCCGCCGCCCGGGCTCGTGCCTCGCCAGGGCCGCGGCATCCGACACCTCGGCCTGACCACCTCGGCCTCACTTCTTGGCCGCGGCGTACAGGCTCCGCGCTACCAGCACGGTCAGGTAGACGCCGAACAGGACGGCGTTGACTTTGGGGCTGGGGAGGTGGGCCGTCCAGGCGCCCAGCGGGGTGGCGGCGATGGCCGGGAGGCCGATCCAGGCGGCGGCCCGCAGGTCGACCAGCTTCTTACGCCAGTTGGACCACGTGCCCGTGGCGGCGCCCGGGATCATGACGAGCAGCGACGTGCCGCGGGCCACGAGGTCGCTGAGCCCGAACAGGAACGTCAGGCCGGGGACGATGACGACGCCGCCGCCGATCCCCAGCAGGCCCGACAGGACGCCCGTGACCAGCCCGAGGCCGACCATGGCGACGCCGTGGGGCCAGTCGAGGACGGCGGCCGCGTCGCGGCTCGGCGTCAACGTGAACTGGCTGACCGCCAGCAGGGCCAGGAAGGCGACGAACGCCCAGCGCAGGACGGTTTCCGGCAGGCGGGACAGCAGCGCGGACCCGAGCCGCGCGCCCGCCAGCACGCCGACGATCAACAGCCCGCCCAGCGCCCACGCCACGTGACCCGCCACGACGTAGCTGACCACCCCGGCCACCGCCGTCGGCACGATCGCCGCAAGCGACGTGGCGACCGCGTGACGTTGCGAGAAGCCGATCCAGACCAGCGCGGGCACGATGACCGTCCCGCCGCCGATGCCGAAGAACCCGGACAGGAACCCGGCCAGCAGGCCGACCGCGAGGAGCAGGGCGACGTCACGCCGGCCCCGGATCTCACTCACAGAGGCGATGGTAGTCCGCGGGACCAGGCCGGGGGCTGCCCGTCAGGCCCTCACAGGTCAGCCGTGGACAGTTCCTCGATCGCGGCGTCGGGGAGGTTGCCCTTGTCCTCGCCGCGGAACGTGAACGGCGCCTCGGCGCCTTCCTCGGCCACGTCGATGAGGACAACCTGACCCGCGTGCAGCTCGCCGAACAGGATCTTCTCGGAGAGCGGGTCCTGGATGTCGCGCTGGATGGCGCGGCGCAGCGGCCGGGCGCCCATGACCGGGTCGTAGCCGCGGTGGGCCAGCAAGGTCTTGGCGGCGGGCGTCAGCTCGATGCCCATGTCCTGGTCGGCCAGGCGCGTCTCCATCTCGGCGATCTGGAGGTCGACAATCTGCTCGATGTCGGCTTCCGAGAGCTGGTGGAAGACGACGACCTCGTCCACGCGGTTCAAGAACTCGGGGCGGAAGTGCTGTTTCAGCTCGTCGGACACCTTGGCGCGCATCGTGTCGTAGGTCGCCAGCGAGTCGGAGCCCCGCTGGAAGCCGAGGTTGACGGCCTTGGAGATGTCGCGGGTCCCGAGGTTGGTCGTCATCACGATGATCGTGTTCTTGAAATCGACCACGCGGCCCTGGGCGTCGGTCAGCCGGCCGTCGTCCAGAATCTGGAGCAGCGAGTTGAAGATGTCGGGGTGCGCCTTCTCGATCTCGTCGAACAGCACGACCGAGAACGGCTTGCGCCGCACCTTCTCGGTCAGCTGGCCGCCCTCCTCGTAGCCGACGTAGCCGGGAGGCGAGCCGAAGAGCCGCGACGCCGTGTGCTTCTCGCCGTACTCGGACATGTCGAGGCGGATGAGCGCGTCCTCGTCGCCGAACAGGAACTCCGTCAGCGCCTTGGTCAGCTCGGTCTTGCCGACGCCCGACGGCCCGGCGAAGATGAACGAGCCGGACGGGCGGCGCGGGTCCTTGAGGCCGGCGCGGGTCCGCCGGATCGACCGGGAGATGGCCTTGACGGCGTCGGTCTGGCCGATGATCCGCTTGCCGATCTCCTCCTCCATCTTGAGGAGGCGGGCCGACTCGGCCTCGGTCAGCTTGAACACGGGGATGCCCGTTGCGGAGCTCAGGACCTCGGCGATCTGCTCCTCGTCCACCTGGGCGGGGATGGCCTCGTCCGACGACTTCCACTGGACCTGCATGTCCGCGCGGCGGCGGCCGAGTTGTTGCTCCTTGTCACGCAGGCCGGCGGCCCGCTCGTACTCCTGCGCCTCGATGGCGGCGTCCTTCTCGCGCCGCACCTGGGCGATCTCCTCGTCGATCTCGCGGAGGCTCGGCGGCGCCGTCATCCGCTTGATGCGGAGGCGGGCGCCCGCCTCGTCGATCAGGTCGATGGCCTTGTCGGGCAGGAACCGGTCGGAAACGTAGCGGGACGCCAGCTGGGCCGCGGCGGTCAGGGCCGCGTCCGTGATCGTGATCTTGTGATGCGCCTCGTAGCGGTCACGCAGGCCCTTGAGGATCTCGATCGTCAGCGCGATCGACGGCTCGGCCACCTGGATCGGCTGGAACCGGCGCTCGAGGGCGGCGTCCTTCTCGATGTGCTTGCGGTACTCGTCCAGCGTCGTCGCGCCGATCGTCTGGAGCTCGCCGCGGGCCAGCATCGGCTTCAGGATCGAGGCCGCGTCGATGGCGCCCTCGGCGGCGCCCGCGCCGACCAACGTGTGGATCTCATCGATGAACAGCATGACGTCGCCGCGGTTCTTGATCTCGGCCAAGACCTTCTTGAGGCGTTCCTCGAAATCGCCGCGGTAACGTGACCCGGCGACCAGAGCGCCCATGTCGAGCGAGTAAATCTGCTTGTCACGCAGGGTTTCCGGAACCTCGCCGCGGACGATCTGCTGGGACAGGCCCTCGACCACGGCGGTCTTGCCGACGCCCGGCTCGCCGATCAGGACGGGGTTGTTCTTAGTCCGGCGCGAGAGCACGGTCATGACGCGCTCGATTTCTTTGTGGCGCCCGATGACGGGGTCGAGCTTGCCGTCGCGCGCGGCCTGCGTCAGGTTGCGGCCGAACTGGTCGAGGATCTTCGAGCCGGAGGGCGACGGGCCCTTCTCGGGCGCGCCCGCCGTCGCCGCCTGCTTCATCTGGAAGCCGGAGAGCAGTTGGAGGACAGTGTCACGGACCTGGTTGAGGTCGGCGCCCATCTTGATGAGGACCTGGCAGGCGACGCCTTCGCCCTCGCGGATGAGGCCCAAGAGGATGTGTTCCGTCCCGATGTACGAGTGGTTGAGCTGGAGGGCTTCGCGCAGCGAGAGCTCGAGGACGCGCTTGGCGCGCGGAGTGAACGGAATGTGGCCGGTCGGCGACTGCTCGCCGTGGCCGATGATTTCCTCGATCTGCTCCCGGACGCGGTCCAGCGTCAGGCCGAGCTGCTCGAGGGCCTTGGCGGCGATGCCCTCGCCCTCGTGGATGAGGCCCAGGAGGACGTGTTCGGTCCCGATGTAGTTGTGGTTGAGCATCCGGGCCTCGTCCTGGGCCAGGATGACGACCCGGCGGGCCCGATCGGTGAATCGTTCGAACATGCTTCTCCTCTTAACTCGGCGCTCCACCCCGGAAGCGAGCCGCGTTCGCGCTCATCCTACCTAAACCGAGTCGCGCCGCGTTTTCTTCCCGACTCAGCCCTCTTGTCCTCCTGAGCGTGCTTTGTCATCCTGAGCGCAGCGAAGGATCTCTCCTGGGCGGGGCAGACCCTAGGGGGGACCGAACTGGCGGCGGGCGAGATCCTGCGACTGCGGCGGCATGGGCCTCGCTCCTCGGCCCTGGGCCGCCTCCGCGCAGGATGACGTGCTTACGCGGTGGGGAAGATCCCGGCTTTCGCCGGGATGACAGGCGGCCGGGATGACACGCAGGCGGGACTACAGGGCGCCGGGGCGTTGGTAGCCGGGAAGGCGAGGGCCGGCTGGCGGGACGGCAGGGAGTTGGGAGAGCAGGTTCTACTGCGCGGCCAGGTACGCTTCGCGGATCTTGGACGGGATGCGGCCGCGGGAGTTGATCGGCATGCCGTTGGCGCTCGCCCAGGCCCGCATCGCGGCCACGTCCTCGGCGCCGCTCGGGCGGCGGCCCACGTGACGACGGCCGCCGGTCCGGCGCGCCCGGTCGATCCAGCGCGCGAAATCGGCCCGCAGGACGCCGGCGTTGGCGGCGGACAAATCAATCTCGTAGGAAACGCCGTCCAGCGAAAACGCGACAGTGCTGTCCGCGGCGGACCCGTCAATATCGTCGACCAGCACAACTTCGGTGCGCTTAGCCATGGTGTACCCCTTCTTGAGTTGGGCCGCAAGATTGCGACTTTCTGTGACGGATTTTACGCGAGTGCCCGGCCAAGTCAAACAGAACTAGGCGATTCCGGGAGATTTCTTCCCGAAAAGTGGAAGAAATCACTGGTGCTGGGCCGGATCGGACTCGTCTTCGGGCGGTTCGGACCCAGGGTGGCGGGTCTGGCACTCGCGTTCGAGCAATTTCCCGCCGACGCTGAGGACAATCGCCGCGGCGGCCGTGACGAGGCCCCGGACGACCCGCTGGTGGGCGGCGGCGACGGCCCAGCGCGGCAGGTTGGTCAACGCCAGGGCCAGGTAGACGCCCGCCAACAGCGCGCCGGCCAGGGCGCACGCCTTGGCCAGGGCGGTCAGGGCGAGGCCACGGGCGGGGTCGGGGTAGCGGTGGAGGACGTGGAAGCGCTGGTGGGCGAACCAGGCGCCGGCCGCGGCGGCGCCGCCGCCGAACGCCAAGCCGGCGGCCACGAGCCAGGCCGGGCTGGGCTGGCGGTGGCCGAGCGCGTTCAGGACGGTCACGCCGAGCCAGCCGAGCGCGGCGCCCAGGACGAGCGCGGCGAGCAGCGTCGTCCAGCGGATCGGCGCGAGTTTCGGGCCAGTCACCGCGGGGCCGCCTCTCCGACAGGCCGCTCGGGCCGCTCCCCGCGTGACGGCGGCTCCCCGCGTGACGACGGCTCCCCGCGTGACGGCAGCCACAGCGTGACGCCGTCCACGCGGCGCACCGACTGATCGGGGAAGGCCGGGGTCTCGACCGCGGGGTCGAGCTCCGCCCACGGGACGAGGACGAAGGCGCGCCGGCGGGCGCGCGGGTGGGGCAGCGTCAGGCGGGGCGTGGCGCAGGTCTCGCCCGCGACGTCGACGAGGTCGATGTCGAGGGTCCGGGCGCCGTGCTGCACCGCGTCGGGTGCGGTGTCGCGGGTCCGGCCGGCCAGCGCTTCGAGCGCCAGGGCCCGGTCGAGGAGTGCGGTGGCCGGGAGGGTCGAGCGGGCCACGGCCACGGCGTTGAGGTAGTCGGGTTGCTCGTCCGCGACGCCGACCGGACTGGTCTCGTAGACGCCGGAGACGGCCTCGAGCGTGACCCCCGGCGTCGTCGCCAGACCCGTCACGGCGAATTGCAGCGCGGCCGCCCGGTCGCCAAGATTCGAGCCGAGGGAAAATACGGCCCGGCGGGCCCGGACGGGGAGTTCCCGGCGGATCGTGACGGCGACATCTGCAAACTCTTGGGCCAGGGGAGCTTGGGGTTTGTGGACTGTGACAGTCACAGCCGTCAGGCCCGGGATGGCGAGGGCGCGGGCGGCGATCTGTTCGGCCAGGGTTTCGATCAGTTGATACGAGTGATTAGCGATCTCGTCGGCGATCAGCGCGCTGAGTTGGGAATAGTCGGCCGTCGTGGCGAGATCATCCGAGCTTGAACTCTGGGCCAACTCGGCGGTCAGATCGACCGCGAACGGTTGCGGGTCACGCTGTTCCGACGGCAGCACGCCGTGGCGGCCCAGCGCCCGGACGCCCGTGAGGGTGATGTGGTCGGGGGCGTGTGGCGGGGCGGCCACGGTGCAGCTCGCCGCCCTCAGTGTCTGGCCGACTGCGGCGGCCAGGAGGTGGTCGGGGACGGTGTGGGCGCGGACGGCCCAGGCGCCCTGGCTCGCCAGCCACGCCGTGACGGCCGTGGAGACCTGGTCGCGGTCGCCCAGCTCGGCCGTGAAGCGCTTGCGACTGGCGCCCCAGAGGACGGGCACGCCGAGGTCGTGGAAGCGCGCCGCGGCGGCCACCAGAGCCCAGTTGTCGGCCGCCGACTTGGAGAAGCCGAGTCCGGGGTCGGCGATCAGGCGGTGGGCGGGGATCCCGGCCGCCGTGGCGGCCGCCAGGCGCTCGGCCAGCGCCGCGTGGACCGCCGCGACGACGTCGCCGTAGGCGGCGGGCGAGCCGTCGGCGTCGAGGGGGCCGCGCCAGTGGGAGGCGATGTAGTACGCCTGGGCCGCGGCGACCGTGACGAGCATGGCCGGGTCGGCCAGGCCACCGGAGACGTCGTTGACGATGGCCGCGCCGGCGGCGATGGCCTGCGCCGCCACGGCCGCCTTGAGCGTATCGACGGAGACCGTCACGCCGTGGCCGGCCAACGCCGTGACGACCGGCTCCAGGCGGCGCCACTCCTCCTCGGCGCTGATGGGTGCCGCGCCGGGGCGGGTGGATTCCGCGCCGACGTCGACGATGGCGGCGCCCTGGGCGGCGAGGTCGAGGCCGTGGGCGATGGCGGCGGCCGGGTCGAGCCAGCGGCCGCCGTCGGAGAACGAGTCGGGCGTGACGTTGAGGATGCCGACCACGAGCGTGCCTGGGCGGGCGAGGAGCGGGGCAACGCGGTCGGGCATGGGGTCCACTCTACGGCGGCTGGCTGGGCGACTATTGCCGGCCGGCCAGGATCAGGCTCATCGCCTCGGCCCGCGTGGCGGCGCGGCGCAACTGGCCGCGCACGGCCGACGTGACGGTCTTGGACCCCGGCTTGTGGACGCCGCGCATCGTCATGCACAGGTGCTCCGCCTCGATGACCACGATAACGCCGCCCGGGTTGAGGGCGGTGACGAGCGCGTCGGCGATCTGGCTGGTCAGGCGCTCCTGGACCTGCGGGCGCTTGGCGTACACGTCGACCAGGCGCGCCAGCTTGGACAGGCCGACGATCTGGCGGGCCGGGCCGGGGATGTAGCCGACGTGGGCGAGGCCGGTAAAGGGCACGAGGTGGTGTTCGCAGTAGCTCCACAGCTCGATGTCCTTGACGAGGATGAGCTCCTCGTGGTCGATGTCGAAGCGAGTGCCCAGCACCTCGGCCGGATCCTGGTCCAGCCCGGCAAACGCCTCCGCGTACGCGCGGGCCACCCGGGCGGGCGTCTCCCGCAGCCCCTCCCGGTCGGGATCCTCGCCAATGGCCGCCAACAACTCCCTGACAGCGGCGGCCACACGAGGCTGGTCAACAGGCATGAGGGAAGAATAGTGGCG
>JAISTC010000003.1 GCA_031272805.1 Propionibacteriaceae bacterium
GTCCACTACACGATGGGCGGGCTCTGGGTCGACTACGACCTGATGAGCTCGATCCCGGGCCTGTACGTCACGGGCGAGGCCAACTTCTCCGACCACGGCGCCAACCGGCTCGGCGCGTCCGCGCTGATGCAGGGCCTGTCGGACGGCTACTTCGTCCTGCCCAACACGATCAACGACTACCTGAGCCACGGCCCCTACCCGAAGGTCGACGAGACCACGCCGGAGGCCAAGGCGGCGGTCGAGGCGGCCCAGGCCCGCGTCGACAAGCTCCTCGCCATCAACGGCTCCCGCACGGTCGACTCCTTCCACAAGGAACTCGGCCACATCATGTGGGAGTACTGCGGCATGGAGCGGACCGAGGAAGGCCTGAAGATCGCCATCGACAAGATCCGGAAACTGCGTGACGAGTTCTGGAGCGACGTCAAGGTGACCGGCGTCAACGAGGACTTCAACCAGACGCTCGAGCGCGCCGGCCGCGTGGCCGACTTCCTCGAACTGGGCGAACTCATGTGCATCGACGCGCTCCACCGCCGCGAGTCCTGCGGCGGCCACTTCCGCGCCGAATCCCAGACCGAAGACGGCGAGGCGCTCCGCCACGACGACGAGTTCCTGTACGTCGCCGCGTGGGAGTTCGGGGGTGACGGCCAGAAGCCGATCCTCCACAAGGAACCCCTCGTCTACGAGGCCATCGAGCTGAAGCAGAGGAGCTACAAGTGAAAATCACGTTGCGGGTCTGGCGGCAGGCCGGGCCGGAGGCGCCGGGGGCGCTCAAGACGTACCAACTGGAGTCCGTCGAGGAATCGATGAGCTTCCTGGAAATGCTCGACATGCTGAACGAGGAGCTGACGGCCCGGGACGAGGAGCCCGTGGCGTTCGACTCCGACTGCCGCGAGGGTATTTGCGGGATGTGCGGCGTCGTCATCAACGGCGCCCCGCACGGCCGCTACAACTCGTCCGTCCCGACGACGACGTGCCAGCTCCACATGCGGAGCTTCAAGGACGGCGACGTCATCGACATCGAGCCCTGGAAGGCCGGCGCGTTCCCGATCATCAAGGACCTGGTCGTCGACCGGTCGGCCTTCGACCGGATCATCGAGGCCGGCGGCTACGTCTCGGTCAACACGGGGGCGGCCCCCGAGGCCCACTCCGTGCCCGCGCCCAAGCGCCAGGCCGACCTCGCGTTCGACAACGCCACGTGCATCGGCTGCGGCGCCTGCGTGGCGGCCTGCCCGAACGGCGCGGCCATGCTGTTCACGTCCGCCAAGATCTCCCACCTGGGCCTGTTGCCCCAGGGCCAGCCGGAGCGCTGGCGCCGGGCCAAGGCGATGGTGGCAGCCCACGACGAGGCCGGCTTCGGCGGCTGCACGAACATCGGCGAGTGCGCCGCGGTCTGCCCCAAGTCCATCCCGCTGGCCTCCATCGGCCGGCTGAACCGCGACCTGATGCACTCCATGTTCAAGGCCGACGGCAAGTAGACATTTCCACGGCAGAGCGGAGCGCACGGCGTGACCTGGTGCACTGCATTGGCGCTGGTGGCCCTCCTGTGGCAGAATCTCCCAGGTTGTCCGCCCACGGCACCTGCCACAGGGGGAATGCCGCGGGGCCGGACGCGAAGTACGTTAGCGATAGAAGGCGACCTGTGGCGCCGGCGAGGAAACCCATGAACCAGCCCCTTATCCAGGCGCTTGACGCCCAGTCCCTGCGGTCCGATGTCCCGGCCTTCCGGCCCGGCGACTCGGTCAAGGTCCACGTCAAGGTCGTGGAGGGCAACAAGTCCCGCATCCAGGTGTTCGCCGGTGTGGTCATCGGCCGGTCGGGTTCCGGCCTGAAAGAGACGTTCACCGTCCGCAAGGTGTCGTACGGCGTCGGTGTCGAGCGCAAGTTCCCGCTCCACTCGCCGATCATCGACAAGATCGAGGTCGACCGCCACGGCGACGTCCGCCGCGCCAAGCTCTACTACCTCCGCGGGCTCCGCGGCAAGGCCGCCAAGATCAAGGAGAAGCGCGACTTCTAGGTCACGCCGCTCCCGGCGTGACCCTGCGGCGTGAGGCTAGACTCTCACTGCCCGCTGGCCCGAGGAGATGCCATTGTCCGCGCTGGAACCCACCCTGTCCCAAGGGTCGTCCGGCTGGGCTGTCTGGTCGGAGGCCCGCCCGCGGCGGGCCATCGAGGAGAAACCCCGCTCGGTCCGCGGCTCGGCCGGCCCCCGGCGGGGCCTGGACCCCGCTGAGGCGGCTCCGGCCGCCAGCCCCGAAGTCGTCTCGGACCGGTCCGGCGGCGAGCCGCCGCCCCCGCCCCCGCGGCCTTCGGCCTGGCGGAGCGCCTTCCGGCTGGTCCGCGAGGGCCTCATCATCCTCGTGGTCGCCGTCATCATCTCGACCCTCATCCGGACGTTCGGCGTCGAGCAGTTCCGCGTTCCGACCGGCTCGATGGAGCAGACGCTCTACGGCGTCCACACGGACGCCAGCGGCAAGACCCTGTCCGGTGACCGCATCTTCGTCGCCAAGCTGGCCCATTACGAGCGGGGCGACATCATCGTGTTCGAGGACAAGCTCGGCTGGCTGGCCGACTCGGGCGAGACGACGTCGTGGTTCAAGCGGCCGCTTGAGCTGATCGGGCTCCTGCCCGACTCGTCCAAGCGCTATCTCGTCAAGCGCCTCATCGGCCTGCCCGGCGACCACGTGACGTGTTGCTCGGCGTCCGGGCAGCTCTCCGTCAACGGCGTCGAACTCGACGAGCCCTACCTCTACACGATGCCGGACGGCTCCAAGGTCAACGCGTCGGACTACCCGTTCGACATCGTCGTCCCGGCGGGCCACGTGTTCGTCCTGGGCGACCACCGCAACGGCTCGTCGGACTCGCGCTTCCACCTGTGCGCGGGCGCGACACAGACGCCCGAGCTGGGCTTCCCCAGCGTCGACGACATCGAGGGGCCGGTCGTGGCGATCGCGTGGCCGTGGAGCCGCATGACGACGTTCCACACCCCGGAGGTCTTCGCCGACGTGCCCGATCCCACGGGCGACCCGCCGGAGACCGCCGAGATCAGCCAATACCCGTCGTGCTGAGCGGGACGCCGTGAGCGGGGCCGCAACCGGAACTGCCGAGACCGGAACTGCCGAGTCCGCGTTCGAGGCCGAGTTGCGCGCGGCCGGGCTCGGGCCCGTGGCCGGGGTCGACGAGGCCGGGCGGGGCGCCTGCGCCGGGCCGCTGGTGGCGGCGGCCGTCATCCTGTCCGGCGCCCCGGAGCGCGCCATCCCTGGGCTGCGGGACTCCAAGGCGCTGTCGGCCCGGCGGCGGGAGGCGCTCTACGACCTGATCCTCGAGCGGGCCGAGGCCGTGGCCTGGGTGGAGGTCGCGCCGGGCGAATGTGACGCCCTGGGACTCCAGGAGGCCAATCTCCAGGCCCTGCGCCGCGCCGTCTGGCGGCTGCCGCTGGCCCCGGCGTTCATCGTGACGGACGGTTTCGCCGTGGACGGGCTGCCCGGCCCCGGGCTGGGGATGTGGAAGGCGGACCAGGTGGCGGCGTGCGTGGAGGCGGCGTCGATCGTGGCCAAGGTCACGCGGGACCGGATCATGCGTGACCTCGACAGCCTGTATCCCGGCTACGGCTTCGCCGGGCACAAGGGCTACGCCACGGCCGCCCACCAACGCCGCCTCGAAGCCCTCGGCCCGTCGCCCGTCCACCGCCTGACGTACGCCAACGTGGCGCGCGTCGGCCCAGCGCGGCACGCGCCGCAGGCAATCGTCTAGAGTGGGGCTCACCATGAGCACCGAAGACCTTGAACAGTACGAGACCGACCTCGAGCTCGCGCTCTACCGCGAGTACAAGGACGTCGTCGGCATCTTCACGTACGCCGTCGAGACGGAACGCCGCTTCTACCTCTGCAACGCGGTCGACCTCAAGGTCCGGACGGAGGGCGGCGACGTCTACTACGAGGTCTCGATGACGGACGCCTGGGTGTGGGACATGTACCGGCCCGCGCGGTTCGTCAAGGCGGCCAAGGTGTTGACGTTCCGCGATGTCTCCGTCGAGGAGATCGCGCACTCCGACCTCCAGGTGCCCGACTCCAAGTAGCGGCGTCGGCCAGATCCTCGGCCGTCCCAGACCAGGCGTATTTGTCGACACTTCACACTAGTGTCGTTGTTTCTCTGAACTGTGGATAACTCTTTTTCGTCCGACCAGTTCTGTGGACGGGTGTTCCATTTCGGCCACCGGTGTGCACGGCCTTGGTGGAGGTTTGCACCATGGACGACAGGATGTTGGTCGGCGCGCGGGGCGAGGAGCTGGCGGCCGGCTACGTGACCGGGCTCGGCTGGCGGGTCCTCGACCGCAACTGGCGGGCGGGGCGGCTCGGCGAGCTGGACCTCGTGGCGCTGGAGCCGGGCGCCGGCCACGCCGGCGTGGTCGTGTTCTGCGAGGTCAAGACCCGGACCGGGCTCGGCTTCGGGCGGCCGCTGGAGGCGGTCACTCGGGCCAAGCTGGTCCGGTTGCGGCGGCTCGCGCTGGCGTGGCTCGGGGCGCACCAGGTGCGGGCCGCCGCCTGCCGCGTGGACGCGATCGGAGTGCTGCTCCGGCCGGGGCTGGAGCCGTCCTTCGACCACGTCCGGGGGGCGGAGCTGTGAGCCTCGCGATGGCCCAGTCGGTCGCCCTGGTCGGGCTGGAGGCGACGCTCGTCGATATCGAGGTGTGGCTCGGCGGCGGGCTGCCCCGGACCGTCGTCGTCGGGCTGCCCGACAAGGCTCTGAACGAGGCCCGGGACCGCTGCCGGGCCGCCGTCGCCGCGATCGGGCTGACGTGGCCGAGCCAGGCCGTGACCATCAGCCTGACGCCGGCTACCTTGCCGAAGGCCGGGTCGCACTACGACCTCGGCATCACCGCGGCGGTCATGGCGGCGAGCCACGTCGTGCCGCGCGCCCGGCTGCGCGATGCCATCCTGCTGGGCGAACTCGGCCTGGACGCGCAGGTCCGGCCCGTGCGCGGCGTGCTCCCCGCGCTCCTGGCCGCCCAGCGGCGCGGCGTCAAGCGGGCGGTGGTCCCGGCGGCGCAACGGGCCGAGGCCGGGCTGGTCGAGGGCATCGAAGTTCAAGGTGTGGCGACGCTGATGGACCTCATCGCCTACCTCAACGGGCGGCCGGTGACGCTCCCGCCCGTGACGCCGGCGCTCGCGCCGGAGGACGCCGAGCCGCTCGATCTGGCGGACGTCATCGGGCTGGGTGAGGCCAAGTGGGCGCTGGAGGTCGCGGCGGCGGGGCGCCACCATCTGTACTTCCACGGCCCGCCGGGGGTTGGCAAGACACTGCTGGCCCGGCGGCTGCCGACGATCCTGCCGGACCTGACCGTGGTCGAGGCGCTCGAGGTCGCCGCGATCCAGTCGCTGGCGGGCTGCGCGGTCGACGGCCTGGAGCGGCGGCCGCCGTTCTCCGACCCGCACCACACGGCCAGCCTGGCGGCGATGGCGGGCGGGGGTTCGCGGGTGGCGCGGCCGGGGGCCGTGTCGCTGGCCCACCGGGGCGTCCTGTTCCTGGACGAGGCGCCCGAGTTCCCGACGGCCATCCTCGAAACGCTGCGGACGCCCTTGGAATCCGGGGAGATCGTCCTCGGCCGGTCGGAGGCCCAGGTCCGCTACCCGGCCAGGTTCCAGCTCGTCATGGCCGCCAACCCGTGCCCCTGCGGCAACGCGGCCACCCCGGGGGCGGCCTGTGCCTGCTCGCCTCTGATGATCCGCCGGTACGCCGCGCGGCTGTCCGGGCCGATCCTCGACCGGGTGGACCTCCACCAACACATCCTGCCGCAGCGCCAGTCCCTGCTCCGGGCGGTCCGGGCGGAGGAGCGGTCGGAGGCCGTCCTGGCGCGGGTGCTGGCGGCGCGGGAGCGCCAGGCGGCCAGGCTCCGGGACACGCCGTGGCGGACCAACGCGGAAGTGTCGGGGGCGTATCTGCGGGCCCAGCTCCCCGCGCCCGAGGGGGCCGAACTGGTCGACCGGGCGGTCCGCGTTGGGCGGTTGTCGGCCCGGGGCGTGGACAAGGTCGTGAAGGTCGCGTGGACCCTGGCCGACCTGGCGGGGGCCGCCCGGCCGACCGCCGACCACCTGCGCCTCGCCCTCGCCCTGCGCCAGGGGGAGGACCCGTCCGGCGCCGCCCGGTCGCGGCGGCCGGAGCCCCAGCGCAGCCCGCACCCCACGGAAGGAGACCGCCATGCCGCCTGACGCCCCTCGTTCGAGCGCTCCTCGCCTGAGCACTCCCCGTCCCCCGATCTGGCCCGGCGCCGCCGACCGGGCGCCGGCCCTGCCGTGGCCGGGTGAGGCGGCCGGCGGTAATGGTGGCCCGCCGGCCGCCGCCCGTCCGTCCGACGGGGCCAGCCCGGCCAGCCCGCCCGGGCCGCCCAGCGACGCGGAGCGGTCGGCCCGGATGGCGCTGGCGGCGGTGTGGGAGCCCGGCGACCGGCGCGTCGGCGGCCTGATCGCCCAGTTCGGGGCCCTCGAGCTGTGGGAGTTCCTGCGCTCGGGCCAGGCCGAGAGCGCCCTGGCCCAGCGCGCCCGGAGCCTCCGCCTCGACCGCCTCAACCGGGAGACGGAACTGCTCCAACTCCGCTTCGTCGTCCCCGGGGATAGCGAGTGGCCGACCGCCCTCGGGGAACTGGATGGGGCGGGCGTCGACGACTTCGGCGGGACGCCGATCGGGCTGTGGGTGGCCGGGCCGGGCCGACTCGACGAGTGGACGGCCGCGGCGGCCGCCCTCGTCGGGTCGCGCGCCGCCACCGCCTACGGCGAGCACATGGCCGCCGAGTTGGCGGCCGGCCTGGCCGAACGGGGCGTCACGACCGTATCCGGCGGCGCCTACGGCATCGACGCGGCGTCGCACCGGGCGGCCGTCGCCGTCGGCGGGCGGACCGTGGCGCTGATGGCCGGCGGCCTGGCCAACGTCTACCCGCCGGGCAACGCCCGGCTCTTGGAGCAGATCCGGGCCGAACACCTGCTGGTCAGCGAGCACCCGCCGGACCGGACCCCGACCCGGCCCCGCTTCCTCGCCCGCAACCGCCTCATCGCCGCGCTCTCGCAGGCGACGGTCGTGGTCGAGGCCGGGGCCCGCTCGGGGGCGTCCAACACGGCGCGCTGGGCGCTGTCGCTCGGCCGGCCCCTGCTGGCCGTGCCGGGCCCCGTGACGTCGGCGCTGAGCTGGACGCCCCACCGGCTGATCCGGGACGGGGTCGCGGCCCTCGTGACGTCGGCCGAGGACGTCGTGGCGACGATCGGGCCGTTCGACGCCGCGGCCGAGGCGCCGTACCCGGCGGCGGGGGAGCGGCTGGACGAGTTGACCCCCGACGAGCGGGCCGTGTTCGAGGAACTGCCGCGGCGGGGCCAGGCGCGGGCCGACGACCTGGCGGCCCGGCTCGGCCTGCGGGTCGTCGAGGTCCTGACTCTGCTCGGGCGGCTCCAGGACCAGGGCCTGGCCGACCAGACCGACCGGGGCGGCTGGCGCGTGGCGCGGGGCGTGGACCGACTGCGGGAGAAGGCGGGAACATGAGCTTGCTGCTGGCTGATGACATCGCCGTGCCATTGCAATGGTACCGTCGTGGCATGAAGGCTTACCATCCGTTGGGCATCCTCTCGCGGCACTCTGTGTTCCGGACGACGGTCGACAGGGGTGGGCGAGTGGTGGTGCCGAAGGAGTTGCGGCTCATGGTTGGGATCCGCCCCGGCTGTGAGGTCGAACTCTCTCTCGACGGGACCGGTCTCAAGATCGAAGTGCCGTTCGACGGCCCGGACCTGGTGGAAGAGGACGGCCGTTTGGTCATACCCCAGGTTGAAGGTGTCCCCCCTCTGACCACCGAAGAGTGGCAGGAGATCATCGATGTCAACCGAATGTGAACCGCTTCTGCTGGATACGAACGCGGCTATCGCGTTGGTTGATGCCGGTCACGCCTTGCATCAGGCGGTCAGTCGCGTTGTCCGGGGTCGGCCGCTGGGACTGGCTGGTCATGCGGCCTTTGAGTTCATGAGGGGGTTGACGATCGCCCCGTGGCCGGTGCGGCGTGCTCCTGCCGCCGTCCGGCGGTTGATCGAGGTGAACTTCCCGGAGACGCGCTTCTTGGAGGCCCGGGACCAGGCCCAACTGGTGGCCGATTTCGCCTCGATCGGCCTCATCGGCGGCGCCGTGTACGACGGTCTGGTGGCGGCGTGCGCGCGGGCCCACGGCTTGACGCTGGTGACCTGCGATAAGAGGGCGCAATCACGGTACGAGGCCCTCGGGGTCGACTACATCCTCGTGACCGACGCCGCCACCGCGAGTTAGGCGGGCCGGGCGGGGTACCAGGTCCGGGGCGCTTCGGCGGCCAAGAACCGGGCGGCGTCGGCCTCGGTCAAGTGGGCGATCTGGGGGTCGACCGGGCCGGGCATGGAGTGGCAGCCGACCGTGGCGGCGCCCAGGCGGCGCTGCCACGGACCCTGGCTGACCGTGATGGCCTGGACCCGGCCATGGGGGACGAGGTCGACCGTGCGGGTCAGCCAACCGCGCCGGATGACGACGGCGAAGTCGCTGGTGGCGTAGCCGTTGCGGCGCCACGTCCAGGGGTCGAGGAGGCGGACCCGGCGGTCCGGGCCCGTGAAGCCGGCGGGCCGGACATCCGAGTGGAGGGCCCGGTCGACCAGCGCCCAGGTCGCCGGGGCCAAGGCCCCGGGCAGGACCGCGCCGACGGCGAGGGCGGCCAGGTCCGGCGTGGCGACGGACACGAGGACGGACTTCTTCGAGGCGTCCTGCAGCCCGTAGCCGGCGACGTTGATCCGCAGGCGCCACCAGTCCGGGCCGCGCCACAACAGGTGTTGGGTGAGCCGGACGGCCTGGATGCGGACGGCCGGGATCGTCTGGTTGACCGTTGTCGTGAGGCCGTGGCGGAGGCGGAGGCCGTCGGGGTGGGCGTAGCCGGCGAAGTTGGCCTCGTCGAGGAGCCGCTGCTTGAACGTCGAGCCGACGATGCTGACGAAGGAAATGACGCTGACGATCCCGGCGCTGGCCAGGGCTTGGAGGCCGCCGTGGACGAGGCTGACGGCGATGACCACGACGGCGACAACGAGCAGGACCACGGCCCCGGCGAAGGCGGGGGAGCGCAGGTACGCGCCGATGGTCCAGTTGAGCGGGACCTGGAACAACGGCACCTCGGCGGCGGGCAGGGTGGAGGCCGGAGCCCCGGCCAACGCGGGGCCGGGAGTGGGCGTGACGGAGGGTGACGGCGTGACGGCGGGGAGCGTGACGGTGGACGGGGCGGCGGCGCGTCCGGCGGCGAGGAGCGTCCGGCGGTGGAGGATGTCGGCGCGGATGGCCTCGGCGTCGGCCTTCGTGACGTAGCTCAGGCGGAGCTTGGAGTCGGCGCCGCCGGCGGATTCGAGGGTGAGCTGGGCCAGGCCGACCAGGCGGGCCACGAGGGGGTGGACGACGTCGACGGCCTCCAACTGGTCGAGGCGGAAGCTGCGTTGTTGGCGGAACAGGATGCCGGTCTTCAGTTCGACGGCGTCCGCGCCGACGCGGTAGCGGGCGAAACGCCACCAGACGAAGCTGTAACCGGCGGCGAGGACGGCGGCGCCGAGGCAGGCGGCGCCGACCCAGAGGACGCCGCCCGAGCGGATCAGCGCGAGGGCGTCGGCGAGGTTGTCCTGGGCCTGGGCCAGCGCCCCCGCCAGGAGCGCGGCGAGGACGACGCCGCCGCGGAACCAGGGAGTCAGGGGGTGGAGGTGGCGCCAGGCGTCGGCAGGCTCGGCGTCGGCGGGGTTGGGGGAGACCGGCTCGGGCGTCGGCGGGGGCGGCGGGCCGGGCGGGAACGCGGTCATGCCGCCGGCTCCAGGTTGGCCTTGTCCGTCAAGATCTCGCGGAGCCGGGCGGCAGTGTCCGGGGCCAGCCCCGGCACGTCGACCGCCACGCCCGCGGCCGCCGTGTTGACCTTGAGGTTGGCGAGGCCGAAGTGGCGGTCCAGGGGTCCGGCCTCGATGTCGACGTACTGGACGCGGACGTAGGGGACGACCGCCAACCGGCGGAACATGATGCCCTTCCGGACGACGAGGTCACGGCCGCGGACGGCCCAGCGGATGGCGCGGACCTGGCGCGGAATCAGCCAGGCCACCCAGGCGGCCAAGGCCACGACGACGCCGACGCCGATCCAGGCCCACGGCGAGGTCAGCAGGGCGAGGACGATGGCGGCGAGGCCGAGGACGCCGAAGGTCACGCCCGCGGTCAGCCAGCGGGCGGTCGCCAGTTGGCGCTGGACCGGCTGCCAATCGAGGCCGGGCGGGTCGAACGGGGCATCCGGGGAGTCCGGGGCGGAAACGGGTTCGGACATGGCGCCATGCTACAGGGCCGGGCGCGCGACGCCGTGGGACCACCTGGGACTTGGGCCCCGCTCTGGCCTCACGAAACGTCGAAACCCCTAGTCAAACTGCGTTTGACTAGGGGTTTCTTTGTGTCCGAGAGAGGACTTGAACCTCCATGCCCTATAACGGGCACTAGCACCTCAAGCTAGCGCGTCTACCTATTCCGCCACCCGGACTGGTGGGACCCGAACGGATCAGGACCGAGAAGGAACTATAGCAAGATCACCGGCCGAGCGCGATCCGACACCCACTCCCGCCCGTTCGGCCACCCCAGCACTGACCGGGTAGTCCCGCTCCATAGTCTTGACTCAAGGGTGTGGCCTGTCGTGGTGGATGACACGGTTGTGGCCGAGGTGCCTCAAAGTCAGGACGACAGGGGAACACCATCGGCGACGAGTGTGTGTCGGCGTCCACCCGCGTGACCGTTTGTCCAAGTCACGGACGGTTTGGGGGCGGCTTCTAGAGTGGACGTGGCGGTGCCCCAACTGCGGTTTGGAGGAAGCATGATCTGTTCCACTGTGCTCGACGCCCTCGGCGGGACCCCTGTCGTCCGGCTCCGGCGGGTCGTGCCGGCCGGGTCGGCGGAGGTCGTCGTCAAGTTCGAGGGCCTCGGGGTCGGCGGGTCGGTCAAGACGCGCACGGCTTGGAACATGGTCGAGCAGGCCACGCGCCGCGGCCAGATCGGCCCGGACACGATCATCGTCGAGCCGACCTCCGGCAACCAGGGGATCGGCCTGGCGCTGGTGGCGGCGGTGCGGGGCCTGCGCTGCCGCATCGTCATGCCCGACTCCGTCTCCGTCGAGCGGCGCCAGATCATCCAGGCCTACGGGGCCGAGGTCGTCCTGGTCCACGATGGCGGCGACATCGGGCAGTGCATCGACGAGTGCCTGCAGACGGCCTTGGCCATGGCCGCGGCCGACCCGAACGTCTTCGTGCCCCAGCAGTTCGCCAACCCCGACAACCCCGCCGTCCACGAGGCCACGACCGCCCGCGAGCTGGTCGACCAGGTCGGCCGGCCGATCGACGGCTTCTGCGCCGGCATCGGCACGGGCGGGACGATCACCGGCATCGGCCGGGTCCTCCGGCGCGAGTGCCCCGGCGTCGTCATCTGGGCGGTCGAGCCGGAGCAGGCGGCCATCCTTTCCGGCGGGCCGATCGGCTCCCACGTCCAGATGGGCATCGGCGACGGCCTCATTCCCGCCAACCTCGACCAGTCGGTCTACTCGGACGTGGCGGTCGTGACGGACGAGGAGGCCGTCACGATGGCGCGGCGCCTGGCGCGCGAGGAGGGACTGCTGTGCGGCATCTCGAGCGGCTCGAACGTCGTCGCCGCACTGCGCCTGGCGCAACACTTGGGCGCAGGCAAGCTGGTCGCGACATTGCTCCCCGACACCGGCGAGCGCTACTTCTCCACCCCCCTGTTCGCCTGACCGACGCCAGGACCAAGAATCTCGACCTGGTGGCGGAGAGATCCTTCGCTGCGCTCAGGATGACAAGTGGGCTCAGGGTGACAAACG
>JAISTC010000032.1 GCA_031272805.1 Propionibacteriaceae bacterium
GAAAAGCAGAAGGAAGGCAAGAAGCGCATGAAGATGGTCGGCCGAGTAGAGGTCCCGCAAGAAGCGTTCGTAGCGGCCCTGAACACAGCCGCCGACACCGACAAGAAGTAACCGTCACGTGGTCCCAAACCCCCTTGTCATCCCAAACCCCCTTGTCATCCCAAACCCCCTTGTCATCCCGGCGAAAGCCGGGATCTTTCCCCGATGGTCAACAACCTGGCCGCAAGACTCCAGCAGAATGACAAAACCTATTGTCATCACGCCCCCACAGAAGGTAGTCCGTCGGGACCATCCCCACTCGTGACGACCGGGTCGACCGGGTCGTCAGGGTCGTCGGGCTCGTCGCCGGCCCACCCCGATTCCGAGAAGACCTCCTGCCCGTCGACCACGGCCGGCCCGAGGAGGTCCAGCGTCACGATGGCCGCCAGTTCGCTCCCCCCGTCGCGCGCCCGTCCCCGTCCCCACTCCAGGGCCACTTCCCGGGCCTCGGGAAAGTCGGCCGCCCGGACGACCACGACGCGGCGCGTGATCTCGGCCACCCCCTCATCCGGCCGGGGGAGGGCGAAGTGCAGGGACGCGCTGTACCACGCCTCCTCGTCCAGGATCTCCCCGTCGGGCCCCTCGTGCCAGGGCACACCGACGATGCCGGTGTGCCGGGTCTCAGACTCCTCGGGCTGCGGCGGCCAGGGCAGCGAGTCCAGCGGCCCATCATCCAGCCGGTCGGCGTAGACCTCACACCTGTCGGTGATGTCGGGCCCGACTAGTTCAACCCGGTCGAGGGCCGCCAAGACGCGCCGCACGGACTGGTCGAAGCCGTTGAGGTAGGGCCCCTCCTCGTCCAGCCGGGCCCGCTCGACAACGCGCCGCCGGGCACCGTCCAGGTCCGGGGCGAAGACCAGGAACAGACTCCGCCACCAGTCGACCGGCACGCCCGCCACCACCGTGACATACCGCACAGCCCCGCAGTACCACTGGCCCGACACAGGGACCGCCTCCACCCGCCTGCCATCCCAAACCCTCTGGTCATCCCAAGTTCTCTTGTCATCCCGGCGAAAGCCGGGATCTTCTCCCCGCCCCGGAGTCATCCCCACACTCGGCTCACTGACGCCACCGCCCATGCCCCCTCCTGCCAGTCAGTCCAGCAGTTCCCGCGTGACGGCGTCCGCCAGCAGGCGGCCTGGGGGCGTCAGGACAACCCGGCCGCCCCGGAGCGCCACCAGTCCAGCCTCCACGAACCCCGCCACGCGCCCGCGTTCGGACGCTGTCAGGCAGGATTCGTCCAGCCCCGACGCCAACCGCAGTTCCAGCAACACGCGCTCCATCCGCCGCTGGTCGGCGGACAAGACCTCCCGCGCCTCGGCCGGCGACTCCGGCAGCCGCGCGGCGTACGCGGCGGGCAGCCGCCAGTTCCACCAGCGGATGCCGCCGACATGCGAGTGCGCGCCCGCGCCGACGCCCCACCAGTCCTCCGAGAGCCAGTAGGCCAGGTTGTGGCGGCAGGGTTCGCCCCAGTTGCTCAGCTCGTACCACGGCCACCCCGCCCGCTCGAAGACCTGGTCCGCCAGCAGGTACTGGTCGGCCATCAGGTCGTCGTCCGGGTAGGGCAGCTCGCCCCGCTTCATCCGGGCCGCCAGCCGCGTCCCCTCCTCGACGATGAGCGCGTAGGCGGAGATGTGGTCCGGCCGGGCGGCGACCGCGGCGTCGAGCGTGGCCCGCCAGTCGTCCAGGGACTCGCCCGGCGTGCCGTAGATGAGGTCGAGGGACACCGACTCGAAGCCGGCCCGCCGGGCCCACGTCACGGCGTCGAGCGCGCGGCCGGGCGTGTGGACGCGGTCGAGGGTGGCTAGGACATGGGGGACCGCGGACTGGAACCCGAGCGACAACCGGGTCACGCCGGCCGCGCGCAGGCGTTCCACGTACTCCGGCGACAACGTTTCCGGGTTGGCCTCGGTCGTGACCTCGGCCCCGGGGTCGAGGTCGAAGCGTTCCCGGATGGTCACGAGGAGTGCGGCGAAGTCGGCGGGCGGCAGCAAGGTGGGGGTCCCGCCCCCGAAGTAGACGGTGTCGACCCGCCGCGGCCCCACGACCGCGGCGGCCAGGCCCAGTTCCGCGTGGAGCGCGGCCAGGTAGCCGGGCTGGGGTGCCGACACATACGTGTTGAAGTCGCAGTAGCCGCAGCGCGCCCGGCACCAGGGCACATGGACATACAGCGAGAGCGGGGCCTCCCGCCGCCCCTCGACCACCGCCGCAGGCAACCCCCCATGACTCGGCGCAGGTTCCCCCACAGGCGGCAAATGGCCCATGCCCCCGATTATGCCCCGCGCCCCAACGCCCTCCCCAACCCCAATGTCAGCCCCAACCCCTGTGTCATGCCGTACCCCTTGTCATCCCAAACCCCTGTGCCATGCCATACCCCTTGTCATCCCAAACCCCTTGTCATCCCGGCGAAAGCCGGGATCTTTGACCCGCCACCCCGTCGCCCCCCTGGCCATCCCAACCCCTTGTCATCCCGGCGAAAGCCGGGATCCTTCCTCGACAATCAACAACATCGCTTCAAGACCCGCCGATACCCCCACCGAGTCACGCCCGCCACACCCTCCACCCCCACCCACCCAATAGCCCCCCACCCTCAACCTGACGTAGTGTCTGAGCGTGACCGTCGAGTCAGTGGCCCGCACTCCGCCTATCCCCGCCACCCTCGGCCCTGGCCTGACCTCGGCCGAGGTGGCCCAGCGCGTGACGGAGAACCGCACCAACCGCACGGAGAAGGTCACGTCACGCTCAACCTGGGCGATCGTCAAGGCTAACGTCTTCACTCGCTTCAACGGCCTGCTCGGCGCGCTGTTCGTCCTCGTGCTGGCGACGGGCTCGTACAAGGACGGCCTGTTCGGCATCGCGCTGATCGTCAACTCCGTCATGGGCATCGCCCAGGAGGTCTCCGCCAAGCGCAAGCTCGACGCCCTCGCCGTCCTCCACGCGCCCACGGCCACGGTCCTGCGCGATGGGCGGACAGCCGTCATCGACACGGCCGACGTGGTCGAGGGCGACCTCGTCTACCTCCGCTCCGGCGACCAGGTGCCCGCCGACGGCCCGCTGCTGGCGTCGGACAACCTGGAGATCGACGAGTCGAACCTGACCGGCGAGTCGGACGCCATCCCGCGCGGCCCCGGCGAGCCCGTGTCGTCGGGGACGGCCGTCGTGGCGGGCTCCGGCTGGTTCCGCGCGGACACCGTCGGCGCGGCGGCGACCGCCCAGAAACTCTCCGCCGAGGCCCGCCAGTTCACGCGCGTGTACTCCGAGGTCCAGCACTCGACCAACGTCCTCCTCCGTTGGCTGACCTGGGTCGTCCTGGTCCTCGCGCCGCTCAGTTTCTGGACGCAGTGGCGGGCGGTCCGCGCGGCGGGTTCCGGCGGCTGGCGCGACATCGTCCTCAAGGGCACGACCCCGCTCGTCGGCCTGGTCCCCGAGGGCCTCGTCGTGTTGACCACGCTCGCGTTCCTGCTGGCCGCCGTCCAGTTGACGAAGCAACAGGCCCTGGTCCAGGAACTCCCCGCGGTCGAGGGCCTGGCGCGCGTCGACGTCATCTGCGTCGACAAGACCGGCACGCTGACCCAGGGTGAGATCGCGTTCGACCGCCTGACGCCGCTGGACGGCTGCGATGAGGGTCACGCGCGCGCGGTCCTGGGTGCGATGACCCACGACCCCGCCGCCAACGCCACGGCCCAGGCGATCGCCGCCGCCATCCCGGCCAGCGGCTGGGAGGTCAGAGAAAGAATCCCCTTCAACAGCGCCCGAAAGTGGAGTGCGGCCCTAATCCTCGGTCCTCCCGGCGACCCGTGTCATCCCCAAGACCCTTGTCATCCCGGCGAAAGCCGGGATCTTCCCCCGCCACCAAGCCCACAGCCGCCCCCCATCCCCCCCACCCCTTACGCCCTAGGCGCCCCGGACATCCTCCTCGACCAGACCAAACACAAGTCCCTCCTCCACGACGTCGCCGCCCGCGCCGCGCAAGGCAAGCGCGTCGTCGTCCTGGCCCAACTCCCGACCTTCCCCGACCCGGACGCCCCGCTCCCCCCCGTGACGCCAGTCGCCCTGATCGAGCTCTCCGAAGTCATCCGCCCGGACGCGAAGGCCACCCTGGCGTACTTCGCCGCGCAGGGCGTGGCGGTCAAGGTCATTTCCGGCGACAACCCCGTCACGGTCACAGCGGTGGCCAAGAACGTCGGCCTGGCAGTCGAGCAGGCAGTCGACGCGCGCACCCTCCCCGAGGACCTCGACGAACTGGCCCAGGTCGTGGACAACGTCACGGTGTTCGGCCGCGTCACGCCCGCGCAGAAGCGGGGGCTCGTCCGGGCCCTCCAGCAGAATGGCCACACGGTCGCCATGACCGGCGACGGCGTCAACGACGTGCTGGCGCTGAAGGACGCGGACATCGGCATCGCGATGGGCAACGGCGCCCAGGCGACGAAGGCCGTCGCGCAACTGGTCCTGCTCGACTCCCAGTTCTCCCACCTGCCCAAGGTGCTGTCCGAGGGCCGCCGCCTGATCGGCAACGTCGAGCGCGTCGCCTCGCTGTTCGTGGCCAAGAACGCCATGTCCGCCACGATGCTCATCGCCACGGCCATCCTCGGCGTCGAGTTCCCCTTCCGCCCACTCCACATGACGATCGTGTCGACGCTGACCATCGGCCTGCCCGCCGCGATCCTGGCCCTGGCCGCCAACCGGCGCCGCTACGTCCCCGGCTTCCTCTCCCGCGTGCTCGCCCTGTCGCTGCCCGCCGGCCTGGCCGCGGGCCTGGCCGCGTTCGCCGCGTTCGCCTTCGCCCACGGGACCGAGGCCCAAGTCTCGACCGTCGCCCTCGGGACTCTCCTCGTGGTCAACTTCTGGCTCCTCGGCGCGCTGGCCCGCCCGTACAACTGGTGGAAGGTCCTGGTCGTCGTGGGGATGGTCGCGCTGGCGCAACTGGCGTTCACAGTCCCGCCGCTGCGCCGCTTCCTCGACCTCGACCTGCCCGTCACGGGGTTCTGGCTGGTCGCGCTGATCGGCGGCCTGGGCGCGGTCATCGTAGAGCTGGCGTACCGGATCTCCCGGAGGATGCACCAACCCCCGGACCCCGAGGGCCACCTCCACCTCCACGAGTTCCGCGTCGAGTACCACGACAACATCGACACCCGCCAAGCCGAAGCCGAAGCCAGAGCCCTAGAAAAAGACCGCCTAGGCCGAGGTGTCTGACCCCCAAGCCATGGGGTCGGGCACGGTGGCTACGTGAGCCATGGGGTCGGGCACGGTGGCTACGGAGCGAGGAACGAGCGACAGCCACCGGGCCCGACACCATGGCCGAGCCCACACACCCCCGGCCGAGGCATCAGACTTACCTCACCTGGGTCGCCGTGAATGTCGTGGTCGGGTGCACGATCTCGTCCTGCGCCGGCACCAACTGCAGCTCCCTCTGGCCGGAGGCG
>JAISTC010000046.1 GCA_031272805.1 Propionibacteriaceae bacterium
TCGATCGAGAGGTTGGCGCCCGTGTCGTCCTGGATCTGGTTGATGACCTTGCCCTTGGGGCCGATGACCTCGCCGATCTTGTCGACCGGGATGTGGACCGTGATGATGCGCGGCGCGTACTGGCTCATCTCGGCCGGGGCGCTGATCGCCTTCCCCATGACGTCGAGGAGCGTGAAGCGGGCCTCGCGGGCCTGGAGCAGCGCGGCGGCCAGGACGTCGGCCGGGATGCCGTTGAGCTTCGTGTCGAGCTGGAGAGCCGTGACGTACTCGCTCGTGCCGGCGACCTTGAAGTCCATGTCGCCGAGCGCGTCCTCCTGGCCGAGGATGTCGGTCAGCGTGACGTACTTGACCTCACCGTCGATCTCCTCGGACATGAGGCCCATGGCGATGCCCGCCACGGGCGCGCGCAGCGGCACACCCGCCTGGAGCAGCGCCAGCGTCGAGGCGCAGACCGAGCCCATCGAGGTCGAGCCGTTCGAGCCGATGGCCTCGGAGACCTGGCGGATGGCGTAGGGGAACTCGTCGCGGGTCGGGAGGACCGGGACGAGGGCCCGCTCGGCCAGGGCGCCGTGGCCGATCTCGCGCCGCTTCGGGGAGCCGACGCGGCCGGTCTCGCCCGTGGAGTAGGGCGGGAAGTTGTAGTTGTGCATGTAGCGCTTGGCGGTCTCCGGGGCCAGCGTGTCGAGCTTCTGCTCCATGTCGAGCATGTTGAGCGTCGTGACGCCGAGGATCTGGGTCTCGCCGCGCTGGAACAGCGCCGAACCGTGGACCCGCGGCAGGACGCCGACCTGGCAGGAGAGCGGCCGGATGTCCTTGACGCCGCGGCCGTCGATGCGGACCTTCTCGGTCAGCGTGCGGTGGCGGACGATCTTCTTGGTCAGGGCCCGGTAGGCGCCCGTGATCTCCTTCTCGCGCTCCGGGAACTGGCCGTCGAGCTCCTCGTGGAGCGCGGCCAGGAGCTCCTCGGTGGCCGTCTCGCGCTCGTGCTTCGGCGCGATCGAGTTGACCTTGAGGATGCGGCCCTTGTCGGCGGCCTTGACGGCCTCGAAGACGTCGTCCTCGTAGTCGAGGAAGACCGGGAACTGGCGGGTCGCCTTGGGGAACTGCGCGGCCAGCTCGGCCTGCGCGTCACACAGGGTCTTGATGAACGGCTTGGCCGCCTCGAGGCCGGCGCCGACGACTTCCTCCGTCGGGGCCGTGCGGCCGCCGCGGACGAGGTCCCACGTGGCCTCGGTCGACTCGGCCTCGACCATCATGATGGCGACGTCGCCGTCGGGCAGGACCCGGCCGGCCACGACCATGTCGAACGCGGCCTCCTTCTCGATCTGCTCCACGGTCGGGAAGCAGACCCACTGGTCCTTGATGAGCGCCACGCGGACGCCGCCGATCGGGCCGGAGAACGGCAGGCCGGCCAGCTGGGTCGACATCGACGCGGCGTTGATCGCCACGACGTCGTACAGCACGTTGGGGTTGAGGGCCATGACCGTCACGACGACCTGGACCTCGTTGCGGAGCCCCTTGACGAAGCTCGGGCGCAGGGGCCGGTCGATCAGGCGGGCGGCCAGGATCGCGCCCTCGGAGGGGCGGCCCTCGCGGCGGAAGAACGAGCCGGGGATGCGGCCCGCCGCGTACATGCGCTCCTCGACGTCGACCGTCAGCGGGAAGAAGTCGACCGCGTCACGCGGGTTGTTGGCGGCCGTCGTGGCCGACAGCAGCATCGTGTCCTGGTCGATGTAGACCGCGGCCGAACCGGCGGCCTGCTGGGCCAGGAGGCCCGCTTCGAAGCGGACGACGTGCTTGCCGTAGACGCCATTGTCGATGGTCGCCTCGGTGTACTTGAGGTTGGGGCTGGAAAAGCCCATGGGGGTGTCCTTTCGTGAGGCTCCGGCCGCCACAGGCGCTGGTGCGCGGGTACGAACCCCTCACGCCCGAGGAATCTCCCCGGTCTTCGATCGAGGCCCGCGGGCGCCGCCCCACCGTGACCGGTGGACCGGTCCCGAAGGCCACTACCAAAGACCAAAGATCTTCTGGCGCGGTGCCGTCCGGAATGAATCGGGATGTTCAGTTGTGAATTGTGTTCAGGCGTCCTGAAACCGGAACGGGCGGGAGGTCTCCCTCCCGCCCAGCGGTATCAGCGGCGCAGGCCGAGCCGCTCGATGAGGCGGCGGTAGTGTTCGATGTCCTTGCGCGCGACGTAGTTGAGGAGCCGGCGGCGCTGGCCGACCATCAACATGAGGCCCCGGCGGGAGTGATGATCCCCCTTGTGGACCTTCAGGTGCTCGGTGAGATGCGCGATGCGCTTCGTCAGGAGCGCGATCTGCACGTCCGGCGAACCCGTGTCGCCCTTCGTGATGGCGTAGTCCTCGATGATCTTCTTCTTCGTGGCGGCGTCCATAGACGCTTGGCTCCTTTCAGCACTCGCTGCGCGATGCCCCCGTGCGGGATTGCGGTGGGGCTCTTCCTCATTCGCGGCCGGACAAACGGCAGCGGCAACGATACCAGCGTGACCGCGAAACCCCGAATCGACCGCCCCCGTCATCCTGCGCGGAGGCGGCGCGGGCCGAGGAACGAGGCCCTTCGCGGCCGGAGTCGCAGGATCTACCCGTCACGTGGTCGTCCCGTGTGGCAGGCAGATCCTGCGACTACGCGCAGGATGACGAGGGGGTCCGGAGGCTTCGGGGCGGCGGCATCCCGGGCGCCCAGGGCGGGCCGGCGCTGGCCAGCAGGTCGGTCGCCCGCGTCACGTCGTGCGCCATCTGGGCGATCAGCTCGTCCAGGCCGGAGAACCGCTTCATGTCGCGCAGGTGGGCGACGAAGTCCACGCCCACGGGGGCGCCGTACAGCTCCAGGTCCGTCCGGCCGATGGCGTGGGCCTCGACCCGCCGCTGGACCCCGTCGAACGTCGGGTTGGAGCCGACGGAGATGGCCGCGGGCATGGGCTCCGAGCCGTGGTTGGCGACGAGCCAGCCCGCGTAGACGCCGTCCTTCGGGCAGGCGTGGCCGGCCGGCACGGTCAGGTTGGCCGTCGGAAATCCCAGTTGCCGGCCGCGCTGGTCGCCCTGGACGACGATGCCGGAGTAGCGGAACCAGCGGCCCAGCATCCAGGCCGCGCCGGCCGGGTCGCCGTCCGCCAGCGCGTGGCGGATGCGGCTGGACGACAGGGGCGCCGGGCCCGACAGGAGCGGCAGGTTGATGACGTCGAAGCGGCCGCGGGCCAGGTCGGCCAGCGTCGAGCCGTCGGCCACGGCGCCGTGGCCGAAGCGGAAGTTGCGGCCGACGACGACCGTCGCCGGGTCGAGCGGGGCGATGGTGGCCTCGATGAACTGCTCGGGCGACCAGGCGGCGACCTGGCGCGTGAACTCGACGACGCGGACCTGGCTGGCGCCCGCCTCCTTGAGCAGCCGGATGCGCTCGGGCAGCTCGGTCAGGAGGAGGGGCAGGCGCTCGGGCCGCAGGACGGCCAGGGGGTGGGGCCAGAAGGTCACGGCGACGACGGGGCGGCCCTCGGCGGCGCCCCGGGCGGTGTGGAGGATGGCCTGGTGGCCGCGGTGGACCCCGTCGAAGTTGCCGATCGCCAGAACCGTCTGGGCCACCTAACTGCCTCCTACCAGCACCGTCCGGGCGACGGCCCGCCCGTCGTCGGGAACATACACGGCCAGCGCCTCGTCGCCGGGCCCCACGATCAGAGTGGGACCGGACAAGACCTGGTCCAACGCCTGACCATAGCCCACCCGCCGGGCCGTGTCCGCGTCGGTTCGCAACAGCGGCAGCACGCGTGCCATGACGGCCCGGATGGGCCACACGTCGACCGGGTCGGCGCCCTCCAGGCGGGCCTGGTCGACGCGCGCTTCGGCGACCTTGAACGAGCCGGACTGGAGCCGCCGGAGCGCCACCAGGTGGGCGCCGGTGCCGACGCCGCGGCCGATGTCGCGGGCCAGGGCGCGGATGTACGTCCCGGCCGAGCACGCCACCGTGACTTCGGCGTCCAGCCAGCCGTCGCCGGGCCGGGCCGAGCCCCACTCGATCCGGTCGATGCGGACGCGGCGCGGCGCCAGGTCCGGGGTCTCCCCCGCCCGGACCAGCCGGTAGGCGCGCTGACCCTGGACCTTGATGGCGGACACGGCCGACGGGACCTGGTCGACTGCGCCCAGCCACTGGGCCGAGACCGCGCGCACCGTCTCCAGGTCGAGGCCGTCCACACCGCGTGACGCCGTGATGTCGCCCTCAGCGTCCTCGGTCGACGTCTCCTGGCCGAAGCGGACGGTCGCCCGGTAGAGCTTGTCCTCACCCATGAGGTCGCCCAGCAGCCGGGTGGCGCGGCCGACGCCGCAGACCAACAGGCCCGTGGCCAGGGGGTCGAGCGTCCCGGCGTGGCCGATCTTCTTGGTGCCGAGGAGGCGGCGGAGCCGTCCGACGACCTGGTGGGACGTCCAGCCGAGGGGCTTGTCGACGAGGACGAACCCGTCCGGGCTCACTCCCCGTCCTCCCCGTCGGCGGGGTCGGCCTTGTAGGGGTCGGGTGCGCCGGCGTACGCGGCGCCCTCGGCCAGCCCGGCGACGCGCGCGTCGATGGCGCGGGCGGCGGCGAACAGGTCCTCGAGGTGGGCGCTCTGTTCGGGCATGGCGTCGGGCACGAACACGATCTCGGGGGCCTGGCGCAGCTTGAGTTGGCGCGATACCTGGGTCCGAATCTGGCCCTTGGCGGCCTCGAGCGCCGCGGCCGCCCCGGCCCACGCCTCGGCGTCGCCGAGGACCGTGTAGAACAGCTCGCAGCGGCCCCAGTCCTTCGACAGGCGCACGTCCGTGATCGTGAGGAAGCCGAGGCGCGGGTCCTCGATGCGGCGCTGCAGCATCGAGGCGGCGATCAGCTTGATCTGGCCGGCCACCTTCGCGGCGGTTGGGTTGCCCATCGCTACGTCCGCGGCTTCTCGACCATCTCGAACGTCTCGATGACGTCGCCGACGTGGATGTCGGAGAAGTTGTCGAGCGTCAGGCCGCACTCGTAGCCCTCGCGCACGTCGACCACGTCGTCCTTCTCGCGCCGCAGCGTGTTGATCCGCGTCTCCTGGACGACGACGCCGTCGCGGACGAGGCGGGCCGAGGCGTGGCGGTGGATCGTGCCGGACGTGACCATGCAGCCGGCGATGACGCCGACCTTGGACGAGCGGAAGATCTGGCGGACCTCGGCGGCACCGCGCGCGACCTCCTCGTAGATCGGCTTGAGCATCCCCTTGAGGGCGGACTCGATGTCGTCGATCGCGTCGTAGATGACCGAGTAGTAGCGGATGTCGATGCCCTCGCGGTCGGCCAGCTCGGTGGCGTGGCCCTGGGCCCGGACGTTGAAGCCGATGATGATGGCGGGAGTCCCGCCGGTCGCCTTGGAGGCCGACGCCAGCATGACGTTGGTCTCCGTGACGGCGCCGACGCCGCGGTCGATGACGCGGAGCGAGACCTCGTCGCCGACGTCGATGCCCATGAGGGCGTCTTCGAGGGCCTCGACCGAGCCGGACGTATCGCCCTTGAGGATGATCTTGAGCTCCTCGCCCTTCTCCTCCAGCTCCTTGAACATGTCTTCCAGGGTCCGGCGGGGAGTGGACTTGGCCAGCTCGGCGGCGCGCCGCCGGGCCTCGCGCTTCTCGGCCACCTGGCGGGCGGTCCGGTCGTCGTCGACCACCAGGAAGTTGTCGCCGGCGCCGGGCACGGACGTCAGGCCGAGGACCTGGACCGGCATCGAGGGCGGCGCCTCGTCGACGGTCTCGCCCCGGTCGTCGATCAGCGCCCGGACGCGGCCGTGGGCCGAGCCGGCCACGATGGAGTCGCCGATGTGGAGGGTGCCGCGCTGGACGATGGCCGTCATGACGGGGCCGCGGCCCTTGTCCAGGTGGGCTTCGATGGAGACGCCCTGGGCCGGCATGTCCTCGTTGACCGCGAGGTCGAGCGAGGCGTCGGCCGTCAGCACGATGGCCGTCAGCAGGTCGTCCAGGCCCTGGCGGGTCACGGCGGACACGTCCACGAACATGGTCTCGCCGCCGTATTCCTCGGGGATGAGCCCGTACTCGGTCAACTGGCCGCGGACCTTGGTCGGGTCGGCGCCCACCTTGTCGATCTTGTTGACGGCCACGACGATCGGGACGTCGGCCGCCTGGGCGTGGTTGAGCGCCTCGACCGTCTGCGGCATGACGCCGTCGTCGGCCGCCACCACCAGCACGGCGATGTCCGTCGTCTGCGCGCCGCGGGCGCGCATGGCGGTGAAGGCCTCGTGACCAGGGGTGTCGATGAACGTGACGGAGCGGGCCTCGCCGTCCACCACCGTGTCGACCTGGTAAGCGCCGATCGCCTGCGTGATGCCGCCGGCCTCGCCCTCGACCACGTGCGTGTGGCGGAAGGCGTCGAGCAGCTTCGTCTTGCCGTGGTCGACGTGGCCCATGACCGTGA
>JAISTC010000071.1 GCA_031272805.1 Propionibacteriaceae bacterium
GCCGGCAGCCGCACGCTGAAGTCGCCCTGGGCGATCCGGTCGAGCGCGGCCAGGATGGACTCGGCGGCGTCGTAGCGCTGGTCGCCGTGGAGGCGGTTGCGGAGGCGGCCGGCCGTGTACGCGCCGACGGAGAAGACCAGCAGGCCGAGGTAGACGGCCACGAGGTAGGCGGGGAGATCGGCCGGACGGCCGGTGTAGCGAAAAACCAGCTCCGCCAGGAGCCAGCCGAGCGTCAGCATGGCGCCGAACGCGAGGATCACGGCGGTCGGCCGCCACACATCCCGCCACGTCGGCCCCTGTTTCACCGTGACATTGGGGACGGTTCCTTCTGTCACACTCTGGTCGTCCACCGTGACATTGGGGACGGTTCCTTCTGTCACGCTGTCGCCGGGTCGTGTGACAAATGGAACCGTCCCCAATGTCACAATGTCACGCCCACCTCGCCGGGTGGTGTGACAAGAGGAACCGTCCCCAATGTCACAGGGGTCGGGTTGTCGGTCATGCTTCCTCCAGCCGGTAGCCCAGGCCTCGCACCGTCACGATGTGGCAGCCGCAGTCCTCGCCGAAGCGGTCGCGGAGGCGGTTGATGTGGACGTCGAGGGTGCGCTCGTTGCCGTCGAAGTCGAGGCCCCACACCTCGTCCAGGATCTGGCGGCGCGTCAGCGTCCGGCCTTTGTGGGCGGCGAGGAGGAACAACAGGTCGAACTCCTTCAGCGGGAGATCCAGGTCCTGCCCGCCGACGGTGACGGTGTGGCGGCTGGCGTCCAGCGTGACGGTGCCCGCTTGGGCGACCTGGTCGGCGACCTTGTGGTAGCGGCGCAGCAGCGCGCGGACGCGGGCGACCAGTTCGAGGCCGTCGAAGGGCTTGACGAGGTAGTCGTCGGCGCCGGCCTCGAAGCCGCGGACCTTGTCGGCGAGCTGGCCCTTGGCCGTCAGCAGCAGGACGGGCAGGTCGGGGTAGTAGCGGCGCACGGCCCGGGCGAACTCCGTCCCCTCCATCAGCGGCATCATGACGTCGACGACGCACAGGTCGACCGGCTGTTCCCCCAGCGCCCGCAGCGCCGCCCGCCCGTCTGCGCACGGCGTGACGGCGAACCCCGCGCCCGTCAGGAGCGCGCCGACCAGTTCCCGGATGTGGGGGTCGTCGTCCACGACCAGCAGCGTGCCCACAACCCCCCGCCTTTCCGCCCGAGTCCCCGCCCAGTCTCCCGAAGGAATGTAAACCGAGGATAAACCGGTCGCCTGCTCAGGGCAGCCCCAGTAGCGGGTGTGACAAATGGAACCGTCCCCAATGTCACGCTGTCGCCGGGCAGTGTGACAAACAGAACCGTCCCCAATGTCACGGGGTCGGCTACTGGGCGAAGCCCCAGAAGTACACGACCAGCCAGAGGGCCATGATCGCGGCGGAGGCGACGCGCAACGGCGTCCCGGCGGGCACTCGGCCAGAACCGCCGGCGCGGCTGTGGAGCAGGAGGACCAGCTCGACGACCATCAGGAGCCACGCCAGGTAGCCGACGTAGCCGAAGGGGCCACTGGGTTTGGGAGTGCCGGTGTAGACCACCATGCAGATCGTGCCGCCGGCGTCGAAGAGGATGGCCAGGGCTTGGAGCAGCCCGGTGCGGGGCGTGGTCCGGCCCTTGACGATGACGCCGCCGACCGTGATGCAGTAGAGGACGAGCGCGACCGTGAACAACGCGGCGCCAATCGCAACGGAAACGGGCATATTCGGAGTTCTCCTTCCCAGGCCGCCCCAGCGTAGCGCTGGGCAGACGACAGCGTGACCGCAGACTTCGCTACCCTTGCGTTTCGATATAACGAAACGGCGGCCGCGCGGGTGTCGCGGCGGGCCTGGCGCAGCGATCGGATGAACGATGCTTCAACTCCTGGGCGTGACCAAGACGTACCCCTCCGGCGACACGGTCGTCCACGCGCTGCGCGGCATCGACCTGGCCCTGCGCGACTCCGAGTTCGTCGCCGTCCTCGGCCAGTCCGGATCCGGCAAGACCACGCTCCTCAACCTCATCGGCGGCCTCGACCGCTACGACTCCGGCGACATCGTCATCGGCGACGTGTCGACCAAGGACTACTCCGACCGTGACTGGGATTCCTATCGCAACCACTCCGTCGGCTTCGTCTTCCAGACCTACAACCTCATCCCCCACCAGACCGTCCTCGCCAACGTCGAGCTGGCGCTGACGATCTCGGGCGTCGGCCCGGCCGAGCGCAAGCGCCGCGCCACCGAGGCGCTGACCCAGGTCGGTTTGGCCGACCAGCTCCGGAAGCTGCCGAACCAGCTCTCCGGCGGCCAGATGCAGCGCGTCGCCATCGCCCGGGCCCTCGTCAACGACCCCGACATCCTCCTGGCCGACGAGCCGACCGGCGCGCTCGACTCGGACACGTCCCTCCAGGTCATGGACCTCTTGAAGGAAGTCGCGCGCGACCGCCTCGTCGTCATGGTCACGCACAACCCGGATTTGGCCGACCGCTACGCCACGCGCGTGGTCAAGCTCCACGACGGCGCCATCGTGGCAGATTCCCACCCGTTCACGCCGGAGAAGGCGGTCCAGGCCGAACACCGCAACCTCGGCAAGGCCACGATGAGCTTCGCCACGGCGCTGTCGCTCAGCTTCAACAACCTCCGGACCAAGAAGGGCCGGACGATCATGACGGCGTTCGCCGGCTCGATCGGCATCATCGGCATCGCGCTGATCATCGCCCTGTCGACCGGCGTCAACAACTTCATCACGGACACGCAGAAAGAAACCATGCTGTCGTACCCCGTGACGATCCAGGCCCAGAGCCTCGACCTTTCCAGCTTGTCGGAGGAGTTTTCCGGCGGCAACCGGCGGGGCGAGCTGACCCACGAGCTCGACCAGGTCTACGCCAACAACCGGGCCATCCAGATGATGAGCGACGTCACGGCGTCCGTCAAGCAGAACAACCTGACCCCCTTCAAGGCGTACCTGGACGACCCCGCCAGCCCGATCCACCAATACCTGGGCGAGAACGGCGTCGTCTACACGTACGCCGTCAAGTTCGACACGTACGGCGTCGACCCCGACGGCGTCCTGGTCAAGACCGACGGCTCGGACTTCAACTCGGGCGGCGGCCAGGAGATGGCCAGCCAGTGGCAGGACTCGCCCCTGGCCAGCCTGAGCTCGTCGACGATCCCCCTCAACCACTTCACGGAACTCCTGCCCGGCCAGAACGGCGAGCCGGTCAGCCCGGCCGTGATCGCCAACTACGACCTCCTGGCCGGGAGCTGGCCGACGGACGCGGACGAGGTCGTCCTCATGGTCGACTCCCACAACGAGGTCGACCTCTCCTACCTCTACGAGCTCGGCTTCCTGCCCTCCGCCGACTACCAGGCGCTCCTGGACGACATCCTGGCCGGGAAGGAGGCCACCCTGCCGGACGCCCACTGGACCTACGCCGACATCCTCGGCCGGACGTTCTACGCCGTGCCCGCCGTCGACTACTACCAGGCGTCGGGCTCGGTCTACACATCGGTGGCCGCGGACAAAGAGGCGGCGGCGGACGTCGCCCAGACCTCGGGCATCCAGTTGACGGTCACGGGCATCGTCCGTAGCCAGGAAGATAATCCGTTCTCGCAGTGGTCAACCGGGATCGGCTACACGTCACTCTTGACGGACGAGGTCATCGCCGTCACGAACTCCTCCCCCGTGGTCCTCGCCCAGGAGGCCGATCCGGACCGCAACGTCCTCAACGGCGCCGCGTTCGCGCCGGGCGACGACGCGCAGAAGGTGGCGGACGCGCGGTCCTACCTCTCCGGGCTGGGCATCTCGGACAAGGCCAAGATGATGACCCAGATGATGGCGCTCCAGGGCCAGGCCGACCAGACCGCCGCGCTGGGCGAGGCGCAGTTGGCCGGGCTGTTCGACCAGCACTTCGCCACGGCCGGCGACGCCGAGCTCCTCCAGATCTACAACGCGTACATCACGCCGGGGACCTACGACGACAACATGAAGGCATTCGGCGTGGTCGACTACGACGCGCCCGCCACGATCAGCCTCTACGCCGACTCGTTCGAGAACAAGGAGGCCATCGGCGACTGCATCGCGGACTACAACGCGACCCAGTCCGAGGCCGACCAGATCACGTACACGGACCTGGTCGGGCTCCTGATGGGCTCGGTCACGACGATGATCAACGTCGTCACGTACGTGCTGGTGGCGTTCGTGGGCGTGTCCTTGGTCGTGTCGTCGATCATGATCGGCATCATCACGTTCATCTCCGTCCTGGAGCGGACGAAGGAGATCGGCATCCTCCGGGCCATCGGCGCGTCCAAGCGCAACATCTCCCAGGTGTTCAACGCGGAGACGTTCATCGTCGGGCTCCTGTCCGGCGTCATCGGCGTCGGGGTCAGCCTGCTGTTGTTGATCCCGGGCAACGCGATCATCCACCACGTCACGGGCCTGCCGGACGTCAACGCGGTCCTGCCGGTCACGGTCGGAGCCGTCCTGATCGTCCTGAGCATGGTCTTGACCCTGATCGCCGGCATCATCCCCAGCCGCGCCGCCGCCAAGAAGGACCCCGTGGTGGCCCTGCGCACGGAGTAAGCCAGACGTTCAGGCCAGGGGGTCGGGCCAGGGGGTCGGGCCGGGGCCGTGGCTGAGCCAGGGGGTCGGGCACGCTGGCTACGGAGCGAGGAACGAGCGACAGCCAGCGGGCCTGACACCCTGGCGAGAATGGAGGGCTGCCCCGGCGGCCACGGTGTCGGGCCCTGTGGCTGTCGCTCGTTCCTCGCTCCGTAGCCACAGTGCCCGACCCCCTGGCCTTCCCACTAGCATTGACCGCACACACCCCCAGCGCCGAGGAGCCCCCGTGACCGAGTTCGCCGCCCACTTTCCCTCCCCGCTCGGCCCGCTGGTGGCCACGGCGGACGACCACGCCGTGACCGGCCTGTGGTTTGAGGACCAACCCGGCAGCCCGCCCGCGCCGGACGGGCCGCCGACGCCCGTCCTGCGTCACCTCGGCGACTGGCTGGAGGCGTACTTCGCGGGCGCCAACCCGCCCGTCACGCTGCCGCTGGCCCCGCGCGGCACGCCGTTCCGCGAGGCCGTCTGGCAATTGCTCCGCGCGATCCCCTACGGGGCGACGACGACGTACGGCGCCCTGGCCCGCGAGTTGGCCCGGCCGGGCCGGATGTCCGCGCGGGCCGTCGGCGGCGCGGTCGGCCACAACCCGATCTCGCTCGTCATCCCCTGCCACCGCGTCATCGGCGCCCACGGTGCCCTGACCGGCTACGGCGGCGGCCTCGACCGCAAGACCGCCCTGCTGCAGCTGGAGGGCGCGCTCTAGCGCATCACCGTGACCGGGAAGCCGTCCATGTCGTCGAAGTCCTGGTTCTCGCCGGCCATGGCCCAGACGAAGCTGTAGGCCGCCGTGCCGACGCCGCTGTGGACGCCCCAGCTCGGCGAGATGACCGCCTGGCAGTCGCCGACGACCAGGTGGCGGGTCTCCTGCGGGTGGCCCATCAGGTGGATGACGCGCGCGTCCGCCGGTAGGTCGAAGTACAGGTAGCACTCGGTCCGGCGGTCGTGCGTGTGCGCCGGCATCGTGTTCCACATGTTGCCCGGATGCAGCGTCGTCACGCCCAGCATGACCTGGCAGCTCGGCACCCGGTCCGGCACGATGTACTGGTTGAGCGTCCGCTCGTTGCTCGTGACCGGCGCCCCGAGCTCGCGGACATTGCCCTGGCCGGGATCGGTCAGAACGGTCGGGTACGCCGTGTGCGCGGGCGCCGAGAACAGGTAGAACTTGGCCGGGTTGGCGGCGTCCTGGCTCGTCAGCACGGGGTTGGGCGCGCCTCGGCCGATGTACAGGCAGGCGCCGTGGGCGAGGTCGTACTGGTCCTCTCCCAGGGTCACGCGGCCCGTCCCGCCGACGTTGACCAGCCCGGCCTCGCGGTGGTCGAAGAAGTCGGCCGACCGCAGTTCGGGCGGGGGCGTCAGGGTCAGCGGCCCGGTCACGGGCAGCGCGCCGCCGAGCACGATGCGGTCGTGGTGGGTGTACGTCAGGTTGACGGCGTCAGGCGTGAACACCTCCTCGATGAGATACCGGCGGCGGAGGTCCGCCGTGGTCATACCGGGAATGTCCTCCGGGCACGTGGCGTAGCGCTGGTCCATGGTTCTGTCTTTCTCCTTGGTGTTTCAGTAAGGGTATGTCTTCGGTGTCGGGCCCCCTGGCTGTCGCTCGTTCCTCGCTCCGTAGCCACGGTGCCCGACCCCGTTCCCCGGGAAGTCCGGCCCCCGGGGCTGATGCCTTGACGTCGAGCCCCTGGCTGTCGCTCGTTCCTCGCTCCGTAGCCACGATGCCCGACCCCGTTCCCCGGGAAGTCCGGCTCTGCGCTTGTCATCCCGGCATCGCCCTGGCCTGTCATGCTCAGCGCTCCTCTGTCATCCTGAGCGAAGCGAAGGATCTCGACCTTGGCGGGCAGAGATCCTTCGCTTCGCTCAGGATGACAAGGATCTCTCTCATCGGACAAGCCAGCCGCCGTCTACCGGGATGATCGCGCCGTGGACGTAGTCGGAGGCCCGGCTGGCCAGGTAGACCGCCGTGCCCTGGAGGTCGGCCGGGGTGCCCCAGCGGGTGGCCGGGATGCGGGCGGACAGGGACTCGAAGCGGGCCGGGTCGGCGCGCAGGGCCGCCGTGTTGTCCGTCGCCATGTAGCCAGGCGCGATGGCGTTGACGTTGACGCCCCGGGCCGCCCACTCGTTCGCCAGCGCCTTGGTCAACCCCGCCACGCCGTGCTTGGCGGCCGTGTAGCCGGGCACGAGGATGCCGCCCTGGAAACTCAGCATCGACGCGATGAAGATGATCTTGCCCGAGCCCTGGGCCAGCAGGTGTCGCCCGGCCGCCTGGGCCAGGAAGAACGCCGCGTCCAGGTCGACCTTGATGACCTCCGCCCAGCTCGCCGCGCTGTGCTCGGCCGCGGGCTCGCGCTTGATCGTGCCCGCGTTGTTGACCAGGATGTCGAGGCGGCCCGCCTGGGCCACGACGCGGTCGACCGCGGCGGCCAGGTCCGCGGGCGTGGCCGTGGCCAGGTCCGCCGTGACCTCGAACGCTCTCCGGCCCAGCGCCGTGATCTGCTCCGCCGTGGCCGCCGCGCCGGTCCGGGACAGCAGCGCCACGTCCGCGCCCGCCTCTGCCAGGCCCAGCGCGATGCCCTGGCCCAGGCCGCGGTTCGCGCCGGTGACCAGCGCGGTCCGTCCCGTGAGGTCGAACAGGTCTTGGATCATAGGTGGTCTCCTTCTTCTTCCTGCTTGGCCACGGTGTCAGGCCCCGTGGCTGTCGCTCGTGCCTCGCTCCGTAGCCACGGTGCCCGACCCCATGGCCCATCCGACCCCGTGACAGGCCCTCGTGCCTCGCTCCGTAGCCACGGTGCCCGACCCCCTGGCCCGGCCTGGCCCACGAGCCAGTATGGCGTCCACTCTGGGGTGGCCAGGCGGGTCAGGGCCTCCAGGTAGAAGTAGTCGCCCCACAGGTTGGCCTCGTCGACGCCGACGCCCTTGGGCAGGTCGTACACGCCGTGGAGGAGGAGCGCGTCGGAGGTCGCGGGGTCCGCGGCGTAGCCGTCGGCCAGGGACTGGACCGCCGCCGCGGCCGCCACCTGGTAGCGGTCACGGTCGGCGCCCGTCACCCAGCGCGCCAGTTCCAGGAGCCCGCAGGCCGCGATCGCGGCGGCCGAGGAGTCACGCGGTGCGCCGGACCCGTCCGCAAACACGAGGTCCCAGTACGGCACGTGGTCCGCCGGCAGGTGGGCGAGGTAGTAGTCCGCGCAACGCCGGGCGGCCGTCAGGCTGGCGGGTTGGCCCGTCCAGGCGTAATCCAGCGTGAAGCCGTACACGCCCCACGCCTGGCCGCGCGCCCAGCAGGAGTCGTCGGAGAAGCCCTGTTGCGTCGTGCCGCGCAGGGGCGCACCGGTCGCGGGGTCCCACCAGAACGTGTGGAAGGTCGTGTCGTCAGGCCGGAGGATGTGATCGCGGAGTTGGGCGACGTGGCGGTCCGCCGCCGCCGCGTAGGCCCCGTCGCCCAACTCCGCCGCCGCCCACCGGAACAACGGCATGTTCATGAGGGAATCCACGATCGTGCGGCCGCGCTGGGCCGGGTCGTCCAGGTACCCCCAGGCCTGGACGATGCCGGCCGGCTCGATGATGCGGCCGCGCAACGTGGCGGCCGCCCGGAGCGCGGCGGCGCGGGCGGCCGGGTCGCCCGCCAGGTGGTCGGCCGCCACGCAGCTCAGGGTGTAGAGGAAGCCGAGGTCGTGGGTGTCCGTGTCGATCCCGCGCTCGATGCGGTCGGCGAAACTCGTCACGTCGCGCGCCGCCGCGGCGCGGAACTCCGGCTCGCCCGTGGCCTCGTACGCCAGCCACAGCTCGCCGGTCCGGAAGCCCGTCGTCCAGCCGAGGTTCGAGCCGGGCGGTTGGCCGCAGGCCGCCGGGCGGACCGGGTAGCGGCCGGCCACCGTGCAGTCGTCCGGGAACGGGCGGCCGAGTGTGGCGCGGATGGTCGTCAGCGCGCGCTCCAGCGGGGTCATGGGCGGGCCTCCGGGTGGGACTCGCGGTGGGACTCGCGGTGGGACTCGCGGGGGCGCCACGGTGTCAGGCCCCCTGGCTGTCGCTCGCAGAGCTCGCTCCGTAGCCAGGGTGCCCGACCCCCTGGCTGTTGCTGCCGCAGGGGGCTGAGCGCCCGCCTCGAGTTGGCCCAGGCCAGGTACAGGACCGGCGCGGTGGCCACGCCCAGGCCCCAGCCCGGCACGTTGATCACCAGGGCGGCGTAGACGGCGCACACGATGAGCGTGAGGAGGCTCCAGCCCAGGCCGCGGACCGCGCAGGCCAGGGCCGCCTTCAGCGTGGCCAGCCGGCTGAGGCCTGGGAACTCCTCGGCGGCCGCGATGGCCGTCGTGACCGTGACGAGCCCGACGGCCGCGACCATCGCCAGGCCCGGCACGGCCAGGGCCGCCACGGCCTTCCCGGCCACGAACAGCACGTCCGCCGCCAGGACCACGACCAACGCCGCGCCGGCCAGCCCGAACGGGCCGACCCGGCGCAGCCCCCGGAGCCACGCCCGCGCCCACGGCCGGACGACCGCGAACTCGCCCTCCGCGTGACCGCGGAAGGCGGCGAACGCGGCGAATAGCGCGGGCGCGAGCAGGGGCAGGGAGAGGACGAGCGGGAACCACGTCACCGTCACGTCGGTCAGCAGGAGCAGCGCCCAGACGGGGAGTGTGGCGAGCGTGGTCAGCACGGAGACGGCGATGATGAGGAACAGCGTGGAGCTGATCGTGAGGAAGGAGTGGGCGAACGGGGACTGTCCCCCCGGACTCGGCCGCCCACCGGTGGCGTGATCGCTGACTGTGTCCGGGGGGACTGTCCCCCCGCGCGGCCGGGGGACAGTCCCCCCGGACGCCGTCCGCGGAGAGCTGGCGCCTGGTGCGTGAGTCCGTGGGGACAGTCCCCGGTTCATGGCCTTACCCCTTCATCCCGCTGGTGGCGATGCCTTCGACGAAGTAGCGCTGGCCGGCCATGAAGATGATGGCGATGGGCAGGACGGAGATGACCGCGCCGGCGAACATCAGGCCGTTGAGCGACGAGCCCATGGCGTCGGCCTGGAAGACCTTGAGGCCGACCTGGATCGTGAAGTGGGGCGGGGTGCGCAGATAGAGGCGGGGGCCCAGGAAGTCGTTCCACGTGTTGACGAACGTCAGCAGGCCGAGCGACGCGATGGCCGGGACGGACAGCGGCAACATGATCCGGAGGTAGATGCCGTATTCCGACAGGCCGTCGAGCCGCGCCGACTCCGATAGCTCCTCCGGGATCGTCTCGTAGAACTGCTTCATGAGGAACACGCCGAACGCGCCGAACGCCTGGAGGATGATGATGGCCCAGAGCGTGTCCGACAGCCCGGCCATCGAGAACATCTTGTACTGCGGGATCATGTACGCCTGCCACGGCACGGCGATCGTGGCGATGTAGCAGAGGAACAACGTGTCACGGCCGGGGAAGCGGATGCGCGCGAAGCCGTAGGCGGCGAACGAGCCGGTGAACAGTTGGAGGGCGGTCACGGTGACCGACAGGATCAGCGTGTTCTTCAGCCAGATGGTCATGTTGGACGCCTGCGACGTCACCTGGACGGTCCAGATGTCGACGTAGTTGGACCACTTGAACGTCTCGGGGATCCACTTGATCGGGATCGTGAAGACCTCGTTGTCCGGCTTGAGCGAGCTGGAGATCATCCAGAAGAACGGCAGGAGCAGGAACGCGGCGAACAGGATGAGCGCGAGGTAGAGGAGGATGCGGCCGGCGGTCTGGGCGGGCTTCCGCGGTTTGCGGCGGCTGGTGAACGTTGTCGGCTGGGTGGCGGAGAGATCCTTCGCTTCGCTCAGGATGACAGGGGAGGGGGGGATGACAGAGTCGCTCATCGGTCCTGCCTCCTGTTGACGAAGAATTGGATCAGGGTGAAGAGCAGGCACATGAAGAACAGGACCAGGGCGATGCCGGAGGCGTAGCCGAACTGGCCCTCCTCGAATGCCTTGCGCCAGACGAGCTGGGAGATGACCAGAGTGGACGTGCCCGGGCCGCCCCCGGTCATGACGAAGACCAGGTCGAAGACCTTCATCGAGCCGATCGTCAGCATGACCGTGACGAAGAACGTCGTCGGCCGGAGTCCGGGGAGCGTGAC
>JAISTC010000105.1 GCA_031272805.1 Propionibacteriaceae bacterium
CATCACGTAGTCGGACACCGCGATCGTCAACGGCGTTTGCGGCTCCGGGTTGGCTTCCACCAGGTTCGTGGCGGACCACAGGCAGGTGCCGCGCAGCGTGTCGTTGCGTTCGGCGGTGATCGGGTTCCAGCCGGTCATCGTGGTCACGGGCCGGGCCTGCAGCAGCCACACCTTCTTGCCCGCCACCGCCCACTCGATGTCCAGGGCACCCAGTGCCAACGTCGTCTCGGCGACGGGCGCCTCGCGCTGCAGGGTCTTGGCGGCCCGGGCCAACTCCTCGGGGCCGGTGTAGGCGCCGTCGGGCCGGTGGAGCCGGAACTCCGCGGCGTTCGCGGCCCCGGCCACCAGCGACTCGCCCAACCCGGCCACGGCGTTGCCGACCATCGTGTCCAGGGCGCCGGTCAGCGGATCGGCCGTGAACAGCACCCCGGCGTAGTCGGCCCGCACCATCCGCTGCACGACCACCGCCACCTGGTCTCCGATCTCCACCCCGCGCGCCGCCGCGTAGGCGCCCACGCGGTCGGCCCGCCCGGACCGCCGCACCTCGCCGATGGCTTGGGCCACGTCCGCGGCCGCCACGTCCAGAACGGACTCGTAGGCCCCGGCGAAGGACGCCTGGGCCGAGTCCTCCGCCAACGCGGAGGACCGCACCGCCAACAGCTCCCCCTTGGCAGCCAGTTTGGCCACCGCCTTCGTCAGTTGACCGGCCGCCGCCGGCGCCAGCCGGTCCCCATCGAACGCGCTGCCCAACACGACGATGCCGGGCGGCACGGGCAACCCGGCCTGGGTCATTCGCGCCAGGGACGCGCCCTTCCCGCCGGCGGCGGCGAACTCGGCCGCGGGCAGCTTGGCCAAGCGGTAGAGCGGAGCGCCGGGACGGGCCTTGGTCAGCACCGCCCACAGGCCCAACACCGCCGTCGCCACCAGCCAGCCGATGAACCAGCCGATCGTCCCGACCACCAGCGTCAGGGGAATCTTCACGGCCCAGGGCCAGTCGCTGCGGACCAAGAACGGCACCACGAGAGCGGCCGGACAAGAATTGCTGACTCCTTGCCGGATCGCGTGCCGCACCCGGGCGTTCATACCGCGAGCCTACCGAGTGCCCGCGCCGGTAGGCTTCCCCCATGACTGAGTTTCTCCCCCTCGCCCGCGCTGCGCGGGTGGCTGCTCACACGCTGGCGACCGCGCCGCGGACGGCCAAGGATGCCGCCCTCGTTGCCATGGCCGATGCCCTGCTCGACGCCCAGGACGCGATTCTCGCCGCCAACCGACAGGACATCGAGCGCGGCGGGCTGAATGGGCTGACCGACGCGCTGATCGACCGGCTCGCCCTCAACGAGGTCCGGCTGGCCGGCATGGCCGACGGGCTGCGTGACCTCGTCGGCCTGACCGACCCCGTGGGCGAGGTGACGCGGGGCTGGACGCTGGGCAACGGGGTCCAGGTCCGGCAGGTGCGCGTCCCCCTCGGCGTCATCGGCATCATCTACGAAGCCCGGCCCAACGTCACGGCCGACGCCGCCGGCATCTGCCTCAAGGCCGGCAACGCCGTCCTGCTCCGCGGCTCGTCGTCCGCCGTCGAGTCCAACCGCGCCATCGTGACCGCGCTCCGCGCAGGCCTCCAGGCCGCCGGGCTGCCCGAGGACGCCGTGCAACTGGTCGAGGGCGGGCGCGAGGTGACCGACGAGCTGATGAAGGCAAGAGGCCTGGTCGATGTCCTCATCCCGCGCGGCGGCGCCTCGCTCATCGAGGCCGTCGTGACCGGCTCGCAGGTCCCCGTCATCGAGACCGGGACCGGCAACTGCCACCTGTTCGTGGACGACTCGGCCGACCTCGACCAGGCGATCGGGATCATCCTCAACGCCAAGGTCCAGCGCCCGTCGGTCTGCAACGCCCTCGAAACCCTCCTGGTCCACGCGGCCCTCGCCGCCAGCTTCGTCCCCCGGGCCGTCGACGCCCTGGCCGACGCGGGCGTGACCGTCCACGGCGACGCCGCCGCCTGCGCCCTCGACCCCCGGATCGTCCCCGCCGCCGAGAACGGCTGGGACGCGGAGTTCCTGTCCCTCGACCTCCGCCTGGCCGTCGTCAAGGACCTCGACGCGGCCATCGCGTTCATCCGCCGCCACACGTCCGGCCACTCCGAGACGATCCTGACCAGCGAACTCGCCCACGCGCGCCGCTTCACGGCCGAGGTCGACGCCGCCTGCGTCCTGGTCAACGCGTCGAGCCGCTTCGTCGACGGCGGCCAGTTCGGCTTCGGCGCCGAGATCGGCATCTCGACCCAGAAGCTCCACGCGCGCGGCCCGATGGCGCTGCCGGAGATGACGACGACGAAGTACGTCCTGGTCGGCGAGGGGCAGGTGCGGGAGTAGGGCGGCCGGCGTGGACCGGCCCGGTCTCAAGCGCGCGGCCCGGACGGCGCTCCGGCGCCACTACCTCCCCGCCGTCGTCGCGGTCATCCTCCTCGTCTTCCTCGTCAACGGCCCGCTGGCCGTCAGCTCGACGGTCGCCACCAACGAGGCACTCCTCCGCGCCGGCGCCGACCTCCTGCCGGGGACCCGCGTGGCCGCCGCCATCGACGCCGCCGTCGACGGCCTCGACGCGGTCCAGCAGGCCACGGCCCTGGGCTCGGACTCCAGCCGGGGCAAGCTCCACGCGGTCTACGTCCGGGCCGAGGACATCGGCGGCCTATCGGCGGTCACGGCGGACGTCACGTTGGACCTCCTCGAGCGCGTCCCGGTGGCCTGGCCGGGGGTGGCCGCGCGCCTCGGGCTCCTGGCCGGGCTCTACGTCTTCCTGTCGGGACTCGTCCGGATCGGCGCGGCCCGGTTCTTCCTCGAGGCCCGGGCCGACCCGGCCGTCCCCGTCGGGCGCCTGTTCTGCGCCTACCGGCGAGGCCGGTTCCTGCGCTGGGCGGGGCTCGTGGCGTTGAAACGGGCCTGCCTGTTGCTGTGGGGGCTGACGCTGGTCGGCGCCGTGGTCAAGCACTACGCCTGGTACTTCTCCGACTACGTTGCCGCCGCGAACCCGGCTCTGGCGCCGCGTGACGTCCTGCGGCGGTCCGCCGAGCTGACGCGCGGGCACAAGTGGCGTCTGGTCCTCTTCGACCTCAGCTTCCTGCCCTGGTACCTCCTCTCCGTCGTCACGTTCGGCGCGGTCAAGTACCTCTGGCTCGACCCGTACTACTACTCCGCCCGGGCGGAGGTGTACGCGGCGCTGGCCGAAGGGTCACCTGTCATCCTGAGCCCTTCGCTGACGCTCAGGACAGGCTCTGCGAAGGATCTCCCTGCGTCGCCAGGTCACGAGATCCTTCGCTTCGCTCAGGATGACAGAGAGTGCGCTCAGGATGACAAAGGGGTGAGGGATGACGATAACGTTCCTTGTCATCCCGGCGAAAGCCGGGATCTTTCCTCTGCTCCAGCCGGCCTAGTTGACTACTTCTATTGCTTCCTCGTGTTCTCGTTCGTGGGCTGGGTCTACGAGGTGGCGATCGAGTTCGTCGAACTGGGCACGTTCGTCAACCGGGGCACGATGTACGGGCCGTGGATCCCGATCTACGGCGTCGGCGGCGTTGCCATCGTCGTGCTGCTGCGGCGCTGGGCCGGCAGCCCGCTCAAGGTCTTCTTCGGCGCGATGGGCATCGGCGGCGTCATCGAGTGGGTCGGCGCCTGGGCGCTCTGGCACCTACGCCACCTGGTCTACTGGGACTACCAGGGCTACTTCCTCAACTTCCAGGGCCGCGTGGCGCTGGAAAGCCTGTTGTCGTTCGGCCTCATGGGCGTCGCCGCGGTCGAAGTCTGCGGCCCCCTCGTCGTCACGCTCGTCCGCCGGCTCCCGCCCCACTGGTACCGGCGCCTCGCCCTCCTGTTGGCGCTGCTGTTCCTGGCCGACATCGTGACGAGCATCGCCCTCCCCCACACGGGCGAGGGCATCACCGAGGGCAACTGAGCGCCGGACCCCGAGAAACCCTAGACGCTGTAGCCGATGGCGCGGAGCTGCTCGCGGCCGTCCTCGGTAATGGAGTCCAGCGTCCACGGCGGCAGCCACACCCAATTGATCGTCACGCTGGCCGCGGCCGCGCCGAGCACGTACTGGACGTCGTACTCCAACTGGTCCGTCAACGGGCACATCGGGCTCGTCAGGGTCATGTCGACCGTGACGTGGCCGTCGGCCGTCCGCTCCAGCGAGTAGACCAAGCCGAGGTCGACGATGTTGACGCCCAGCTCGGGGTCGACCACGTCCTTCAGCGCGTCCACGAGGTCGAGGAGCGCCGGGTCGGACGCCCCGTCCTCCGGGGTCCACGTCCCCGCCACCGCCGTCGCCGTCCCAACCGTTTCGACCGTGTCGACCGTCTCGCTCACCGCTCCTCCGTTCGCCCGATGGCGTCGCGCAGCGCCGCCCAACCCAGCAACGCGCATTTCACGCGGGCGGGGAACTGGGCAACGCCCTCGAACGCGATGGCGTCGCCGTAGGTGTCCTCGTCCAACGTGACCTGCCCCTGGCCTTCCAGCATCTCCTGGAACCCGTCGTACAACCGCAGCGCCGTCGCCACATCCTGGCCGATGACGAGGTCGGTCATGACCGAGGTCGACGCCTGCGAGATCGAGCAGCCGACCGCCTCGTACGACACGTCCTCGATCCGGCCGCCCTCGCCCAGCGCCAGGCGGAGCGTCAGCTCGTCGCCGCAACTCGGGTTGACGTGGCCGACCTCGACCGCGAAGGGCTCGCGCAGCCCGCTGTGGTGCTTGGCCCGGTAGTGGTCGAGGATGATGTCCTGATAGAGCGACTTGAGGTCCATCAGCGCCTCACCTGGAAGAACACGAGCGCCGATTCTAGGGCCTCGGCCAAGCGGTCGATCTCCTGGGCGGTGGTGTAAAGGTACGGCGAGACGCGGACGGACGCCTGGACGCCGAAGCGCTCGTGGAGGGGGCGGGCGCAGTGGTGGCCGCCGCGGACCGCCACGCCGGCGGCGTCGAGGACGGTCATGACGTCGTGCGGGTGGATGTCCGCCAGGGTGAAGGAGATGGCGCCGCCGCGGTCCTCGGCGCCGGCCGGGCCGAGCAGGCTGACCTCGGGGATGGCGGCCAGCCGCTCCAGCGCGTACGCCGTGATGGCCCGCTCGTGGTCCTGGATGGCGTCGAGGCCAATGGCGGAGAGGTAGTCGACGGCCGCGCCCAGCCCGACGGCCTGGGCGATCGGCGGCGTGCCGGCCTCGAAGCGGTG
>JAISTC010000143.1 GCA_031272805.1 Propionibacteriaceae bacterium
CAGGATCTTGAAGACCTCGTCCGGGTTGTCGAAGTCGATGCCCGTCAGCTCCTGGATGCGGTTGACGCGGTATTTCAGCGAGTTGTAGTGCAGTTGCACGGACTTGGCCGTCAGCGTCATGTCCTGGTGGTGGTGGAGGAACTCGAACAGGGTGTGGGCCAGGTCGCTGCCCCGCTCGGCGTCGAGCTCCACCAGCCGCCGGACGCCCGGGTGGACGAGGTTCGACAAGGCGACCGTCGACGCGAACTGCGCCAGCATGTGCCAGACCTTGTAGTCCTCGTACAGCAGGACGCGCTCCCGGCTCTGGCACTGCTCCGCCACGGTGAAGCAGGCCGCCGCCTGGAGGAAGTAGCGCGGGAAGTCCGGAAGGTCCGAGAACGGCAGGCTGTAGGCGGCGCGGCAGTTGTTCTCCTCCAGGAAACGCCGCATGTAGGCCATCCGCTGGGCGTCGAACAATTCCCTCTCGGAGTCACGGTCGTAGAGGGCGACGACGAGGTCGGACACGATCAGGACGGTGGCCCGGTTGAGGAAGCTCTGGAGCTTCTTCTTGAGGATGAACAACTTGTCGGGGTTGCGGAACGACTCCTCGAACTGGACGCCGATGACGACGAGGCTGGGCCGCAGTTCGAGCCCCAACTGCTCCGCCCGGCGGGCGATCTGGGGCGGGTCCGTGAAGCGCCGCTCGATCAGCCCGCGCAGGAACGACTCGACCCGCGGGTCGCCCGCGCTCGGGCCCAGGCTCGGGTTGAGGCTGACCGCCAGGTAGCGGCAGGCCAGCTTCAGCAGCTCGGCGTCGAAGTACGGCGTGAACGGCTTGGTCGTCTCGAACACCTTGAGGTAGCCCAGGAGCCGGTCGGCCAGGACGATCCGCCCGGCGATCACGCGGTGGTCGAGGAAGTCCTTCTCCCAGATGATGAGGACCTTGTCGTTGGCCGCTTCGCCCGCGCTCTCCTCCTGGATGACCTCCTCGATGTACGCCTCGGGCATGAACCCGTTCTGCAGCACGTACGCGATGGTCGAGTCGTCCGGCGCCTGCGCCGTCCCGGAACTGGCCAGCAGCCCGAGCGACGTGTCGAGGAGGAGCACGGGGTTGCCGAGGACCACGCTGACGAGGTCGAGCAGGCGCTGCGGCTTGGCCCCGTCCTGGACCAGGCCGAGCAGCTCGTCGGCGTAGCGGTTGAGGCGGCTGTGGTCGGCCAAGACGCTGAGCAGCCCCGCCTTGACCTCCGCCAACGCCGCCTCCGTCGGCACCACCAGGACGTTGGCGTGGCCGAACGCGAGCCGGCGGGCGTCGAGGCCGGCGTCGTCCCAGACGATGAAGTTGGCGCCCGGCAGCGCGCCGGGCAGGGCCGAGGCCGGGCCGACGTAGGCGCAGTCCTCGCGGGCAGGCGGGTCGGCCGGGTCGAGCGCGTCGCAGACCGACACGGTCCGCCACGGTTGGGGGGCGATGGCCGTGGCCGCCGCGGCGGCCGGGGCGTAGTCCGGCAGGACCGACACGAGTGTCGCAAACGTCAACTCCATGGCAACTCCCCCCAGACCGCGGCCTCCCGGTGGCCGTCGTCCTTGACGGAGGCTGAGAGAGGGTAGCCACCACCGCGCCTGGTAACAGGCCATCATACCGGTGGCCCCCAGCGTGACGCCGGGGGCCGTCAACCTTGACGAAATCCGGCCGGACCCGTCGCAAAAGGTGACGAAACCCGCGTGGGCCTCCCCGCCACGAACTCCCCGAAACTTCGGCCGCCTCGCCGTAGAACCGCCGTCACGCGGGCGCCTAGATTGGCGGTCAAGCGCCGGCCCCAGCCGACACGGCTGTCGGCGGTCGGCCGGAGCTCCGTCGTACCACCCGAAAGGAATCGCCGACGATGAGTCAAGGAATCTTTGCGAGCGCCCAAGACGCCTGCGACGCCGCCGCCGTGGCCCAGAAGGACCTCGTGGCGCACTACACCCTGGAGGACCGCGACCGCTTCATCGGCGCGATCCGCGAGCGGGTCATGGCCAACATGGAGCTGCTGGCCCAGATGGAATTCGACGAGACCGGCTACGGCCGGATCGAGGACAAGATCGCCAAGAACTCCGGCGCCGTCATGCTGTCGCAGGGCACGGAGGCGCTGCCGAAGAACATGTACGCCTCGGAGAAGGGCCTGACGGTCGAGTACTACGCGCCGTTCGGCGTCGTCGGGGCGGTCACGCCGATCACGAACCCGGCGGCCACGATCATCGGCAACGGCATCGGCAACCTGGCCGCGGGCAACGCGGTCGTCTTCAACGCCCACCCGGGCGCCAAGCTGACGTCGCGCAAGACCGTCGAGCTGGTCAACGAGGCGATCACAGGCGCGGGCGGCCCGGAGAACCTGTTCACGCTGGTCCAGGACCCCGACCTGGCCACGCTCGACGTCATCATGGCCCACCCGGCGGTCCGGCTCCTCGTCGGCACGGGCGGCCCGGCCATGGTCAAGACCCTCATGACGTCGGGCAAGAAGGTCATCGCGGCCGGCGCGGGCAACCCGCCGTCGATCATCGACTCGTCCGCCGACCTGGCCAAGGCGGCGGCGGGCGTCCTGGCCTCGGCCTCGTTCGACAACAACCTCCTCTGCATCGCGGAGAAGGAGATCTTCGTCCTGGCCGACATCTTCGACGCCTTCATGGCCGAGTTCGAAAAGGCCGGCGCCTACATCCTTACGACCGAGCAGGGCCGGAGCCTGCGCGACATCTGCCTCGTCCAGACGCCGTCCGGCGAGTGGGTCGCCAACAAGCCGTGGGTCGGCCAGATGGCCAACAAGATCCTGGCCGCCGGCGGCATCCAGATCGACTCCGACCCGCGCATCGCCGTCTACGAGACCGACTTCGACGACCCGCTGGTCCACGCCGAGCAGATGATGCCGATCATCCCGATCGTCCGCTGCCCGACGTTCGAGCAGGCGATGCAGTGGGCCTACGCGGCGGAGCGCGGCTGCCTCCACTCGGCCTCGATCTGGTCGAAGGACATCGACCACGTGACGGCGTTCGGCACGCTCATCAACACGTCCATCTTCGTCCAGAACGGCGGCACGATGGCCGCCTTCGGCGTCGGCGGCTCCGGCACGAACGCGCCGACCATCGCCACGCCGACGGGCGAGGGCGTGACGGGCCCGCAGAGCTTCGTCCGGCGGCGCCGCTTCTGCATGGCAGACGGCGGCAACTACCTGCTGGGGTGACCATGGACATCGCCACGTTCCCGGACCTCGCCCGGGCGGTCCAGGCGCGGCCGGTCAAACCCCGCGTCGCCATCGTGGCCGCCAACGACGCCCACACCGTCGAGTCCGCCGTCCTCGGCCAGCGGGACGGCCTCATCGAGGCCGTCCTGATCGGCGACGACGCCAAGATCCGCGGCCACCTCGAGGCCCTCGGCCAGGACCAGGCCGGTTATGCCATCGTGCCGGCCGCTTCGACCGAGGCCTGCCTGGCCGAGGCCGTCGCCCTCGTCCAGGCGGGCGCCGCCACCGTCCTGATGAAGGGCCAGCTGGAGACCGGCGACATGATGCGGGCCATCCTGGCCCGGGAGAACAACCTCCGCCGCTCCCCCGTCCTGTCGGTCGCCGGGCTCTACGAGTGCGAGCGCTACCCCAAGCTCATCGCGCTGACGGACCAGGCCATCAACACCTACCCCGGCCTGGACGAGAAGAAGGCCATCCTGGAGAACGCCGTCGGCCTCCTCCACGGGCTCGGCCTGGCCCGGCCCAAGGTGGCCGTCCTGGCCGCCGTCGAGAAGGTCAACCCGAAGATGAGGGAGACGGTCGACGCCGCCGCGCTCAAGGAGATGAACCAGGCCGGCCAGATCACCGGCTGCGTGGTCGACGGGCCCCTGTCCTTCGACCTCGCCACGCTGAAGGAAGCGGCCACGGTGAAGGGCTACGCCTCGGAGGTGGCCGGCGACGCCGACCTGCTGATCGCGCCCGACCTCGTCTGCGGCAACGTGTTGGCCAAGGCGCTGACCGGCTTCGCCGGGGCGCTGACGGCCGGCACGGTCCTCGGCGCCGCCGTGCCCGTCGTCCTCGTGCCGCGCTCGGCGGAGGCGTCGGACAAGTACTACTCGCTGGCGCTGGCCGCCCTGACGGCGGCGCCCCGGGCACCCCAGGGATAGAGCCATGGTCCGCATCCTCGCCGTCAACCCCGGCTCGACCTCGACCAAGATCGCCGTCTTCGACGACGACCGGGAGGTGTTCGCCCAGACCGTCGACCACGACGTCACGGAGCTGAAGGCGTTCGCCCACGTCCAAGACCAGTTGGCCTACCGCAAGGCGGCCGTCGACCAGGCCCTGGCCGACGCCGGGATCGACCCCGCCGGGATCGGGCTCTTCGCCGGCCGGGGCGGCGGCCTCGTGCCCGTCCGGGGCGGCGTGTTCAAGGTCACGCCCCGGCTGCTCCAGGACGCCCGGATCGGTGTGCCGGGCGAGCACCCGGCCCAGCTCGCGTCCCAGATCTGCGACCTCTACGTCCAGGAGTTCGGCGGCCTGGCCGTCATCGTCAACGCCCCCGACACGGACGAGTACGACGAGATCGCCCGGGTCACGGGCCTGACGGACATCCCGCGCCAGTCCCACATCCACGCGCTCAACCAGAAGGAGATCGCGCTGCGCTACTGCGCCGCCCGGGGGCTGGCCTACGGCGCCGTCAACCTCATCGTCATCCACCTGGGCGGCGGCATCTCCGTCGCCGCCCACCGGCAGGGCGCGATGGTCGACGCCAACGACATCATCAAGGGCGAGGGGCCGATGACGCCCAACCGGGCCGGCCAGCTCCCCTCGCTCGACCTGCTGAAGCTCTGCTACTCGGGCCGGTACCCGGAGAAGCAGCTCAAGGACCGCCTGTCCCGCGCGGGCGGCCTGATGGACCATCTGGGGACGGACGACGCCCGGGAGGTCGAGCGGCGCATCGCCGCCGGCGACGGCTACGCCCGGCTCGTCTACGAGGCGATGCTCTACCAGACGGCCAAGTACGCCGGGGCGATGGCCGCGGTCCTCCGAGGCGAGGTCCAGGGCATCGTGCTGACGGGCGGGCTGGCGCACAGCGACTACGTCACCGGCTACCTCACCGGCTACCTCGCCTGGATCGCCCCGGTCACGGTCATGGCCGGGGAGTTCGAAATGGCGGCCCTCGCGGCCGGCGCCCTCCGCGTCGCCCGCGGCCAAGAAGAACCCCGCGACTACGACGGTGTCCCCGTCTGGACGGGGTTCACCCACTGACCCACACCCAACCCACGCAACCCACCGCATCTCAACACAGGAGTTGATTATGTTCGAAGCGCTATTCCAACCCATCAGCCTCGGCGCCATGACGGTCCCCAACCGGGTCGTCATGACGGCCATGGGCAACCACATGGCCCTGCCCGGCGGCGAGGCCTCCGACATCGACGTCGCGTTCTACGGCGCCCGCGCCCAGGGCGGCGTCGGCCTCGTCATCACGGAGTGCGTCACGGTCGACTACGAGCACGGCAAGGGCAACTTCGGCCAGATGTCGGCCGACGACGACCGCTTCATCCCGGGCCTGAAGCGCGTGGCCGACGCGGTCCACGCCCACGGCTCGGTCATCGCCGCCCAGATCTACCACCCCGGCCGCCAGGGCATCGCCGCCCTCAACGGGGTCGAGTCGATGCCGTCGGCTTCGACGGTCGAGTGCCAGGCCGTCCACCAGCCCGTCCACGAGATGAGCCAGGACGAGATCCACGACATCGTGGCCAAGTTCGGGGCGGCCGCCCGCCGCCTCCAGCAGGCGGGCTTCGACGCGGTCGAGGTCCACGCCGCCCACGGCTACCTCGTGACGCAGTTCATCAGCCCCTACACGAACCGCCGGACGGACGAGTACGGCGGCTCGCTGGAGAACCGGCTGCGCTTCGGCAAGGAGATCATGGCGGCGATCCGGGAGCAGTGCGGGCCGGACTTCCCGGTCATCGTCCGCGTCTCCGTCGACGAGCACATGGAGTACGTCGGGGCGCCCGGCGTCGGCATCACGCTGGACGAGGGCATCAAGGTGTGCCAGTTGTTCGAGGAGTACGGGGCCTGCTGCCTCGACGTCTCCTGCGGCAACTACGAGACGATGAACACGGCCTGGGAGCCGATCGGCTTCGACGAGGGCTGGAAGACCGACGCGGTGGCCGCGGTCAAGGCGGCGGTCGGCGTTCCGGTCATCGGCGTCTCCGTCATCCGCAACCCCGCCTACGCCGAGAGCCTGGTGGCGGAGGGCAAGGCCGACCTGGTCGGCTCGGCCCGCCAGTTCTTCGCCGACCCCTGCTGGGCCAAGAAGGCCCACGAGGGCCGGGTCGCGGAAATCCGCCGCTGCATCTCTTGCATGTACTGCATGGAGACGCTCATGGAGGCGGACATCACCCACGTCACGGTGGCCTGCGCCATCAACTACCAGGGCGGCCGCGAGCAGGAGTACGGCGACGACGCCCTCAGGGTCGACGGGGCCGGGCGCGCGGTCGCCGTCATCGGCGGCGGCCCGGGCGGGCTCGAGGCGGCGGTCGTCCTGGCCAAGCGGGGCTTCCGGCCGGTCGTCTTCGAGCAGAAGCCAGTCCTCGGCGGCCAGCTCCTCTACGCGGCCAAGCCGCCCAAGAAGGAGAAGATGCTCTGGCTCCTCGAGTACTACGAGGCCATGCTGGCCAAGTACGGCGTCGAGGTCCGCCTCGGCACCACGCCGACCCTCGCGGACCTCAAAGCCCTCGACCCGTACGGCGTCATCGTGGCCACCGGCTCGACGCCAGCCCGGCCCGCGGCCATCCCCGGCCTCGACGGCCCGAACGTCTACACGCCGCCCCAGATCCTCGGCGGCGACGTCGTCCTCGCGGGCAAGAAGGTGGCCGTCATCGGCTCCGGCATGACCGGCCTGGAGACGGCCGAATACCTGGCGGCGCAGGGCAACGAGATCGCCCTGTTCGAGATGCTGCCGGACATCGGCCCGGGCCTGTTCTTCCAGAACCTGATCGACATCATGAGCCGGCTCGGCGCCCACCACCCGGAGGTCCACACGCTCCACGAGCTGGTGGGCATCGACGGCGGGACGGCCACGTTCACGACGGGCGGCGAGACCGTCACCTACCCGGCGGACGCCTTCGTCATCTCGCTCGGCGTGACCCCGAACAACGAGTTCGCCGCCGCCGTCCAGGCGGAGTATCCGCGCACGGTCGTCGTCGGCGACGCCGTCAAGGGCGGCAAGTTGGAGCCCGCCATCTCCGGCGGCTACCTGGCCGCGTTCAACCTCTGACCGGCCGAGCCTCGACAGAACTAAGGAGTGCATCATGCAAATCACCGCTGCCATCACCCACAGCAAGGGCGAGCTCGCCCTGGAAACGGCCGAGGTCGCCGGCCCCAAGGCGACGGAGGTCCTCGTCCGGATGGTCGCCGCCGGCGTCTGCCACACGGACGCCGCCGGCATCGAACAGTTCATCCCGGTCACGCTGCCCGCCATCTTCGGCCACGAGGGCGTCGGCGTGGTCGAGGAGGTCGGCCTGGCCGTGGACGACCTGAAGCCCGGGGACAAGGTCATCATGACCTACCCGTCCTGCGGCGTCTGCGACTACTGCCGCGACGCCCACCCGTTCGCCTGCGACCAGTTCAACTTCCTGGCGTTCTCGGGCACGTTCAAGGACGGCACGAAGCGCTTCAGCCAGAACGGCCAGGACATCTCGTCGTTCTTCGGCCAGGGCTCCTTCGCCACGCACGCCATCGTCGACGCGCGCAACGCCGTCAAGGTCGAGGGCGTGACGGAAGACCAGCTCGCCTACATGTGCTCGCTCGGCTGCGGCGTCCAGACGGGGGCCGGCATGGTCCTCAACGTCTTCCACCCGCGCCCGGCCACGTCGCTGGCCGTGTTCGGCTGCGGCGGCGTCGGCATGGCCGCCATCATGGCGGGCCGGATCGCCGGCTGCTCCCAGATCATCGCGGTCGACGTCAACCCCGGCCGCCTGGCCCTCGCCCTCGAGCTGGGGGCGACGGGCACGGTCAACCCCAAGGCAGTCGGCGACGTGGTCGAGGCGATCAAGGACCTCTCCGGCGGCGGCGTCCACTACGCGGCCGAGTCGTCCGGCGTGCCCCAGTTGACCCTGACGGCCGTCCAGTCGCTGCGCCGCCTCGGCCACGCCTGCGTCGTCAGCGTCACCGGGCCCGGCACGATCGAACTGCCGATCGAGCCGGCCCTGATGAACCCGAGTTGCTCCCTGACGGGCGTCACGGAGGGCGGGTCCAACCCCCAGGTGTTCATCCCGCAGTTGGCCGAGTACTACAAGGCCGGCCTCCTGCCGATCGACCGGCTCGTCCGGTTCTACGACTTCGCCGACATCAAGCAGGCCTTCGCCGACTCCCACACGGGCGTCACGATCAAGCCGGTCCTGCGCTTCTGAACCAGCCCAAGAGAAAGGCAGATCATGGGCACAGCCATCCTCAAGGCCGCCGGCATCGGCGGTTGCTACGGCCTCCTCGTCGAGGCTCTCTACTGCGTGTTCCGGGCGGCGCTCGGGGCCGACAACAACTATCTCTCCGCGTACGCGCTCGTCACGGGCGGCGCGGTCGTGGCCATCCTCTACATCGCCGGGGTGATGCAGAAGATCGAGCCCCACGGCGGCTTCGGCTCGATCATCCCGCTGATCGGGCTGACGTCCGCCGTCGCCGGCGGCATCAACGGGACGCGCAAGTCCGAGAAGAAGACGTTCATCGACGCCTTCTGGAAGGCCGGCCAGCCGAGCATGATCATGCTGATGTCCGGCATGGTCGTGTCGCTCGTCCTGTCGGTCATCGCCACGCTCAACCTGCCCGACGCGGCCGACGGCGTCGCCCCGTTCGCCGTGGCCACGCCGTCGCCGGTGGCCGTGCCGCTGGAGTTCGTCTTCGCCTTCCTCATCATGGCGGTCATCGGCGGCGTCGGTCAGCTCTTCCTCATGCTGCTCAAGCCGACGTTCACAGGCGTCATGGGGATGCTGTTCGCCTGCTACGTCATCGGCTGCCTCCTCGCCATGTTCGGCATCATCCAGGCGCTGGCCGTCCTCGGCCACGGCGGCATGGACGTCCCGATCCTGGGCGGCGGCGAGTTCGTGTTCACGTCGGTCTGGCTGGGCGAGGGCGGCTACGCCCCGTGGAGCGCGACGTTCACTCGGCTCGTCCTGTTCACGGGCATCATCGGCTCGCAGTACCTGTGGGGCGCCCTGGCGGCCGGCATCCGCGGCAAGCTGCACCCGGACGAGGTCGCGGCGTAGGGGCCGGTGGCCTCCGGCCGCTCCCGGCCGGAGCCGACCCCCTCCCCTCACCGGCTGTCCCACTCCTAGTCAAGGAGGTCACGATGCCCAGAAGCAAGTGGACGATGCTGACGGCGGGCACGGTCCTCATGGTCATCATGGGGCTGATCTACGCCTGGTCGATCTTCCGGGCGCCGCTCAGCGCCCAGTTCCCCGGCTGGACCGCGACCCAGCTCTCCTGGACGTTCACGCTGTCGATGGTGTTCTTCTGCCTCGGCGGCTTCGCCGCCGGCCGGCTGGCGCCCCGCCTGGGCTACCGGGCGGTCCTGATCGGCGCGGGCGTCCTGCTGGCCGCCGGGTTCGGCCTGTTGTCGCTCTACGACGGCGCCGACGCGGGCGGCAGCCTGGTCCGCCTGTACCTCTGCTACGGCGTGGCCGGGGGCTCAGCCATCGGCCTGGGCTACAACTCGGTCCTGAGCGCCGTCACCCGCTGCTTCCCCGGCCGGGTCGGCTTCGCGTCGGGCGTCCTGCTCATGGGCTTCGGCCTGGGCGGCCTCATCCTCGGCGGCCTGGTCAACGCGCTGCTCGGGGTCTGGGCGCTCCCCGCCATCTTCCGCCTGCTCGGCGCGCTGATGTTCGCCGTGCTCGTGGCCAGCGCGTTCGTCCTGAAGCCGCCGCCCGTGGCCGGCGCCGGGCCGGGCGGCGCCACGGGCCTGACGACCTCCCAGATGGTGCGGACGGCGCCGTTCTGGTGGTTCGCCGCCTGGATGATCGCCATCTCGTCGGCCGGGCTCCTCATCATCAACAGCGCCGCCACGATCTCCGCCGCCTTCGGCGGGGCGGCCGTCCTGGGCCTCATCGTGTCGGTCTTCAACGGGCTGGGCCGGGTCGTCTTCGGGGCGCTGTTCGACCGGCTCGGCCGCGTCGCCGCGATGACCCTGGCGACCGGCGTGATGCTGACGGCCGGGATCGTCCTGATCGTGGCCGCCCTGACGTCCAGCCTGCCCTTGATCTTCGTCGGCCTGCCCCTCGTCGGCATCGCCTACGGCGCCGCGCCAACCATCACGTCGGCCACCGTGACGGAGTTCTACGGTCCGACCCACTACGGCTCCAACCTGGCCACGATCAACTTCGCGATCATCCCGGCGGCCCTGCTCGGCCCCCTGATCGCCAGCCAACTGCAAGAACACAGCGCCGGCTCGTACACGTCGACGTTCATCATGCTGGCGGTGATAGCCGCCGCCGCCTTCGCCCTGGCCGCCGCCGTCACCAGAACCGGCCGCCTGCGATAACCCCCCTCGTCAGCCGCGTCAGCCGCACCCAAGGCCACGGCGCCCCCGGGGAGGTCTCCCGGGGGCGCCGTGTGGTGGTGTGGTTGAGGGTTACTTCTTGTCGGCGTCTTCCAGCACCGGGATCAGGCTCAGCTTGCCGCGATCGTCGACCTCGTTGATCTCGACTTGCAGCTTCTGGCCGACGGACAGCACGTCTTCCACGTTCTCGATGCGGGCGCCGCCGGCCAGCGGGCGCAGCTTCGAGATGTGGAGCAGGCCGTCCTTGCCCGGCAGCAGGGAGACGAACGCGCCGAACGTCGTGATCTTGACGACCGTGCCGAGGTAGCGCTCGCCCTTCTCCGGCAGGTGCGGGTTGGCGATGGCGTTGACCATGTCGCGCGCCGCCTCCGCGGCCTCGCCGTTGTCGGCGCCGATGTAGACCGTGCCGTCGTCCTCGATCGAGAGGTTGGCGCCCGTGTCGTCCTGGATCTGGTTGATGACCTTGCCCTTGGGGCCGATGACCTCGCCGATCTTGTCGACCGGGATGTGGACCGTGATGATGCGCGGCGCGTA
>JAISTC010000147.1 GCA_031272805.1 Propionibacteriaceae bacterium
TCTTGGAGGAGGCGGTGGCGCGAGAGGGCGATCGAGCGGTTCTCGATCAGGTAGAACAGGAGGTCGCACTCCTTCGGGGTCAGCTCGACCCGGCCGCCGTCGATCTTGATGTCGCGGGCCGTCATGTCGACGTGGAGGCCTTGGTGACTCCAGATGGAATGCTCGGCCGACTCGCCGTCCGGTTTGTGCGAGCGGGCCACGATGGCGTGGATGCGGGCCATCAGTTCCTTGGTCGAGAAGGGCTTCGTGACGTAGTCGTCGACGCCGAGGTCGAAGCCGTACAGCTTGTCGTACTCCTCGCCGCGGGCGGACAGGATGATGACGGGGGTCATGGAGAACTTGCGGATTTCCTTGACGGCCGTGAAGCCGTCGAGCCGGGGCATCATCACATCCATCACGATGATGTCGAAGTCGTCCTCGCGGCAGCGGTTGACCGCTTCCATGCCATCCTCGGCTTCCGTCACCTGGTAGCCGAGGAACTCGGCGTACTCACGGAAACCGGCGCGGATGGCATCCTCGTCGTCGGTGAATAGGATCCGTAGCATTGGGCTCCTTCGCGGTGTGGCCGCGGGTTTCAGGCTCCCGTGGCGGGGGTGCCACGTGACTCGCTGAAGGTCATTGTCGCGGGTCAGTTGGATAAATCTGTGAAGTGTTCGTGATGGGTTTGTGAAGCCCGGCCAGCGGGCCGAGGTCCGGGCGGGGATCTCGGGTTCATTTTGTCACGCGGGCGCCGGGCGGGGCGGCCGGTCTCGCCCCGCGCGTGACCCGGCAGCCCCAGGGAAGCCCCGGGGGCTCGGGCGGCGCGGGTAGGCTCCTCCCCGTGGCACTGACAATCGGCATCGTCGGACTCCCGAACGCGGGCAAGTCGACCCTCTTCAACGCCCTGACCGGCAACAACGCGCTCGTCGCCAACTACCCGTTCGCGACGATCGACCCGAACGTCGGTATCGTTGGCGTGCCGGAGCCCCGGCTGGCCGTGCTGGCGGAGATGTTCCACTCGGCCAAGATCGTCCCGGCGACCGTGTCGTTCGTCGACATCGCCGGCATCGTCAAGGGCGCGTCGCACGGCGAGGGCATGGGCAACGCCTTCCTCGCCAACATCCGCGAGGCCGACGCCATCTGCCAGGTGACGCGCCAGTTCCGCGACCCCAACGTGACCCACGAGGCCGGGGCCGTCGACCCCGGGTCCGACATCGACACCGTGACGACCGAGCTCATCCTGGCCGACCTCCAGACCCTCGAGAAGGCGCTGCCGCGGGTCGAGAAGGAGGCCAAGATCAAGAAGGAGGCGCGGCCGAAGTACGAGGCGATGGTGGCGGCGCAAGAGGTGTTGGAGCGGGGCCAAGGGCTGTACCTGGCGGGCTTCGACGCCAGCCTGCTGCGCGACCTGTTCCTGTTGACGACCAAGCCGTACCTGTACGTGTTCAACTGCGACGCCGGCGACCTGGCCGACCAGGCCCTGCGGGAGTCGCTGGCCGGGCTCGTCGCCCCGGCCGAGGCGATCTTCCTCGACGCCAAGTTCGAGGCCGAGCTGGCCGAGATGGACGCGGCCGACCGGGCGGAGTTCCTAGCCGACGCGGGCATCGCCGAGCCGGGCCTCGACACGCTGGCGCGCGTCGGCTACGCCACGCTGGGGCTCCAGTCGTTCCTGACGGCCGGGCCGAAGGAGACGCGGGCGTGGACGATCAAGCGTGGCTGGACCGCGCCCGAGGCGGCCGGCGTCATCCACACGGACTTCCAGAAGGGCTTCATCAAGGCCGAGGTCGTGAGTTTCGACGACCTCGTCGCGGCCGGCTCCCTGGCCGCCGCCCGCGCGGCCGGCAAAGCGCGGATCGAGGGCAAGGACTACGTCATGCACGACGGCGACGTGGTCGAGTTCCGCTTCAACGTGTGATCGACGGTTCAATGTCCGAGGTGGTGGGCGCGCGACCTGGATGCGAGCAGCATCTCTGAGTCTCGTCGGGGTATGGCCAACAGGGGTGGTGAGGGATTACGCTGGGGACGCGGGGCGCTCCCCCTGCGAGTCCTGAAATAACGGACCGATTGAAAGCGGGGGCTAGGCGCCCCGCTTCCTATGTCCTGCGGGGGGTGTCGGAGGGCGCGTCACCGGGCCGTCACGATTCCCCCACTAGCAACGGAAAGAATCATGATGTCCTGCGGGGGGGGGTGTCGGAGGGCGCGTCACCGGGTTTACACTCGGACTGCGGGGGCGCGCCTGGCATCTCGGTTCTAGTCGGCCACATGGCCGGCGCCATGGCCTCGCTCGACGCCCCCGCTTCGCTTGTGATGGGGCGTAGGCGCCTCGACGAGGTCGGCGGCGAAACGGCGAGAGCGAGACGGATCATGGGCCAGGTCGCGCCTTCACTGCGGGCGCGGTCGACCGCCTGGGCAATCCGTGCTTCCACGTCGGCTCGCTCATCCATCAAGTCCATGATTTCGCGCAGAGCCGTGCCATGGTAACTGGCCAGGGGGACCGGACCGCGCCCCTCGTTCGCGTGCTCGATCTCATAGAGCATGTCGTCGTTGGATCGTGCCATCACATGGAGTCTAGTGCCGCCATGAATGGCCGACGGGGGTGTCGGAGCGCGCGTCACCTGGTCTACACTCGGACTGCGGGGGCGCGCCTGGCATCTCGGTTTTAGTCGGCCACATGGCCGGCGCCATGGCCAGGCTCGACGCCCCCGCTTCGCTTGTCACGCGGCCAAGGGTTCGCCGGGAGCGGTCCAGGGGGTGCTGGGGGTCAAGGGGTTGACGCCGCGCCCGGCAGTCCGTCGTTGACCGCGACGAGGTCGCACGACACCCCATGAGCCGTCCAGTCGGCGGACGCCGGGCTGTGGGCCGGGTTCGCAGTGATCCACTCGCAATGATCCATGGTGACGGCTCAGAGTGGCCGCCGCAGCCAGCCGCCACAGGCCCTCTACGCGTGCACCGAGATCAACACAAGGGGAGGTCGTGCCAGGGGGGGGGAGGAGTGACAAGGAAGCAAGGACAACAGCAGATGCGTCGCCTCGGGCTCCCGCAAGGGGAGCCCTCGGCAACGCGGGACCGTCAGTCCCACTGACGGCAGGAACGACCCCGGGGACTGTTCCCTCGGGCCTTGCCCACACGTTGAACCTGACCGCCCGACGCAGTCCGAGGGGATGTCTCCATTCCCTCGGTAGGTAGTGTCTCGGATTGACGTCGCCCCAAGGGTTGAATCGTTGGCTTCACTCCCAATAGAGTTGCCGCCACGGCCTCTGAATTCCCGGGCCATTGACAACCGCCGGGCCTCCCGAGGCCGCTGGTCGCGGGAGATTTTATGACAGTAACCCTTGTTTCACATGCGGGCGTCCTTGCTGTCTCTTGTGTCGTGCTCATAGTCGTCGCGTTCGTGCTCGTGGCGAACGTGTGGAGTCGGTATCTCCCGTCCAAGCCATGGGGGGGGGCAATTGATGGCACATTGGACCGGATACGCAATTGGTTGCCCGCTCGCGACCCCAACGGCCGTGGTCTAATCAATCAGGCGGCGCGCAAGGCGGCTCGAGCCACTGTCGCGTATCCCGTTGGCGGAGTCTGCGGGGGCAGTGATCTTCGCATTGTCGTGCGAGTGGCCCTGCCGGATCCACGCCTGGCGGAGAGGTTCAACCACAACCGCCTTGAGTTCGGCAGGCAAGTCCGCGATAAGACCATGGTGCGCGCCCGCTACTTGGCCGACCGGCAGGGCTGCGTTCTAGCTGCCCCGCGATTCAGTGTCGGCCTGGCTGCCGTCGGCCCTCGGCGAGTTGTGGTGGAGGCCACCTGGCCGGAAGACACTCCGCTCGCGTTTGTCGACATTCCCCTGGCAGACTCAGAGGTTCGGGAATCGGCGACTCCGCTGCTGCCCGCAGACGGTCAAGCTCGGTCAACCGGGGTTGGCGCGGGGACGACGGTTATGCACACGGGTCTGGTGACCATCGCGATCGCTGGCCGGTCGGCGATCACCCACTCCGAACTGGTGTGGGGGCATCCCTACAAGATCGGTCGGGCCTGTGATGGAATCCTGATCCCCGAACTGGCGGCTACTCGCAACATCTCGAACTCTCACCTGACTGCGACTTTCCTGAACTCTCAGCAGTTGGAGATTCGCGAACATAGCGGGCCGAGAACCAAGACCAGGCTTCGTTCCGACGGTGCTTGGAAGGTCATTGAGCACGGCGACACGATCGTGGCCGACCTGCCAGCCGAAGTGCGCCTGGGGGATGGCCGAGTCACCTTGGCTTTCTCCGCTGAGGGACTTGATGGGGGCTCCGCATGAGTAGGACCGTCGCGACATGAATAAGGTCATCCGTACCAAGCGTCCGGGCGATGCTGACCACCAGGTCGTCGTGTCAGATCAGCCGCTCGGCGCGAGAGACAAGATACCGAACGGCGACGAGATAGTCGCGTTTCGAGGCGTCTTCGCAGCCTGGCCGGAATCCGATGAAGAAGGACTGCCGCCGCTCCTGGCCTGTAAGTGCCTTGACGGGCGTGAGACGCATGGTTTCAAGACGCGCTGGGAGCGTGACGAAGCCTGCAGCCTGAAAGTGGAGAGAATTCGCAGGTGGCTGGATTCGGAGTCCCACCTCGCGCGCTTTGTCGGATCGGCGATGCACGAGTCTGAGGGAAAATTCGGCACCTGGTATGGCGTATACGAGAGGTACGGCCCTTCCTGCGCCGAAGTGCTGAGGCAGTCGGCTTCTTGGAGCGCCAACACGGCGGGACCAGAGATCCGCAATCTCGTGGAAGGTATTCTCGTCTCAGGGCTGACCGCCATCGCCGAACTGGCCCTGGGGGAGAACGATTGGAACACTCCCACGAGTGTCGTTCATCGGGATATTCGATTGCCGAATCTTCTGTTGCGCTCCATGTCGCCAGACGTGCGAGCCGTTCTCCGGGCGGGGCCGGCGGACCTCGTCCTCATTGACTATGGTCACGCGCTTGATCCGGGCGCTATGGCAATGGATCTCACTCATAACACCCAGATTGTTGCTGGCCCCTACCAGCCGCCACGTCTGCAGTCGGTGCCCACGCCTCTCTCGGGTCAGAGTCCATTGACCGACATCTTCTCGGTTGCACAATGCGCCGTTGTGGCTGCTACTCGCGGGCGAAGTTTCGGCTACTGCCGAGCGAACAAACAACCTCTGTCCTGGCCGGTACCTCCTCCTGGTGACGAGACGCCGACTAGATGGCCGGATTATTCGACGGTCGTCGTCCCGTCAGATGACCAGTGGTGGGACGCCGTCTCGCCATCTCAAAAGTTAGCGATTGCGGGCCTGCTGCGGGCTTTCGCCAAGAGGGACGCGAGCTTTGACGCGGTGCTGGCGGATGTTGTGGCAGCGCTTCGACCATGGAACGAGGGATTGGCGGAGCGGGTTCGCAGGGAAGTCGGCCAGCAGGCGTCTCTGTGGGACTCCGGCCGTGTTAGTCCGCCTCCGTGTGAACCCACGGGGCTAGCCGACGAAGGTCTCACGCCGACCGAATGGGCCGACATGAGCGGCGTCTTCCTTGAGGCCAGTTCAGCGCGCCAACCATTTGTCCCCGGAGCGGACTGCTTGGCCGACGGAGGCGAGTCGGAGAGGGGCTTGGGTACTCCCTCTTGGGAGAAGCTGACGGCCCAATTGGGCAGGAGACCCGTGCGTCGACGCCGGACCAACCCGAACAACCCGGACGGAGGATCTCCGGGCCAGGCCGACGCGAATGGTGAATCGGGCGGTGGGAGCCCTAGCCAGGGGGGATCGCAGGGATCTGATCAGTTCGCTTCACTACAGGACATTGCCGCCAGACTCGGGAAGAGACCGATCCGGCGTCGGCAGCAGCAGGACGCCCCTCGGCGGCTTGACGCCGCGACGGCGCGCAAGGCGACATCGGCGCTGCCCGACTCCGAACCCGCGGGTCGGCAACGGGTGCCGGGGCCGGTCGCCGACGGCAGGATCGGTCTGGCCAAGAGCGGTGAGCACGGCGAACAGGGCAGTCCGCGCATTGCATCAGGCGGGAGCGTGAAACCTGACGGCGAGGTCACGGAAATCCGGTCGGCAGGTCGAGAAGCGCTGCTGCTGGCCGTCGAGAGCACAGCCGTTCTGCCGGCGGATCTGGTTAGAGGTCGCCGGGACCACGGGCGGGCCACGAATGATGTGGTTGCGCACCCGATGTCTGCTGCGCGAGCACTGATGGTCGGACTCGCGGTCGTGCTCGGGTTAGTGGTCGCGGGTCTGCTGCTTTGGGCGAACAGTTATGCGTTGCCGTGGGTCCTGCAAGAAGAACTGGCAACCATGGATTTGGTGATCTGCGCGGTTCCGGCCGCCGTCGCTGTGTTGGTCCTTCTGCCGTGGTCGGCGGCAGCGCGTACGTACACCATGTTGGCGGGCCGTCAGGCGGTTGGTGTCGCGCTCGGCCTGGTCGCCCTGGCTGCGTGCGACTTGTGGGCCCGATCCTGCGAGGAGATCACTTACAGATTCGTGCCGACTCGGGCCTGGGACGTGCCGCACTGGAGCCAGGCCCAGTGGTGTCTGTGGGCGGTGTTGCCGTTCTGCCTCGTGGTCGGGCTGTGCGTCATTCTCCTCATGTGTCGGTGCAACCACAGCGCTGTTGCGGGGAGGTCGTCCCATGTTTCGTGACTCTGTCTCGCGGTGCTTGGCGATGGTTGGGTTACTGTGCAGCGCAGCGGCTGTGGGGATAGTTGTGACTGTGCTCGGGTTCTTGGATCTGCGGACGGACGGTGATGAAGCAGTGGACCGGGCGCTGACCATGACGAGCGCAGCCACGTGCGAATCGCCGTATTCTTGGAACCGGCCCACCTGGTTGGGATGCGTCGAGACAACTGAGGGGTGGTCTCTCATGAGCGTGTCTGAGTTGGCGCAGGATTCCATGGTTATTGTGGGGAAATTACCCGACCCCACGGTCGGCTTGGGCGCCAGCGCGAGTCCAGTGATGGGGTTACACAATCTGGATTATCCATGTCTGGACGCATTTGTTCAGATGTGGCAGGGGATTAGTGGATCGGTATCGACGGGAGTCAACGCTCAAGCGTTCGGGGGCAGTGATACCGACGTGGCGTGGTCCTCCAGATATGTGCGTGGTCATTCGGTCCGTTGGACAGCGGGGGAGTTCACTTGGGAACTCCTTGAGGCTGAACAGGATTCGGCTGGTCGTCTGCTATCGCTGGAGCCGTGGACCAGCGGGGTCTTCGACTCCACGACCCGCTACGACATTACCCAGTCTAGCGGTGTCGGCCAGACCGGGGTCACGGTGTATTTCCGGGAGTCAGGATGTACGGCGGAATCCCGTTTCGAGTTGGACCTCGAGGAGAGCGCGTTCTTGGCGAATGTTCGCGCCTCCGACCTCACTCGACTGGACCGGTCAAAGCAAAAGGTCAACGCCACGCTTTATGATGACGTCTTGGGTTCTTCGGCTTGGACGATCCCGCTTCAGGCCGTGGTGAAGGGCGGATCGGCGAACGAAACAATTCGCTTCAAGGTCCAAACCCCGGGTGGTGATCCTTTGGAGCAGGGCCAAGGCAACGAAGAGCAGGCAGAGGTGTTTGCGGAGGCCAGCATCGGATTGGGAACGTCGAAGGGATCTCCGGTCTCGTTGCGCCTCGCCGAGTCAGGCTACTCGCCTACTTGGGGCACTGCAGAGGAGTGCCGCTCTGACCTTCTTGGTGACTACCCGCAGTGGGAATACTTCGGTTGCCAAGCGGCCGACAGTGGAGTGTGGCAGTTCTACACTGCAAGTTTTTCCCTTGGCGGCGGCAAGGACGTTGTCGTCGAAGCGGATATATTCATTGTGGCCGAGGATGAGACGAATGACGTGTGGAACCGCGCTCGTGCTCTGTTGTCGGGCATCGCGGTCGGCCCATAGCACTTGTTGTGCACTCAACGCGAAAATAGGAGCGCCTCATGAAGATGATCAACCACTGCCCGATCTGTGCCGCCCAAGTTATTTGGGACGGCGCGGAGTGCAATGTGCGTTATCTCGATGCGCGCGGCCGGGTGCGACACAGGCCGGGCCCAGACGCGACGCCGCAGGAGCGACACGAATTCGCTGTCCAAGCGTGCCATGAATACTGCCCGAACTTGCATCCTTTGCCGAGCATGCCTGTGGTCAGTATGGGGGTTTTCGGGTTCACTCGATCTGGCAAGGGCGCCCTCGTCCGTGCGTTGGCTCGGCAAGTCATCAAGCAACCCCTGGCTGACGGATTCTCGATCGAGCCTGCAGGACGTAGCAAACCGTTATTGCGCCGACGTTACGGGGACGACCTGCAGCAAACCCCGCTGCCACCGGAAGGCGACCATCCCGCAAGCCTGTTCTTCGATGTGTGGAGGGAGGAGCGACGGCTCGGAGAGTTTCTTGTTTATGACACAGCGGGCGAGGCGCAGCAGGTTCTATTTACTGAGGACGCCGACTCGGCGACCTCTCAGTATCGACAGAGATACCCGTTCGTCCCCTTCCTGGATGCGATTATTATCGCCGTGGCCCCAGGGTGCCTCACCGGATTCGAGGAATATGATGCGCATATTGATCAGGAAAAATTCGGTGGGGCCAACCAACTTAGCGAGACCCTCGACATCGTCGATACCATCCGCGATTTCTATGAAGAGTTTCCCTATGTCGAGTTCAAAGATCGGACTATTTTTGTGGTCCTGACCAAGTGTGATCGATACGAAAGAGAACCTTCGTTTCCGCCGGAGCTCCTACTGTCGCGCGCTGAGCGCCAGTACTCGCCGGTGGCGCGCGCGGCTAAGGGGCGAGGTTTGGATGCGAGCGCCGTACGTATTGATGAATGGATTGGGCAGATCGAAGAAGAGGGCCAGGTTGTCCGTCAGTTTGTCCTGTCCCATGGGGGGCAGGCTCTGGTCAACAGAGTGGAGAGCCTAGGGGAGACGTACTACGTGGCGCTGTCGGGGGCAGGCAACGACACCGACACGAGCGCGGAAAGGCCGCAGAGTAAGTTGCACCCACCCGCCCGGGTGGGAGCGCCAGATCGGGCCTTGGACCCCTTCGTGGCGCTTCTATTCCAGGAAGGGCTTGACGAGCCCGCCGACCGCCCGGATCAGGATGCCAGCCGTGGCTGAACAGCGGCGACTTGAGCGCCTCATGGTGTCCTGGGCTCAGCGCACGCTGGTCGGAACCAGCCACGGCGCTGTTGCCCGGTCCGCCGGGTGGCGGTGGCCCGTCAGCCACACGAGTTCGGCCTTGGCACCCTTCTCTTTGTTGGCGATAGGGCACATTCCCGATCAACTGCCCGACGGCTACACGGCCTTGTCCTACGAGCCCCAACACGAGTGGGGAACTGTTGTCGCGCTTCGGAAGAAGCTGTCGTCAGAACGTGCCGTGAGCGACGCCCGTTTCGTGTCCGAGATCGTCGTGGATCCATTCGACCAGCACGGAACGGCGGAAGGGATCTCCTTGCAGGACGCCTTGAACTGGATGGACAGCGCGGCGCCAGCTCTCTGGTGGGAAGCCGACTGGTCTCCGAATCCTAATCTTGATCCCGCTGAGATTGTCACGGGAAAGACCTCCTCGTGCGTGGTCGACCCGAGTTTCGATGAACGGCAGATCCTCTTCTTGCGCTGGTTCTTGAGTTCGCTGCTGACCCAACGACCGCTGGTGGTGGTCCACGACGAACTCGGCACTCCCCGACCCCTGTTGGACGCCATGCTACGTGTCCTACCGCCATCCCTGGTGCGACAGGTCGGTGTCACGACCTACCACTCTCAGCCTGATCTCAGTCCATTCAAGTTGTCTTTTGCGTGGTCTCCGGCCGCGATTCTCAAGCCAGGGCTTCGTCCCGACATGGATTTCCTTGACTTGGACTCGGCGCCCCTGGCCACGCCTGTGGATGACGTTCTGGGTTCAGAGGAGGTGAAGCTTCTCCTGACGGGCGCAGCAAGAGCAGCCACGGGAGTGCAAGATGTCAGAGGGCTCGGGGACTATCTTCGGGCCTCCACCCTCCTGTCGCCGTCGGGCTGGGCCCGACCGAGGCGCGGAGGCTCCCCGCCGCGATCTGTCGACATGGACACGACGGACTGGCTGACTCAAGACGGCGTGTCTCGTCTAGGCGAGCCAGCATCCAGAGTGCCCCAACCCTTCGGAACACCACCACTCTCGTCCGCAGTCGCTGCGGAGCGACGGCCTCGGCCCGACCATCTCCTGGGGGGACCAACTGGTCTGAATGGCACTGCGGAAGACGTGACCGTTCCGGTGGCTCCTCCTCCACCCCGTTCGGCTGCCGTGCCGTTGTCGCCCGTCGCGGAGCAGCTTTCGTCAACTCGGGACCAGCGCACTGGTGATGCCCAAACCTCTCTTCGAACACGCACGGGCGGTCGTTCTCGTTCCCGACTGGCTTTGGGCCTCGTCGCTGCGCTGATCGGCCTGGCTTTCGGGTTCTTCTTGGGACGCTTGACCGACGCGCCGGAACCAAACGTTCCAGTCTGCACCCCGACGGATGCTTCGCCCAGCCCTAGCGTTGCCTCACCGAGCCCTTCCTCGGAGCCCACGGCGGGACCGCCACTGGCGAGCACGGCCTCATCCCCATCGACCCGCGCGACGGCTCCTCCCGAGCCTGAGGTGAATCCTGCGGAGAGCGCCGGCGCTCCCGACGTGCCAGCATCGGGACGCCCTTTGGTCGCCGGAGGAATCACTCCAGGCTAGATTTCTGTTGCAGTTCCAGGCCCCGCTTCCGCGGGGAGGACAATGGTTTGGGGGACTGTTCTCACGCCACCCCGGTCAGGAGGTTTCGCCTCACCTGGTGGCAGTGATGCACCTGACCTTTCTCCGGCGCTACACTCCACGGTATGACGACGACTCTCCCACGGCATACGGTCACGGAAAGCGCGGACTTGGCCGAGTCACTGGCCATGGGTCGCCTCGCCTGGCCTGACGAAACGTCAACGTCACGGCTGATTGCGCGCCTGGCCGCGCTGGGGCGGGACAAGCTGAAGGAAGACCCCGAACTGGCCTACCGGGCCCGGCTGGCCAAGGTCACCGCCCTAGCGGGCAAGCACCCGTCCAAGCTCGGCCCGTACTACCTCGATGACCTGCGGCAGGAATGGGACCGGTGACCTCCGACCTGGCCGCGCTTGACGCCGGCGTCGTCATCGCCTGGCAGACCCCGGAACACAAGTTCCACGCCCGCTCTCTCGAGGCCATCGCTGCGTGGCCGCGCCTCGTGATGCACACGGTGAACCTCGCGGAAGTGCTCGCCGGACTCGACCGGGACGAGTGGGCCTCAACCATCCGCGACCTCCACGCGATAGGCTGCACGATCCGCGACACGACCGCGCAAGAGTTGGCCGCCGCGCAGTTCGACGGCAACCTACGAATGACCGACGCCTGCGTGCTGGCCGTGGCCAGAGCACAAGCCGCCGACGCCGTGCTCACCTTCGACGCCCGCCTACGGCGAGTCTGTGACGCCGATGGCTTCGCCTAAGACCCCAGGAGACACCCGCATGGACACTGGACATGGAAGACCTGGCGGCAAACCCTGGGGCTCACACGTGACTGCGTGTCACGCGGCCAAGGGTTCGCCGGGAGCGGTCCAGGGGGTGCTGGGGGTCAAGGGGTCGCCGGGGTGGAGTTCGGCTGACCAGCAGGGGCCGGCGTCCGGGTCGGTGAAGAGGCCGGTGTAGCGGAAGCCGAGGCGGTGGGCGATCCGCGCCGACGGCTGGTTGCCGAGGTAGGCGTGCCACGTCACGGTCGTGGCCTGCAACGGGTAGTCGGGTGAGAAAGCCGTCGTCACGAGGAGCGCGGTCGCGGCCGTCACGATCCCCTGGCCGCGGTAGGGCACGCCCAGCCACCAGCCGATCTCGAGCGTGCCGCCGCCGTGGCGCTTGAGGCCGGCGCAGCCGGCGAACCGGCCGCCCACGCGCATGGCCCAGACGAGTTCTGGCCCTGCCACGGCAGCCGACGGGGGTGCCGTGGTGGCGGCCTCCCACGTGGCGGCCGTGCTCGCGACAAAGTCGTCCGCGAACTCGCGCGGGTAGGGCGAGGGCACCGTCGTCCAGCGGGGGATCGACGGGTCCTGGACCAACTCGTAGATGGCGTCGGCGTCGGCCGGCGCCGGCGGTGACAGCAGCAAGGGCACACCCAGATGGGTGGTGGTGGCCAGTTCCCGGAGGTCCATGGGGCCAGCCTAGCCGTGTCCGCGTGGCCTGGCGGCTGGCCGCCTCATGCCGGTCCCGGCGGTGCGGGACGGCGGTCCGGCCCTCAGGGACAGTTCAGGGTTGGACGGGGGTTGTGCGGCCCCCGCGGGGGGCGGGTGGGCGTTACCGTGATCGGGTGACCGAAACTGCCATCGTCTACTACTCGAAACACGGCACGACCGCGGCCGTGGCCGCCCGGATCGCCGACCGGCTGGGCGGCGCCACTCTGGTCGACCTGGCGGAGACGCCGGCGCCGGACCTCTCGGGGTTCGGCCGGATCGTCGTCGGCGGGCCGGTCTACGCCGGCCGGCCGGACAAGCGCGTGACGGCGTTTCTCCAGGCGAACGCAGCCACGCTGCAGGACCGGCCGTTGGCGTTGTTCGTGTGCGGCATGGAGCCGGACCCGGCCAAGCGCGAGACGGAGGTCGCGGCGGCGTTTCCCGAGACCCTGCGCCGTCACGCGGTGGGCGCGTGGTTCGTCGGCGGCGAGTTCCACTTCGACCGGCTGGGTTTCATCGAGCGGGCGATCGTGAAGAAGATCGTCGGAGCGACCGAATCGGTCTCCGCCCTCGACGACCAGGCCATCGCGGACCTCGTGGCCGCGCTCGCGTAGGCCGTCCGCGTCAGCGTGACAGGCCAGCGGCGGGCTGACCCGACGACCCCGGAAACTCTGAGGGTGTCGCCGATGGGGCCAGACACCGCGCCAGGTGCGCGTCGATCAGGCGCCAGGCTTGGTGGGCGGCTGGGCTGTGGGCGCGCAGCGTGAAGCCGTGGCCCGAGTCCGGGAAGCAGTAGTAGGCCGCGTCGACGCCCGCGTCCGCCAGGTGGTCCGCGAACGCCGCGGCCTCGGCCCGGAGGGAGTCGTGGCCGGCGGCCAGGATCAGGGTCGGCGGGAAGCCCATGATGTCGGCTCGGCGGGCGAACAGCGGGGACACGCGCGGGTCGGCCCGCTGGGCGCGGTCGGGGCAGTACGCCGCGTCGAAGGCGCCGCTGAACCGGGGGTGGAGGGCCGTTCGGGCGACGCAGCCGCGGCCCCTGGGCTTGTTGTCGCCGCCCGTGTAGAGGTCGAGGACCGGGTAGTCGAGGACGAGGGCTTGGACCGCGACGGGGTCACGCGGTCCGCCCGGCAGGCAGACGGCCGCGGCCAGGTTGCCGCCCGCGCTGTGGCCCAGCAGGCCGACGCGGGCGGGGTCGATGCCGAACTCGCCCGGGTGGTCTTGGGCGTAGCGGACGACCGCCGCGCACTCCTCCAGCGCTTGGGGGAATGGCGCCGCCGGGGCGAGGGCGTAGTCGACGCTGACGACTGTGGCGCCGACGGCCTCGGCGAGGCGGGGCAGGTGGCGGTCGTCGAGTTCGGGATGGCCGAAGACGAAGCCGCCGCCGTGCAGGTCGACGACGAGCGGCCGGGCGGCGTCCGCCCCGGGCTGGTAGACGAGGACCCGGATCCGGCCGGCCGGCGTCTCGAGCCAGCGCTCCTGGCCGTGTGTCCGCCGCCGGCCGGTACCGGCCCACGGCGTGCGCTCGGCGAACCGCTGGAGCCGCGCCAGCGTGACCACCATCTCGGCTGGGGTGTGGGTCCGCATGCCCATGATGGTAGCCACGGGGGCGGGTCCCTGGGGGAACGGGGACAGCCTGATCGGCGACATAGTGCGGGCTAGAGGCAAGCCAGCCAGGCGGCGTAGGCGGCCTTGGCGCGGGCCAGTTGCTCGCCGGTCCACGAGACGTCGCTCCACGCGGCGTCGTCGACGGTCGGAGGATGGTCCGGGTCGTCCGCAATCTTGATCCACAACGGCCCGCTGGGTTGCTGCGGGCTGGGCACATTCGTCAGGCGACCCGCGACGATCCACCAGCGTTCGCCCACCTGGAGCCCTTCGCCCACCTCGACCATGGGCAGGTTGTCGTACCGCTGCCCGGTCCACGCCTCGACCTGGTCGACCACGGCCGCCGGGGCCTGCTCGCACGTGAACGTGTACTCCGGCGCGGCCGGCGACGGCGTCCGCCCAGCCGTCGCCCGGTCCAGACACGCCCACGCCTCGGCCAGTGCCGCCTGCCCCCGCGCGAGTTGGGCCGCGTCCCACGTGACGTTGCCCCAGTCGTCCGCCCCGACCGGGATGAGCTTGGCCCCATCCGGCTGGACCGGGCTCCACCGATTGGTCAGCCACGCCGCCCGGTCGCCCAGCGCCAGGTCCGCCTGGCCGACCGGGACGACGCCGTACTGGACTGCCCCGAGCCACCACTGCTCGCCCGGGACGGTGCCGTCGCCGACGGGGACGACCACGGCGGCGCCGGCCGAGCCCGGCCCGCCGCCGCTGAGAGCGAAGACGGCGTCCAGGAAATCCTGCGGCGCGGCCTCGCAGGTGGGCGTGAAGGGGGTCGCGGAGGCGGACGGCGATGGGCTGGGCGAGGGCCGGGGGCTGGGCGTGGGCCGGGGTGCGGGGGTCGGCGCGGCGGCGGGCGAGGACGGGGCAGGCGTCACGCGGGCCGCCGGGCTGGGCGTGGCGCCTGGTCCGCCGCCCCAGATGACAAGGCCGGCCGCACCGAGGACAACCACGGCGACCAGCGCGGCGGCCCCGCCGATCAGCCAACGGCGGCGCAGCGGCGGCCGGGCGAACGCGGCCGTGATGACCTCGTCGGACACGGGGTCACGCGGCAGGATGGCGCGGAGATCGGTCCGCCCCTGGGACGACACCTGGCCGCGCCTGGCCGGGGGGATCGGGTTGGCGCGGCGGAAGCGGCGGTACCACGTCATGACGCCCTCCGGCCGGCGTGGCGGCCGAGGCTCCGTTTCAGGGCGGTGAGACGGGCGCGCACCGTGACCGGCGACGTCACGAGCAGCGTGGCGCACTCCGCCGTCGTCAGCCCGTCCCAACCCAGCGCCACGACGAGTTCCCGGTCGGCCGGGGGGAGCGCGTCGACGGCGGCGAACGTGGCGGCGAGATCGGCGGGCAACTCTGGCGGCGGCCCGTCCGGCGCGGTCGCGGCGGCCTCGGCCAGCCACAGCCCGGCCAGCGTCACGTCGGCGGCGCCCCGCTCGTCGAGGACGCGCCGCGCCGTCAGGAACAGCCAGCCCGAGGGCGGCGGGTCGAGCCGCGTCTTCCGCCACGCCTGGGCGAACACCGTCGCCGCCACGGCCTCCGCGGCCCCGAGGTCCCCGGTGCGGCGGCGGGCGTAGGCGACAACGCGGGCGTAATGCTCGGTGTAGTAGGGCGCAAACCGGTCGACGGACTGCGGGTCACGCGGGACCGGCGCTCCGATGATCGCGGTGTCGGCCACGGGGCACCTCCCTTGGACCAACGGGGGGACAAGCGTCAGGGATGCGCCCACCCTAGCGCCCCCACACCATGCCGGCGACAGCAACGATCCACAGTACCGGTACCGCTGTACCGTTGTTTTTCGCCCCCGAAAGCAACGGTCCACAGTACCGGTACCGGCGTACCGTTGCTTTTTCCTCGGAGAAACAACGGTACAGCGGTACCGGTCCTGTGGACTGTTGTCTGAAACAACGGTACAGCGGTACCGGTACTGTCGATCGTTGTCTGAAACAACGGTACAGCGGTACCGGTCCTGTGGATCGTTGTCTGAAACAACGGTACGCAGGTACCGGTACTGGAATGTGTTGTCGGGGGGCGGCTGGCATAATCGCCGGCATGGTTGCGGCTGAAGACGAAGTGGTGGGGTTTCTCAGCGACCTCATCCGGATCGATACCCAGAATCCCGGGCCCGGGTTGGCTGGGCCGGGGGAGCGGGTGGCCGCGGACTACGTGGCCGAGAAGCTCGGCGACGTCGGGATCGAGTGTGAGGTCTACGAGGCCGCCCCGCGCCGGACCACTCTCGTGGCCCGCTGGGAGCCCGACGGGGTCGACCGGACCCTCCCGCCGCTGCTCCTCCACGGCCACACGGACGTCGTCCCCGCCGTCGCCGCCGACTGGACCGTGCCCCCGCTGTCGGGCGCCGTCGAGGACGGCTGCGTCTGGGGCCGGGGCGCGATCGACATGAAGGACTTCGACGCCATGCTCCTCGCCGTCGTGCGCCAGCGGGTGCGCGAGGGCCGCCCGCCGCGCCGGCCCATCCGCCTCGTCTTCACGGCCGACGAGGAGTGCGGCGGCGTCCTGGGGGCCGTGCCGCTCGTCCGCCAGCACCCGGAGACCGTGGCCGACTGCCGCCAGGCCGTCGGCGAGGTCGGCGGTTTCTCCGTCACGGCCGACGCGGCCCGGCTCTACCTGGTCCAGACCGCGGAGAAGGGCCTGGCGTGGCTCAAGCTCATCGCCGAGGGCCCGGCCGGCCACGGCTCCATGCGCCATGCCGACAACGCCGTGACCGAGTTGGCCGCCGCCGTCGCCCGGCTCGGCGCCCACCGCTTCCCCCAACGGCTCCACCCCGCCCAGGCGGCCTTCCTCGACGCCGCCGGGGCGGCGCTCGGCGTCGAGATCACGGCGGACAACGTCGAGGAGACCCTCGCCCGGCTCGGCTCGATCGCCCGGATGGTGGCAGCCACGATGTCCCACACGGTCAACCCGACCATGCTCGACGCGGGTTACAAGGTCAACGTCGTCCCCGGCCGCGCCACGGCCCAGGTCGACGGGCGCTACCTCCCCGGCCGGCGCGACGAGTTCATCGCGGCGGTCACGGAGGTCATCGGCCCGAAGGTCCGGCTCGAAATCCTCCACGAGCAGACCTCGGTCGAGGCGGACCTCGCCTCCGCCCTCGTCGGCGCCATGCGGACGTCGATCGAGCGCCACGACCCCGGCGCCCAGGTCGTGCCGTACCTCCTGTCCGCCGGCACGGACGCCAAGGCGTGGACCGAACTGGGCATCGAGTGCTACGGCTTCGTGCCGCTCCGGCTCCCGGCCGACCTCGACTTCACGGGCCTGTTCCACGGTGTCGACGAGCGCGTGCCGATCGAGTCGCTCCAGTTCGGCGTCCGGGTCCTCGACGAGTTCCTCGACCTGGCCTGACGGCCCACTAGTCTGGGCCCCGTGTCAGTCGCCATCCGGGTCATCCCCTGCCTCGACGTCACGGGCGGCCGCGTCGTCAAGGGCGTCAACTTCCTCCACCTGCGCGACGCGGGCGATCCCGTCGAACTCGCCCGCCGCTACGGCGAGGAGGGCGCCGACGAACTCACCTTCCTCGACATCTCCGCGTCCGCCGAGGGCCGCGCCACGACGCGCGACATGGTCCGCCGCTGCGCCGAGACGATCTTCATCCCCCTGACCGTAGGCGGCGGCGTCGCCTCGGTCGAGGACGTCGACCGACTCCTCCGCTCCGGCGCCGACAAGGTCGGCATCAACACGGGCGCCATCCGCCGGCCCCAGGTCATCGACGAGATCGCCGCCCGCTTCGGCAACCAGGTCCTGGTCCTGTCCGTCGACGCCCGGCGCGAGGCCGGCCAGCCCTCCGGTTTCGGCGTCACGACGCACGGCGGCCGCACGTCCGCGGGCCTCGACGCGCTGGCGTGGACGAAGGAGGCGGTCGACCGCGGCGTGGGGGAGATTCTGCTCAACTCGATGGACGCCGACGGCACGACCGCCGGGTTCGACGTGGCGATGATCCGGGCCGTGCGCGCCATCGCGGACGTGCCGCTGATCGCGTCGGGGGGAGCGGGGAAGGTCGAGGACTTCGTGGCCGCCGTCGCCGCGGGGGCGGACGCCGTGCTGGCCGCGTCCGTGTTCCACTATGGGACGCTGTCTGTGCGGGACGTGCAGGACGCGCTGGCGGCCGCGGGGTATCCCGTGCGGCGGGCGCTGGTGGGTTGAGGGTCACGATGGTCACGCGTTGCCCTGTCAGCCTGAGTTGCCTTGTCATCCTGAGCGGAGCGAAGGATCTCGGTGGCGGAGAGATCCTTCGCTCCGCTCAGGCTGACAGGGGGGTGGGATGGCCAGGGGGATGTGTTGGTGGCGGGGGAAGATCCCGGCTTTCGCCGGGATGACAAAGGGAGTTGGGATGACAAGGGGGGTTGGGATGATCGGCGGTGGTCTGCTGACGCCGGGGCCACGGTGTCGGGCCCTGTGGCTGTCGCTCGTTCCTCGCTCCGTAGCCACAGTGCCCGACCCCATGGCCACGGTGCCCGACCCCATGGCCACGGTGCCCGGGATGACAGAGGAGTGAACATGTTGGTTTGGTTGCCGTATGTGACGCGGGCTGAGGCTTTGGAGCGGCTGGGGGGAGTGCCCGCGGGCATTGAGTTCGACGTGGTCAGCCGGGAGTCCGGGGTGCCGACCGACGGCGCGGACCGCGTGACCTTCTTTGCCGTGCGCAATTTCGAGGTCGACGTGGCCGACGCCGTCATGGCCCTGCCGGACCGGCCGCGGCTCCGCTGGCTCCAGCTCGCGTCGGCGGGCTACGACTACATCATCGACCGCGTGCCGCCCGAGATCGGCCTGCTCAACGCCGCGGGCGTCCACGACACCGGCACGTCCGAGCTCGCCCTCGCCCTTGCCCTTGCCCACCTCAACGGCGTCGACCGCTACGCCCTCGACCGGGCCGACCGCCGCTTCGCGCCCCACTACGGCCGCACCCTGGCCGACCGCCGCGTCCTGATCGTCGGCTACGGCCGCATCGGCGCGGCCGTCGAGCGCCGCCTGGCCGGTTTCGAGGTGACGGACGTCACGCGCGTGGCGGCCCATGCGAAAACCGACCCCCTGGTCCACCCAGCCGAAGCCCTCCCCGACCTGCTGCCGAACGCGGATCTGGTCTTCATCACGGCCCCCGCCACGCCGGCGACCCGCCACCTGTTCAACGCCCAGACCCTCGCCCTCCTCCCCGACGGCGCGGCCCTCGTCAACACCGGCCGGGGCAGCATCATCGACTCGGACGCCCTGGTCGCGGAGCTCGGCCGGATCACGGCCGCGCTCGACGTCACCGAGCCCGAGCCGCTGCCGCCCGGCCACCCCCTGTGGGATTCGCCCCACGTCACGTTGACCCCTCACGTCGGCGGTTGGTCCGGCGCGTTCCACGCCCGCTACGACCGCCTCCTGCGGCGCCAACTCGACCGCCTGGCGTCCGGCCAGGACCCCGCCAACGTCGTAAGGTATCCGGCATGAGCGACTGTCTTTTCTGCGGCATCGCCGCGGGCGCCATCCCCTCGCGCCAGATCTGGGCCGACGACCGGGCCCTCGCCTTCCTCGACATCAACCCCTGGCACCGCGGCCACGCCCTCGTCATCCCCCGCCGCCACACCGCCGACGGGACCGACGCGACGGCCTGGGCGGACGTGGCCGAGGGGCTGGCCGCCGTCGCCCGACTGGTCCAGGACAAGCTCGGCGCGACCGGCGTCAACCTGCTGTCGAACGCGGGCGCCTCGGCCGGCCAGGAGGTCTTCCACTTCCACGTCCACGTCATCCCGCGCTACGACGCCAACCCCGGCATGGGCGGGCTGATGCGGCGTGACCCGGCCGCCGCCGACGACCTCGACGGCTTGGCCGCCCAGCTCGCCGCCTGACCGCCGACCGACCCGGACCCAGGACCCCAGGATCGAGGACCGCATGGCCGCCACCAGCCTGGCCGACCAGCCGCCCCAGTCGGCCCAGCCGGCCCAGCCGCCCCAGCCGGCCCAGCTGCCCCAGCTACCCCAGGTGCTCCGCCGCCTGGCGGCACTGCGGGCGGACCGCCTACCCCCGCTCCTGCTGGGCGCGCTGGAAGTCCTGCCCGTCGTCCTCGTCTCCTACCTGTTCGTCCCGTTCATCCTCGAGGCCGGCACCCTCCGCCCGTGGAACCCCAACCTGGTCGACTTCGACGTCTACCGCCTCGGCCTCCGCGCGCTGTTCGACGGCCAGGGCCTGTACGACGTGACGACGAGCTACTACACGCTGAGCTTCGTCTACCCGCCCGCCGCCGCGCTCCTGATGAGCCCGCTGGCGCTCGGCACGGAGTTCCTCTGGGAGCTGGCCTGGACCTGCCTCAACTCCTGGGCCCTCGTCGTCATCCTGCGCCGCTGCCGCGTGCCGCGCGGCCTCCTCCTCGTGACCGTGGCCGCCGTCGTCACCATCGCGTTCGAGCCGATCCGCTCGACCCTCGGCTACGGCCAGGTCAACACGCTCCTGCTCCTGCTGATCCTGGTCGACCTGCTGCCGCTGGCGCCGTCCGAAGCAGCCGGCCGCCGCCTGCCCCGCGGCCTGCTCCTCGGGATCGCCGCGACCGTCAAGCTGACGCCGCTGATCTTCCTCGTCTTCCTCGTCCTGATCGGCGCCAAGAAGGCCGCCGCCTGGGCCCTCGGCACGTTCGCCGCCCTCAACCTGGCCGCCGCCGTCATCCTGCCGCAAGAGACCGCCCGCTTCCTCCAGGACCTCCTGGCCGGCCAGGTCGACACGTTTTCGACCTACGCCGAGAACCAGGCGTGGGCGGGCGTCATGGCCCGCTGGTTCGGCGACTCCGGCGCCGCCGGGCTGGTCGGTTGGGGCCTCGGCGGCCTGGCGGGCCTGGCCGCGGTCATCATCGCCGTCACGCTGTGGCGGCGGGGCGAGCCGGTCGTGGCGCTGGGCCTCGTCGGGCTCGGCGCCTGCCTGGCGGCGCCCGTCGGCCGCCCGCACCACCACGTCTGGGCCCTCGTCGCCCTCCTCGGCAGCCTGACGACGACGGTCAAGGTCCCCTCCTGGGCCCGGTCGGGCCTGGTGGCCTGGTCGACCTGGATCGCGCTGTGCCCGGTCCTCGTGTTCTTCCCCCACGCCGAGGCCAACACGGGCTCCGAGAAGCTGGTCGCCGCGCTGGGCCCGATCGGCGGGACGGCCCTGCTCGTGGCCTGGGCCGTCACGCTGTGGCGGAGCGGCGCGCTGAAACACCCGTGGCGGGAGTGGCTGAAAGAAGGCTCCTGGGCGGACGCGGCCCCCGAGCCCGCCGCGCTGGACGGTGCGGCCGGCCCGGCCACGCCCGAACCCGCCGAACCCGCCGAACCCGCCGAACCCGCGGAACCCCCCGAACCCACCCCCGCCGAACCCGCCGAATCCGCCCCCGCCGACCCGGCCCCGAGCGTGACGGCCCGCCCCAAACGCCCCGGCGGCGCGCATCGCCTCTAGTCGGCCGGGTTTCGTCACGATCGTGTAACGGAACTCCGAGTCGGCCGCCGGCAGATGGCGCGCCAGCGCGAAACGTGTCTAGACTCACCGAGAACCTGGCCGTCCGCGCGTGGAGTGCCTCCTCGGGAACACCACACGGACGGCCCGATCGAATCCTCATCAGGTACCGAAAGCGAATCACCTCATGACAACATTCCGTAAGTCGGCCGGCGTGGCCCTGACGGCGGTGGCGGCGGCCCTCGCCCTCACTGCCTGCGGCGCCGGCAACACCGACAACAAGACGACTTCCTCCGAGACGGCCAGCGCGGCCGAATCCTCGGCCGCCCAGGTCGAGACGGCCAGTTCCGAGCTGATCGCCGGCACGACCGACAAGGTGACGTTCCTCGACCCGGCTGGGTCCTACGACAACGGCTCCTACCACGTCGAGATCCAGGTCTACCAGTTCCTCTACGGCTTCAAGCCGGGCGACGCCTCGCCCCAGCCGGACGCCGCGGAGAAGTGCGAGTACACGTCGGACACGGTCCTCCAGTGCAAGCTCAAGTCGGGCCTCATGTTCGCCAACGGCCACGCCCTGACGGCCTCCGACGTCAAGGTCAGCTTCGACCGCCAGCTCGAGATCTACTACGACAACGGCCCCGCCTCGCTGCTGTCCAACCTCGCCTCGGTCGACATCGTCGACGACTTGACGGTCAACTTCAACCTCAAGGCGGGCCCCGACCAGACGTTCCTCCAGATCCTGGCGACCCCGGTCGGCCCGATCGTCGACGAGGAGGTCTTCTCGGCCACGGAGCTGACCAGCGACGCGGACATCGTCGCCGGTAACGCCTTCTCCGGCCCGTATGTCATCGACTCGTGGAAGATCAACGACACGGTCCACCTCACCCCGTACCCCGCCTACAACGGCGTTCAGGGCGAGGTCCAGAACGACGGCGTCACGATCACGTACTACTCCGAGTCGACCAACCTGAAGCTCGCCCTCGAGAACGGCGACATCGACATGGCGCTCCGCTCGCTCACGCCGACGGACATCGAGTCGCTCAAGACCAACTCCAACGTCAAGGTCTGGGAAGGCCCGGGCGGCGAGATCCGCTACATCGTGTTCAACCTCAACACGATGCCGGGCGACACGGCCGAGCAGAAGCTCGCCGTCCGCCAGGCCATCGCGTCTGTCGTCGACCGCGAGGCGCTGTCGACCGAGGTCTACAAGGGCCTGTACACGCCGCTGTGCTCCTGGGTGCCGGACGGCCTGCCGGGCGCCAACACGGCCGCCTGCGACACGTACCCGCTGGACACGGCCAAGGCCGCGCAGTACCTCTCCGACGCCGGCGTGGCGACCCCGGTCGTGCTGAACCTCCAGTACAACCCGGACCACTACGGCTCGAGCTCCGACCAGGAGTACGCCCGGATCAAGGCCCAGCTTGAGGCTTCCGGCCTGTTCACGGTCAACCTCCAGTCGACGGAGTGGGTCCAGTACTCGGCCGACCGGTCGGCCGACGTCTACCCGCTCTACCAGCTCGGCTGGTTCCCGGACTACCCGGACGCCGACAACTACCTGGCGCCGTTCTTCGTCAAGGACAACTTCCTGAACAACCACTTTGACGAGCCGGAGGTCCAGGAGCTGATCGCCAAGGAGCAGACCACGGCCGACGCCACCGAGCGGGCCAACGTCATCGGCGAGATCCAGACGGTCATGGCCGAGAAGTACCTCTCGACGCTGCCGCTGCTCCAGGGCACGCAGGTCCTGGCCGCCGCCACGGACGTCCAGGACATCGTCCTCGACGCCTCGTTCCAGTTCCGCTACGCGACGGTGAGCAAGGCGTAAGCCTGCGCCCGGCGCGGCGGCGCCCCCACCCGGGGACGCGCCGCCGCGCCGGGCCCCGTCCAACCCATCCACCCAGTTCCAAGGTCAACCCACTCCATGTCCCAGACGCTTCCGACCACCGCCGGCCAACCGGCGCCGGCAGCGCCGCCGCCCCCCGCCAAGGCGGCCAAGTCCACCGGCCGCTACGCGGCCCTGCTCAAGTACCTCGCCATCCGCTTCGTCCTCATCATCCCGACCGTCTGGATCCTCGTGACGGTCGTGTTCTTCCTCATGCGGCTGACCGGCGACCCCATCACCGCCATGCTGGGCGGCAAGGCCACGCCCGAGGAACTGGCCAAGCGCCGCCACGAGGCGGGCTACGACCGGCCCATCATCGTCCAGTACGGCGACTACCTCTGGGGCGTGCTCCACGGCGACTTCGGCAAGACCGTGACGAACGGCAACCGGACGATCGGCGAGGTCCTGACGACGTACGGCCCGGCCACGATCGAGCTGGTCTTCTGGGGCCTGATCGTCGCGTTCGTCGTCGGCATTCCGCTGGGCCGCCTGGCCGCCCGCCACTACAACCGGCTCCCCGACGTCCTCATCCGGACGTTCGCCATCCTCTTCTACGCCGCCCCGGTCTTCTTCGTCGCCCTGGTCCTCAAGCTCGTGTTCTCCCAGGCGCTCCACCTCCTCCCCGTCTCCGGGCGCGCGTCGGTCAAGACGGCCCTCATCCTCGACACGAAGGTCGACCCCGACACGCGCATCTACATCGTCAACGCCATCCTCTACGGCGACCCGGCGGTCATCGGCGACGTCCTCAAACACGCCATCCTGCCCGGCCTCGCCCTGGGGCTGTTGACGGCGGGCGTCTTCATCCGGCTGGTCCGCATCAACCTCCTGCAGACGCTGCGCGCGGATTACGTCACGGCGGCGCGGGCCCGCGGCGTGGCGGAGGGCACGGTCGTGCGCAAGCACGCCTTCCGCAACGCCCTCATCCCGGTCGTCACGGTCATGGGGATGCAGATCGCCCTCATGCTCGGCGGCGCCATCCTGACGGAGACGAGCTTCGAGTGGCAGGGGCTCGGCTACTGGCTGGCCAAGTACCTGACGGCCCGCGACTTCGTCGCGGTCCAGGGCATCGTCACGGCCATCGCCGTCATCGTCGCCCTGGCCAGCTTCGTCATCGACCTCATCAACGCGTTGATCGACCCGAGGGTGAGGTACTGACATGACCGTCGCCCTCGTCCCCGTGGCCGCCCCCGTGGAACCGCGCCGCAAGTCCAAGATCCCCGGCCTCAACCTGCTCCGCACGACCCACGGCCTGCAGCGGGCCATGCTGCTCATCGGCTTCGTCCTCGTCGCGCTGTTCGTCCTCGTCGGCCTGTTCGCCCCGCTGCTGGCGCCCTACGGCTTCGCGGAGTTGTTCTCCGGCCAGCTGCCGATGAGCGGGACCCACCCGCTCGGCACGACCGTCGGCGGCTACGACGTCCTCTCCCGGATCATCTGGGGCTGCCGCACGGCCGTCGAGGTCATCCTCCTGGCCATCGTCCTGTCGACCGCCATCGGCGTGCCCTTGGGGCTCATCTCCGGCTACGTCGGCGGGCCGCTCGACCGCGTGCTCGTCCTCATCATGGACGCCCTGTACGCCTTCCCGTCCCTGCTCCTGGCGATCGTCGTGTCGATCACGATCTCCGGCGGCCAGGCGGGCGTCGTCGGCGGCATCCTCTCGGCCGCGATCTCGATCACGGTCATCTTCATCCCGCAGTACTTCCGCGTCGTCCGCAACGCCACGATCCAGGTCAAGGTCGAGCCGTACGTCGAGGCGGCCAAGGTCGTCGGCGCGTCGCCGCTGCGGATCATGTTCGGCCACGTCCTCGCCAATGTGTCGCAGTCGATCCCGGTCCTGACGACGCTCAACGCCTCCGAGTCGATCCTGACCTTGGCGTCGCTGGGCTTCCTCGGCTTCGGCATCGAGCCGACGTCGGCGGCCGAGTGGGGCTACGACCTGAACAAGGCGATGTCGGACGTGGCCAACGGGATCTGGTGGACCGGCGTGTTCCCGGGCCTGGCCATCGTGCTCATCGTCACGGGCGTGACGCTGATCGGCGAGTCCCTCAACGACGTCCTCAACCCGCTGCTGCGCACCCGCGGCGGCACGACCACGGCGGACGAACAGGAGATCGCGGCGATCGTGACGGTCACGCCGGGGGCGGCCGCAGCGGCCCCGGCGGCACCGAACGCAGAAGGGCAGGCGTCATGAGCGAGAAAACCCTGCTCCGGGTCGAGCACCTGGTCGTCAACTTCAAGACGGACGGCGCCCCCGTCCAGGCCGTCCGCTCGATCTCCTACGACGTGGCGCCGGGCGAGACGTTGGCGATCGTGGGGGAGTCGGGCTCCGGCAAGACGGTCGGGTCACGCGCCATGATCGGGCTGCTGCCGGCGACGGCGGCGGTCCACGGCTCGGCCAAGTTGGAGGGCCAGGAACTCGTCGGGCTCAAGGGCGAGGCCATCCGCCAGGTCCGGGGCGACCGGATCGCCATGATCTTCCAGGAGCCGTCGACGGCGCTCGACCCGGTCCGGACGGTCGGCTGGCAGATCTCCCAGGCCCTGCGCGTCCACCACCCCAAGATGACGCGCCGCTCCGCCCTGAAAAGGGCCGTCGAGCTGATGGACCTGGTCGGCATCCCCGACCCCGCCAACCGCGTCCACTCGTACCCGCACCAGTTGTCCGGCGGCCAGAAACAGCGCGTCATGATCGCCATGGCGATCTCCTGCGACCCCGAGGTCATCATCGCCGACGAGCCGACGACGGCCCTCGACGTCACGACGCAGGCCCAGATTCTCGACCTGCTCCACGACCTGCGCGACCGGCTCGGCACGGCCATCATCCTGATCACGCACAACATGGGCGTCGTGGCCGACCTGGCGGACCGCGTGGCCGTCATGTTCCGGGGCGAGCTGGTCGAAACCGGTCCGGCCCGCCAGGTGTTCGAGAACCCGCAGCACCCGTACACGCGCCACCTGCTGTCGGCCGTGCCGCACCTGGGCCAGGCCCGCCCGGCCAGCATGGACGCCGTGCCGGCGCCCGTCATCACGGACAAGCCGATCGTCGAAATCTCCCACCTCGACATCGACTTCCCCGGCCGCCTCGGCTCCGGCCCGGTCCACGCCGTCAAGGACGTCACGCTGACCGTGCGCGAGCACGAGATCCTGGCGCTGGTCGGGGAGTCGGGCTCGGGCAAGACGACGCTGGGGCGCTGCACGGTCGGGCTGCAGAAGCCGACACGCGGCCAGGTGACGGTCCTCGGGACCGACATCGACCAGGCGCGCGGCAAGGCGCTGCGCGACCTCCGCCGCCGGATCGGCTTCGTCTTCCAGGACCCGGCCGCATCCCTCAACCCCCGGCTCTCGGTCGGCGCCTGCATCGCCGAGCCCATGCGGGTCCACGACATCGGCACCCCGGCCGAGCGGATCGCCAAGGTCCGGGAACTCCTGGACGCCGTCGAGCTCCCGGCCGACTACGCCCAGCGCTACCCCCACGAGCTGTCCGGCGGCCAGCGCCAGCGCGTCTCCCTGGCCCGCGCGCTGGTCCTGGGGCCGGAGTTCCTCGTGGCCGACGAGCCGACGAGCGCGCTGGACGTGTCGGTCCAGGCGCGGGTGCTCGACGTGTTCGTCCGGCTGCAGCACGAGATGGGCTTCGCCTGCCTGTTCGTCACCCACGACCTGGCCGTAGTCGACCTGCTGGCCGACCGCATCGCCGTCATGGAGCACGGCGTCCTGGTCGAGCTGGGGACCCCGGACCAGATCCTGCGCCACCCGCAGGAGGAGTACACGAAGACGCTCCTGGCGGCGGTCCCGGTCCCCGACCCGGCCGAACAGGCGGACAAGCGGGCCATCCGCCGGGCGCTGCGGCAGTAGGCCCGGCGCTGCCATCACAACCCCTTTGTCATCCCGGCGAAAGCCGGGATCTTAAGGCGATGTTGTCGAGCGCCGGAGGAAAGATCCCGGCTTTCGCCGGGATGACAAGGGATGCCGGGATGACAGACGCTCAGCGGGACGACCACCCGGTGCGGCCGCGCAATTGGTCGGTTTCCCGGCGCTCGCGCTTGGTCGGGCGGCCGCTGCCGCGGTCGCGGACGGCCGTGGGCGCGTTCAGGTTGGGGCCCTTGGCGGGCGGCGGCGGGGAGTGGTCCTCGTAGGCCAGGACGGCCAGCGGCGCGCCGACCCGGGTCGTCAGGAGCTGCTGGACGACGACGATGCGCTCGCGCCGGGCGTCCTTGACGTGGACGGTCGCGCCGACCGTGACGGGCGTGGCCGGCTTGGCGCGGACGTCGTTGACGCGGACGTGGCCGGCGCGGCAGGCCGCACCCGCGGCCGTCCGGGAGGGGAACAACCGGACCGACCAGAGCCAAGAGTCGACGCGCGTGCCTTCCACCACCCCATTGGACCACAGACCGGCCCCGTCCAGCATCCGGGCGGCCGGTTGACAGGCGGCGATGAGCTTGGCAGAGTGCTCCCCATGACTTCCATGGTGGTCGTACTCATCGACTAGCGCGCCTCGGCCTCAAGGCGCGCGCCCTCGTCTGCCGGTTGGCAACGGGGGTTTTTTATTGGAAGAAAGCCAGACCAACCGGTTAGGAGGAGCTGATGGCACCGAGTAAGACCCCTGCCACCGAAACCATGACGGGCGCGCAGGCGCTCGTGCGCTCGCTGGAGCTGCTGGGCGTCGACGTGGCGTTCGGGATTCCGGGCGGCGCCATCCTGCCGCTGTTCGACCCGCTGTTCGACGCCAAGATCCGCCACATTCTCTGCCGCCACGAGCAGGGCGCCGCCCACGCGGCCGAGGGCTACGCGACCGCCACGGGCCGCGTCGGCGTCTGCATCGCGACGTCCGGGCCGGGCGCGACGAACCTCGTGACGGGCCTCGGCGACGCCTACATGGACTCCGTGCCGATCGTGGCGATCACGGGCCAGGTCGGGTCCGCCTCGATCGGCACCGATGCCTTCCAGGAGGCCGACATCCGCGGCATCACGTTCCCCATCACCAAACACAACTTCCTGGTCAAGAAGGCCGAGCTGGTGCCGCAGGCCGTGGCCGAGGCGTTCCACATCGCCGCCACCGGCCGGCCCGGCCCCGTCCTGGTCGACGTCACGAAGGACGCGCTCAACGGGCTGATGGAGTTCTCCTGGCCGGCCCCGATCGCCCTGCCGGGCTACCGGCCGACGGTCACGCCGCACTTCCGCCAGGTGCGCGAGGCGGCGGCCATGATCGCCCAGGCCCAGCGGCCCGTCATCCTGGCGGGCGGCGGCATCGTCAAGGCGGGGGCGGCGCCGGCGCTGCGCGAGGTTGTGGCCAAGGCCGGGCTCCCGACCGTGACGACGCTGATGGCCCGCGGCGCCCTGTCCGACGCCGACCCGCTCAACTACGGGATGCCCGGGATGCACGGCGCCGTCGCGGCCGTCGGCGCCCTCCAGCGGGCCGACCTGCTGATCGCCGTCGGCGCCCGCTTCGACGACCGCGTGACCGGCCAACTGTCGACCTTCGCGCCCGACGCCAAGGTCATCCACTGCGACATCGACCCGGCCGAGATCGGCAAGAACCGGGCCGCGGACCTCCCGATCGTGGGCGACTGCCGGCTCATGTTGGAGGAGCTGTCGAAGCGGCTGGACGACGTCACGCTGCCCGACTGGTCCGGCTGGCGTGCCTACCTCGACGGGCTCCGGTCCAAGTACCCGACGTGGGCCGGCGACCCCGACGACGACATCATCCAGCCGCAGGAGGTCATCCGGCGGATTTCCCAGGTCGCCGGGCCGGAGGCCGTGTTCGTCACGGGCGTCGGCCAGCACCAGATGTGGTCGGCCCACTTCGTCCACCTCGAACAGCCGCGCCACTGGCTGACGTCCGGTGGCGCCGGCACGATGGGCTACTGCGTGCCCGCCGCCATGGGCGCCCAGGTCGGGCGGCCCGACGCCGTCGTCTGGGGCATCGACGGTGACGGCTGTTTCCAGATGACCAACCAGGAGCTCGTGACCTGCGCCCTCAACGGCATCCCGATCAAGATCGCCATCATCAACAACCAGGTGCTCGGCATGGTCCGCCAGTGGCAGACCCTGTTCTACGGCGAGCGCTACTCCAACACGGACCTCCACACCGACCGCATCCCCGACTTCGTCAAGCTGGCCGAGGCGATGGGCTGCGTCGGGCTCCGGGCCGAGAAGCCGGATGAGGTCGACGGGGTCATCGCCGAGGCGATGGCCATTTCGGACCGGCCCGTCGTGGTCGAGTTCGTGGTTTCCAAGGACGCCATGGTCTGGCCGATGGTCGCGGCCGGGGCCAGCAACGACGACATCAAGATCGCCAGGGACCTGGCGCCGAAGTGGGAGGAGGACGACCTGTGAGCACCGTGCACACGCTGTCCGTTCTGGTCGAGGACAAGCCGGGCGTCCTGGCCCGGATCGCGGGCCTGTTCGCCCGCCGCGGCTTCAACATCGAGTCGCTGGCCGTCGGCCCGACCGAGCGCCCGGGCTATTCCCGGATCACGCTCGTGGCCGTGGTCGAATCGGAGGTCCAGTCCGAGCAGATCGTCAAGCAGCTCAACAAGCTGGTCGAGGTCATCAAGATCACGGAGATGGAGAAGGGCCTGGCCGTCCGCCGCGAGCTCATCCTGATCAAGGTCAAGGCCGAGCCGTCGACCCGGGGCGAGATCCTCCAGATCGTCGAGATGTTCCGCGGCCGCGTCGTCGACGTCGCGCCCGACACGCTGACCATCGAGGCCACGGGCGGCTACGGCAAGCTCCGGGCCCTGAAAGACATGCTGGAGCCCTACGGCGTCCGCGAACTCGTCCAGTCCGGCTCCGTCGCCGTCGGCCGCGGCGCCCGCACGATCACGGACCGGTCGAAGTACGACAAGACGCCCAAGAACCAGCGTGACTGACCGGGCTGGGATGGAGAGGCCGTGGGGTCGGGCGCTGTGGCGACGGAGCGAGGCACGAGCGACCGCCACAGGGCCTGACACCGCGGCCCTGACGCAGACGCCGGCCCGGTCGTCAGCGCATTAGGATCACGATCGCCAATACTTTCGGAGGAGACATACCCATGGCACACCTGTTCTACGACGACGACGCCGACCTGTCCGTCATCCAGCGGCGCAAGGCCGCGGTCATCGGCTTCGGCTCCCAGGGCCACGCTCACGCGCTCAGCCTGCGCGACTCCGGCGTCGACGTCCGCGTCGGCCTCAAGCCCGGTTCCAAGTCGCGCGCCAAGGCCGAGGCGGAGGGCCTGCGCGTCCTGACGGTCCCCGAGGCCGTCCAGGAGGCCGACCTCATCATGATCCTGGCGCCCGACCAGGTCCAGCGCGGCCTGTACGCGGCCGAGATCGCCCCGTACCTCAAGCCCGGCGCCGCGTTGTTCTTCGCCCACGGCTTCAACATCCGCTTCGGCTACATCCAGCCGCCCGCCGGCGTCGACGTCTGCATGGTGGCGCCGAAGGGGCCGGGCCACCTGGTGCGGCGCGAGTACGCCGCCGGGCGCGGCGTGCCCGTCGTCGTGGCCGTCGAGAAGGACGAGACCGGGGGCGCGTGGCCGCTGACGCTGGCCTACGCCAAGGCCATCGGCGGGCTGCGCGCGGGCGGCATCGAGACGACGTTCACGGAGGAGACCGAGACCGACCTGTTCGGCGAGCAGGCCGTCCTCTGCGGCGGCATGTCCCACCTGGTCCAGGCCGGCTGGGAGACGCTGGTCGAGGCGGGCTACCAGCCCGAGGTGGCCTACTTCGAGTGCCTCCACGAGCTCAAGCTGATCGTCGACCTGATGTACGAGGGCGGCATCGCCAAGCAGCGCTGGTCGGTCTCCGACACGGCCGAGTACGGCGACTACGTGTCCGGCCCGCGCGTCATCGACGCCCACGTCAAGGCCACGATGCGCGACGTCTTGTCGGACATCCAGTCCGGCGCGTTCGCCGCCCGCTTCATCGCCGACCAGGACGCCGGCGCCCCGGAGTTCAAGGCCATGCGGGCCAAGGAGGAGGCCCACCCGATCGAGGCCGTGGGTCACGAGCTGCGCCAGTTGATGAGTTGGGTCAAGAAGACCGACGACGACTACACGGAGGGCACCGCCGCCAGGTAAGGCTCCCCGATGCGGGTACACGTTCTCTACACCGGGGGCACGATCGGGATGGTCGAGTCCGCCGCCGGGCTGGTGCCGGGCGCGGACCTGGCCGGCTGGCTGGACGACCTGCTGCGGCGCACGCCGTGGGCCGAGCGGGTCGCCTACTCCGAGTTCCCGCGGCCGATCGACTCGTCCAACGCCACGCCGCGCGACTGGCAGGCCATCGTCGACGACCTGGCCGGCCAGCGTGACGCCGCCGACGCATTCGTCGTCCTCCACGGCACGGACACGATGGCCTACACGTCCGCCGCCCTCGCCTTCGCCCTGACCGGCTTCGGCCGGCCCGTCGTCGTGACCGGCGCGCAGTACCCGTTCTCGGTCGCCGGCTCCGACGCCGCGGCCAATGTCCTGGGCGCGCTCCAGGCGGCGACGTCGGGGCGGGCGGACGGCGTGACGCTGTTCTTCGGCCACCATCTGCTGCCCGGCGCCCGGGCGGCCAAGGTGTCGACGTGGGCGTTCTCCGGCTTCGAGTCGGCCGGGACGGCGCCGCTGGCCGTGGCCGGGGCGCCGTGGCGCTGGAACCCGGCGCCCCCGCCGGGCCGCGGCTGGCCGGACCCGCGGCCCTATGGGCGTCACGACGTGGTCGTGCTCGACCTGTGCCCGGGCCTGACGGCGGCGCGGCTCGGCCACCTGCTGGAGCCCCGGCCCGAGGCGGTCATCCTCCGCGCGTTCGGCGTCGGCAACGCGCCGACCGACGAGCCGGGCCTGGTCGGCGTCATCCGGGACACCGTGACGGCGGGCGTCCCCGTCATCGTCTGCTCCCAGTGCTTCGAGGCCCAGATCCTCCTCGGGCGCTACGCGGCCGGCGGCGCCCTGGCCGCGGCGGGCGCGGTCGGCGCCGCGGGCATGACCCTGGAGGCCGCCTACGCCAAGACCGTCTTCCTCCTGTCCCAGGGCCTGGACGGCCGCGCGGTGGGGGAGTGGATCGGGCAGAACCTGGCGGGCGAGCTGACCGAGGAGTAGAGCCCCTGGGCCCCAGCCGGTGTCAGCGCCGGAGGGGCGGTCGGTCTGGACGGTGTGGCCGCCATCACTTTGTGGGGTTGTCTGGAACCCTCCCCGTGGTCGTGGTGGCGTGCTAGCGTGGCCGTGATGAGCGCGTACGACGACTTCGACATCGACCGCAGCACCGAGCAGGCCTGGGTCGACTTCGAGGCGCGCCTGGCCCAGATCCTCTCCATGATGGACGCGACCGAGCCGCTGACCGTCTCGACGCACGACGCCGCCGACGACCTGGCCGGCTACGTCAAATTCGTCGCCCCCGGGCGTGACGAACTCGTCGCCCTGGTCCCCGGCAACGCCCTCCTCCCGAGCGAGCACCGGCTGACCGCGGGCCAGATCGACACGCTGCTGCAGGACGGCTGGAACCCGCCCGAGCCGGGGGCCGAGGACGACCGGGCGACGCATTTTTGGACGACCGGCCGCCAGGACGACTCCGACGACCTGGCCGCCCGCGCCGTCCACATGCTGCGCGAGGTCTTCGGCGTCCACCACCCCGTCTTCCTCGCCGCCGACGTCCTGGCCGAAATCCTCCAGCAGGCCGGGCCCGTCGACCTCGACGACCCCATCTCCTCGCTCGACCTCGTCCCGCGTGACCACGACGACTACACCGCCGTCCTCCCGGTCAACGCCGCCCATCTGGCGGTCCTCGTGACCCAGGTCCTCGCGGCCATGCCGGAGATCACGCCGATGCGCGACGCCGACGGCGACCTGGCGATGCGCGTGGGCTCGGCCATGGTGTTCGTGCGCGTCCCGGCCGACGGCCAGGAGGTCCTCGTCTTCGCGCCGGTCGTCCACGACGTCGACGGGCGCTCCCGCGCCATGGAAATGCTGAA
>JAISTC010000012.1 GCA_031272805.1 Propionibacteriaceae bacterium
ACCGCAAGGGCGACTTCCGCTCGCTCTGGATCCAGCGCATCAACGCCGCGGTCCGCGCCGAGGGGATGACCTACAACCGGTTCATCAACGGCCTCAAGCTGGCCGGCGTCGAGGTCGACCGCAAGATCCTGGCCGACCTCGCCGTCCACGACTCGGCCGCGTTCAACGGCCTCGTCAAGGTCGCCCGCGAGGCCCTGCCGGCCTGATGCCCACCCGGGCTCGCCCAGACGTCGCCGAGCCGACCGGACCCGCGTCCGCGGGGTTGATCCGGTCGGCTCGTCGCTTGCGCCTGCGCAAACACCGCTCGGCCGAGGGGCGGCTCCTGGCCGAGGGGCCCCAGGCCGTGCGCGAGGCGCTGGCCGAGGGCCTGGTCGAGGCCCTGCTGGCTACCCCGGAAGGGGCGTCACGCGCACCGTCGTTGGTCGAAACAGGCTGGTGGGCGGTCGACGAGAAGGTGATGGCGGAGCTGGCCGACACGGTGACGCCCAGCGGCCTCCTGGCCATCTGCCGGTGGGAGCCCTGCCCCCCCGAGACGCCGCCCGAAGGGCGAGGCTGCCTGGTCATCTGCGCGCAGATCCGCGACCCGGGCAACCTGGGTACTGTCATCCGCTGCGCGGACGCCTTCGGCGCCGCCGCCGTCGTGACGACGAAGGGCTCGGTCGACGTGGCCAACCCCAAGACCGTGCGCGCGTCGGCGGGCTCGCTGTTCCACCTGCCGATCGTCGCCGACGCGGACCTGGCGGCGACCGTGACGGCGCTGCGCCGGCAGGGGGTGACCGTCCTGGCCGCCGACGGCCACGGCGACGCCGACCTCAACGACCTGGCCGCAGACGGGACCCTGGCCGGGCGCGTGGCCTGGCTGCTGGGCAACGAGGCGTGGGGCCTGCCCGAGGCCGACCGCGCGCTGGCCGACCGGCTCGTCCGCATCCCCATGTGGGGCCGCGCCGAATCCCTCAACCTGGCCACGGCCGCCGCCGTGGTGCTGTACGCCACGGCTTCGGCCGCCCAACCGAACTACACTGACCCAGGTTCTACGACATAAGGAGTTTCACCGTGCCTGCCCCGACCAGCGCGCCGCCCCCGGCGCTCGACGCCGCCACCATCGACCGCCTCGTGGCGGAGGCGACGGCGGCGTTCGCGGCGGCGGCCACCTCCGCCGAGCTGAAGGCCGCCAAGGCCGCCCACGCCGGCGACGGCGCGCCGCTGCTCCTGGCCAACCGGGCCATCCGCACGGTCGAGCCGGCCCAGCGGGCCGAGGTCGGCGCCCGCATCGGCGCCGCCCGGGCCGCCGTCAACCAGGCCCTGGCCGCGCGCGAGGCCGAGCTGGAGGCCCAGGAACTGGCCGCGCGCCTCGTGACGGAGCGGGTCGACGTGACGCTGCCGCCCGACCTGGTACCCACCGGCGCGCCCCACCCGATCACGGCGCTGATGGACCTCCTCGGCGACGTCTTCACGGCGATGGGCTGGGAGATCGCGGAAGGCCCCGAGCTCGAGGCCGAGTGGATGAACTTCGACGCGCTCAACCTGGGCCCGAACCACCCGGCCCGCGCCACGTCCGACACCCTGTTCGTCGAGCCGCTGTCCAACCACCTCGTGCTCCGCACGCACACGTCGCCCGTCCAGATCCGGACGATGCTCGACCGGCCCCTGCCGATCTACGTCGTCTGCCCCGGTACGACGTACCGGGCCGACGAGTTCGACGCCACGCACGTGCCGGCCTTCCACCAGTTGGAGGGCCTCGTGGTCGACAAGGGCATCACCCTCGGCCACCTCAAGGGCACCCTCGACCACCTGGCCGCCGTCATGTTCGGCGACGTCCGGACCCGCATCCGCCCGAGCTACTTCCCGTTCACGGAGCCCAGCGCCGAGATGGACCTCGAGTGCTTCGTCTGCCGCGGCGCGTCCGTCGGCGACCCGGAGCACCCCTGCCGGACCTGCAACTCGGAGGGCTGGATCGAGTGGGGCGGCTGCGGCGTGGTCAACCCGCGCGTGCTGGCCGCGTGCGGCATCGACACCGACATCTACTCGGGTTTCGCCTTCGGGATGGGCGTGGAAAGGACTCTGATGTTCCGCAATGGGGCCGCCGACATGCGCGACATGGTCGAGGGCGACGTCCGGTTCAGCCAGGCGCTGGTCGGGGGTGCGCGATGAGGGCGCCGATCAGCTGGCTGCGTGAATTCGCCCACCTCGACGCGTCCGTCGACGCCACGGCCATCTACGAGGCGCTCATCCGGGCCGGCCTCGAAGTCGAGACCGTCGACCACGTCGGGCCCGACGTGACGGGGCCGGTCGTGGTCGGCCGGGTTCTCTCGATCCAGGACGAGCCGCAGAAGAACGGCAAGGTCATCCGCTGGTGCCGGGTCGACTGCGGCCCGGAGGCCAACGCCGCGGCGACGGAGCCGGCCGGCCCCGGCGAGCCGGGCTCCCGCGGGATCATCTGCGGCGCCCACAACTTCGCCGTCGGCGACCTCGTCGTCGTCGGCCTGCCGGGCGCGGTCCTGGCCGGCGGCTTCGAGCTCACCAGCCGCAAGACCTACGGCCACATCTCCGACGGCATGATCTGCGCCGAGGACGAGCTGGGCCTCGGCGACGACCACACGGGCATCATCGTGCTCCCGCCCACCCACGCCGACGGGACGCCGCTCGTCCCCGGCGAACCCGCCCTCCCGCTCATCGCCACGTCCGACGACGTGCTCGACATCGCCGTGACGCCGGACCTCGGCTACTGCCTCTCGATCCGCGGCATCGCCCGCGAGGCGGCCCAGGCGTTCGGCGCGCCCTTCACGGACCCGGCGGCCCGGCCGACGCCGGGGGAGAAGCACGACGGTTTCCCCGTCACGCTCGACACCCCGAACTGCCCGTTGTTCGTCGCCGTCACGGTCGAAGGGCTCGATCCGACTCGGCCGAGCCCGGCCTGGCTCCAGCAGCGCGTCAAGATGGCCGGCATGCGCTCGCTCGGCCTGGCCGTCGACGTCACGAACTACGTCATGATGGAACTCGGCCAGCCGATCCACGGCTACGACGGCGACCGGCTCAACGGCGGCATCGTGGTCCGCCAGGCCACGGCGGGGGAGACCCTGACGACGCTCGACGGCCAGCTCCGCCAACTCGACCCGGAAGACATCGTCATCACCGACGGCTCGGGCGTCATCGGCCTGGCCGGCGTCATGGGCGGCCAGACGACCGAGCTCGAAGCCGACACGACGCGGGTCGTCATCGAGGCCGCGGCCTTCGACCCCGTCGCCATCGCCCGGACCGCCAAGCGCCACAAGCTCCCGTCCGAGGCGTCCAAGCGGTTCGAGCGCGGCGTCGACCCGGCGGCCGCCTACAGCGCCGCCCACCGCGTGGCCGACCTGCTGGTCGAGCTGGGCGGGGCCCGCAAGGTGGCGGCGGAGACCGTCGCCGGGTCCGTCCCGCCGATGCCCGAGCAGACGATTCCGGCCGACCTGCCGTCCCGCATCCTCGGCCACGCCGTCCCGGCCGAGCAGGTCGTGGCGATCCTGCGCGCGTCCGGCGTCGCGGTCCGGGAGGACCCCGGCGGGCTCCTCCACCTGGTCCCGCCGACGTGGCGGCCGGACCTGAAGGACCCGTACGACTACGTCGAGGAGGTCGGCTGCAAGATCGGCTTCGACGTCATCGCGCCGGTCGTCCCGCTGGCGCCCGCGGGCCGGGGGCGGACCCCGGCGCAGCAGGCGCGGCGCAACCTGACCTGGTCGCTGCCCGCGGCGGGCTTCACGGAGGTCATCTCGTTCCCGTTCTCGTCGGCCGACGAGGTTGACCGCCTCGGCGTCCCGGAGGGCGACGAGCGCCGGGCCCTGGTCCGGCTGGCCAACCCCTTGGCGGACACGCTGCCGGAGCTGCGCACGACGCTCCTGCCCGGCCTGTTCGGCGCCATCGCCCGCAACCGCTCGCGCAGCCAGGACGACCTCGCCCTGTACGAACAGGGCCTCGTGTTCTTCGGCCCGGCCGGCCAGGCGCCGATCCCGAGCGTCGAGCACCGGCCGTCCGACGCCGAGCTGGCGGCCATCGCGGCCGCCCTGCCGCGCCAGCCGCGCCACCTGGCCTGTGTCGTCACGGGGAACTGGCGCCCGGCGGGCTGGTCCGGCCCGGCGCTGCCGGCCGACTGGACCCACGCCGTCGCCTTTGCGGACCTGGCGGCCCGGACGGTCGGCGTGACGCTGTCGAAGCGGGCGGCCGACCACGCGCCGTGGCATCCGGGCCGCTGCGCCGAGCTGAGCGTGGGGGACCAGGTCATCGGCTACGCGGGCGAGCTGCACCCCGCCGTCCTGGCGGCCTACGGGCTGCCGGCGCGCGTCGTGGCGGCGGAACTCGACCTCGACCGGCTGATCGCGGCCGCCCCCGGCCCCGGCCAGCTCCCGGTCCTGTCGGCGTTCCCGGTCGCCAAGGAGGACGTGGCGCTAATCGTCGACGAGGCGGTCGCCCAGGCGGACGTGGCGGCGGCGCTGCGCGAGGGCGCGGGGCCCTTGTTGGAGTCGCTGGCGCTGTTCGACGTCTACCGCGGCGACCAGGCGGGCCCCGGCAAGAAGTCCCTGGCCTTCGCCCTGCGCTTCCGCGCCGACCGCACGCTGACCGACGCCGAAGCCAACGCCGCCAGAGACGCGGCCGTCCAGGTCGCCGCCGACCGCTTCGGCGCCATCCAGCGCGTGGCGTAGGCGCTAGGGTGCCCCTATGAGCCTGAAGTATCGCGCCGACCTCGACGCTATTGCCGCGTACCGGCCGGGGCCGCCGGCGCCGGAGCGGGCGACGCCGACGTACAAGCTGTCGAGCAACGAGAACCCGTACCCGCCGCTGCCGTCCGTCCAGCAGGCCATCGCCGAGCGCATCGGGTCGGTCAACCGGTACCCCAACCTGGCCGCCACCGAGCTGGTCCAGGCCCTCGCCGCCGACTGCGGCGTGACCCCCGACGAGGTCGTCGTCGGCGCGGGCTCGGTCGAGGTCGCCTCGGCCATCATCCGGGCTGTCGCCGGGCGGGGCGACGAGGTCGTCTTCGCCTGGCGCAGCTTCGAGGCCTACCCCCAGCTCGTCGTGGCGGCGGGCGCGACCCCGGTCCGCGTGGCGCTGACGCCCGAACTCGGCCACGACTTCTTCGGCCTGACCACGGCCCTGTCGGAGCGGACCCGCTGCGTCTTCGTCTGCAACCCGAACAACCCGACCGGGACGGTCTGCCGCGCCGCCGAACTGGACGACTTCCTGACCCGGGTCCCGGCCGACGTGACGGTCGTCCTGGACGAGGCGTACTACCAGTTCGACGTCGACCCGGCCAGCCCCGACGGCCTCGACTTCTACGCCCGCTACCCGAACATCGTCGTCTGCCGGACCTTCTCCAAGGCCTACGGCCTGGCCGGCCTCCGCGTCGGCTACGCGCTGGCCCCGGCCGAACTGGCCGACGAAATCCGCAAGGTGCTCGTGCCGTTCGGCGTGACCGACCTGGCCCAGCACGCGGCCCTGGCCTCCCTGGCGGCCGAGGCCGAACTCGACCACCGGGTCCAGGAACTCGTGCTGCGCCGCAGCCAGGTCGAGATCGCGCTGCGCAACCAGGGCTGGCGCCTCCCGCCGAGCCAGGCCAACTTCATCTGGCTCCCGACGGGCGCCCGGACGGAGGCGGCGGCCGCCCTCCTCGACCGCCACGGCCTGACCGCCCG
>JAISTC010000069.1 GCA_031272805.1 Propionibacteriaceae bacterium
GCCGTGGCGACGACGACGGCGTCCGGCATCTTGAGGCCGGTGGCGACCCGGACCGTCGCGAGGTGGAGCGGCGTCGGAAGAGTGGTGGGGGGCGTGATGCCGACGGCGGTGATCGCTTCGGCGAGCGCCGGTCCCTTGTTCTGGCGCACGCCTCCCACGAGCACTTCGGCCAGGGTGAGCGGGTGGATCGCGAGTTCGGCGGGAGGAGTCTCGGCTAGGAACTGGGCTGCCCGGTCGTGGAAGGCGTCGCTTGGTTCGGTCGCGGCGATCACGACGCTGGCGTCGACGATGATCATGCCGGCCACTCTGCTCGCAGGCTGTCGCGGTAGTCGGGGCCGAATGTTCCGGCGAAAGCCGTCAGCGCTGCGACGGTCTGGGCGTGATGCGACTGGGCGTCCTGGGCCGCGATGACTTGGGCGCCGGTGTCCACGAGACGCAGCAGCGCCTGGCGCCGCGCCAGTCCAGGCCAGTGTTGTTGGGCGGCGTCAAGCATCACGGATAGGTCGTCGGTTTCGGTCACCATGTGGCGCGGGCGGGTCGTCGGCATACACGAAGTGTAACACTCATGGCAGATGGTGCAGCACCGGCAGGGTGTGCCCAGCTTGATGGTTGAATCTCAAACCCTCGGCGTGACGCCGCTGGTGCGGGGAGGGCTTCCCAGGCGGCGGCCAGGTTGTCCTGGTGGGGCAAGGGTTGTCCGGTGGGGCCCCGTGAGCAGGGTTGTGCTCGGAGACTGGTCCGAAGGTACCTGGGCACCGACTGACCTGCAAACGCCGCATCGGAAAACCTGCAAACACCGCATTACTGCTAGTGTAAGCCTGAGAAACCGACCGAGGAGGTGCCTCGTGCTCACGCCCCAGGGCTATCGGCCGCGTCTCGTCGATGACCGGATCGAGTCGCTCTTGCGCAGTTTCGGCGGCGTGGCCGTGGAGGGGGCCAAGTGGTGCGGCAAGACGTGGACCAGCCTGAATCACGCCGCCAGCGTCTACTACGTGGGCGACCCGGCGGACAACTTCCAGAACCGCCGTGTGGCCACGCTCGATGTGTCTCGGGCTTTGGACGGCGAGACGCCCCATCTGGTGGATGAGTGGCAGGAGGTGCCGGGGTTGTGGGACGCCACGAGGTTCGCCATCGACCGGCGGGCCGCCAAGGGGTGTTTCCTCCTTACCGGCTCGTCCGTCCCACCGCGCCCAGCGACGCTCCACTCCGGCGTGGGCCGGATCGCCCGGGTCCGGATGCGGCCGATGTCACTCGTGGAATCCGGAGCCTCGACCGGCACCGTCTCCCTGGCCGCGCTGTTCGACGGCATCCTCGGGCGTGACGACCGGAGAACCACGCTGGATGAGATCGTCCGCCTCGTCTGTGTCGGCGGGTGGCCGGGCGCCTTGGACCTTGATGACGCCGACGCCCAGGATGTCGCCCGCCAGTACATTGCCGTGACGGCGGACGTGGACATGCGCCGCCTCGATGGCGTCAACCGCGCCCCCGCGCGGACCTGGCGACTGCTGGCCTCCCTGGCGCGCAACACGATGACCCAGGCGTCGAACAAGACGCTCATCAAGGACTTGGTCGGCACTGGTCCGTTTGCGGAACGCACATTGCTCAACTACCTGGGCGCGCTGAGACGGTTGTTCGTCATCGAGGACCTGCCCGCTTGGGGGCCTCGACTGCGGTCCGCCACGCGGCTGCGCGCGGCGCCGAAGCGGCACTTCGTCGACCCTTCTCTGGCCGTGGCGGCGCTGGACGCGAGCCCGGCCACGCTGGTGAACGACTTGAAGACACTCGGTTTCATGTTCGAGAACCTGGTCGTCCGCGATCTGAAGACCTACGCGGAGAACCTGAACGCGCGGGTCTTCCACTATCGGGACGATGAGGGTCTGGAGGCCGACGCCGTCGTCGAGGGCAGCGACGGGCGCTGGGCGGCGTTCGAGATCAAGCTCGGGGTGACTGAGGAGGACGCGGCGGCGGCGTCGCTGATCCGCCTTCGCGACAAGCTCGTGGCCAGGGGACAGCGGGCGCCGGACTGCCTCGCCGTCATCTACGGCGTTGGCGGCTATTCGTACACCCGGGACGATGGCGTCCACGTCGTCCCGATCACGGCACTCGGGGCATGACCCCGGTCTACAGCGTCACGCCTAACGCTAGGTCGGCTAGACGGACCGGCAGGCCTGTGGCCAGGGAGAGGTTGGCGGCGTAGCCGACGCCGGAGGCGCGCAGGCCGTCGATCAGCGCGGCGCCGCGGCCCAGGGGGTCGGGCTCGGCCGCCGGGCGGAAGACCGCCGCCAACAGCTTGGCGTCGCCCCCGCCGTGACCGCCGGCCTCGACGGCGATGGGGCGGAGTTCGGCGCGCTCCCAGTGGCGCTGGACGACGAGCTGCTCGGACTTCGGGCGGACGGCGTCCGGGATGTCCACGGCCGTCGAGCTGGCGTCGAGGACGGACCGGCCGGCCGCGTCGACGTCGACGGAGCCGCGTTCCACGACGGCCAGTTCCGCCCGGCCCTCCGTCCCGGTGACCGTGACCCGGTAGCCCTCCCACGGCGCGTAGGCCACGAGCGAGTAGGTCATGACGGCGCCGCCGCGGAAGTCCACGACGAGGGCGAGCGTGTCCTCCGTCGTGACGCCGGGCGCGAAGACCGAAAGGTTGCGGACGTAGCCGTCGGCCGCCCGCGCCGCGGGCCCGTACAGCGCGCCCAGCCAGGGGTCGCCGTCGACGTCGAGCGCCCACGGGTCGACGCCCTGGGCGCGCAACTCGTCTTCCCGGGCCGACGGCCGGTAACCCTGGGCGTGGCCCGCCGCGTCGCCGTAGAACTTGGTCCCGCCGCTGGCGAAGACGCGCTCGGGCACGCCGCCGATCCACCAGTTGACCAGGTCGAAGTGGTGGGACGACTTGTGGACGAGCAGGCCGCCGTTGTTGGCCTTGTCCCTGTGCCAGCGCCGGAAGTAGTCCGCGCCGTGGCGCGTGTCGAGCGCCCACTCGAAGTGGACGGACCTGACCCGGCCGATCTCGCCGGCGGCGATGACCTGGCGGAGGGCCGCGTTGCGGGGCGAGTAGCGGTAGTTGAACGTCAGGACGACGTCGCGCCCCGTCTCGCGGACGGCGTCGGCGATCGCGCGCGCCTGCTCCGGGTGGGCCGCGATCGGCTTCTCGACGACCACGTCCACGCCCGCCCGCAGCGCCCGCGTGACGAGGTCCGCGTGGGTGCGGTCGACCGACGTCACGATGAGGCGGTCGACGCGCTGCTCCGCCAGCGCCCGCTCGAGGTCGGCTGGGTCGTAGCGCGGCCGTGTCCCGCCGACGGCCGCCTGGGCCTTGGCCTCGTAGGCGGCGGCCCGGACCGGGTTGGGCTCGATCCAGGCGGCGATGGCGCCGTCGTCACGGTGGGGGCCGAGGAGGGCGTCGACGTACAGCCCGGCCCGGTGGCCGGTCCCGGCGATCGCATAGCGCAACATCACATCACTCCTAGTCTCGTGGCGCCTCACTTGATGCCTGTGGTGGCGATGCCCCGGACCAGGAAGCGCTGGCCGAAGAGGAACGCCAGGAAGATCGGCACGAGCGAGACGACGCTCATGGCGAACATGGCGCCCCAGTTGGACTGGCCGGCCGAGTCCATGAACGCGCGGACGGCCAACTGGACCGTGTAGTTCTCCATCTTGGTCAGGTAGATGAGCGAGGAGAAGAAGTCGTTCCACGTCCAGATGAACGTGAAGATGGCGGTCGTGGCGATGGCCGGGATCATCAGCGGCAGCAGGATGGAGAAGAAGATGCGGAAGTGGCCGCAGCCGTCGATCAGCGCGGCCTCGTCCAGCTCGCGCGGCAGGCCGCGGATGAACTGGACCATGAGGAAGATGAAGAACGCGTCCGTGCCGAGGAGCTTGGGCAACACGATCGGCCAGATCGTGTTGATCAGCCCGACCTTCGAGAACACGATGTACTGCGGCACGATCAGGACGTGGATCGGCAGCATGATCGTGACGAGCATCATCGCGAACAGCAGGCGCCGGCCGGAGAACTTGAGCCGGGCGAAGGCGTAGGCGGCCAGCGAGCAGGAGACGACGTTGCCGAGGACACAGCCGAAGACGATGATCGCCGAGTTGATGAGGAACGTGTCGAAGGAGAAGCCCAGGGCCGTCCAGCCGTGCTCGTAGTTGGCGAACGTGAAGTCGGAAAAGACCAGGCCGGGCTGGCGGAAGATCAGCTCGCCGGGCCGGAAGGAGCTCAAGACCATCCAGATGAGCGGGTAGATCATGGTCAGCGCGGCGCCGACCAGCACGATGTGCTTGAGGACGGACTTGGCGCGGCGGGCCGGGGTGTCCATCTGGTTGCGCGCCTTGAGGCGCCGGCCGCGGGGGACGGGGGTGGCGGGGGTCACGGGGGCGTCCGGGTAGGCGAGGTCAGTCATCGTAGAACACCCAATACTTGGAGAAGAAGAAGTTGACCGCCGTGAACGCGCCGACGATGACCACGAGGACCCAGGCCAGCGCCGAGGCGTAGCCCATGCGGAACTGGACGAAGCCCTGCTGGTAGACGTACAGCGAGTAGAACAGGGTCGAGTCGACCGGTCCACCCGTGCCGTTGGAGACGACGAACGCCTGGGTGAACGACTGGAACGCGCCGATGATCTGCATCACGAGGTTGAAGAAGATGACCGGCGTCAGCAGCGGCATCGTGATGTTCCAGAACTGGGTCCACTTGTTCGCCCCGTCGACGGCCGCGGCCTCGTAGTACATCATCGGGATCTGGCGGAGCCCGGCCAGGAAGATGACCATCGGCGAGCCGAATGTCCAGACGTGGAGCAGGATGATCGTGACGAGGGACGTCTTCGGGTCGGCGATCCAGCTTTGGGCCGGGTCGGCCAGGCCGAACTTCGCCAGGACGGTCGAGACGAGCCCCTGCGAGCCGAACACCTGGCGCCACAGCATGGCGATGGCGACCGACGAGCCCATCAGGCTCGGCAGGTAGAAGATCGAGCGGTAGAACGCCAGGCCCTTCATGCCGCGGTTGAGGAGCACGGCGATGGCCAGGGCAAGGGCCAGTTGGAGCGGCGTCGAGACGAGGACGTAGGTCAGCGTGACCTTGAGCGATTTCCGGAAGCGCTTGTCCGAGAAGATCTTGATGTAGTTGTCGAGGCCGTTGAAGGTTGGCGCCTTCAGCAGCGGGTAGTCCGTGAAGGACAGGACGAGGGACGCCACGAGGGGGGCGGCCGTGATCAGGACCAGCCCGGCCAGCCAGGGCGCCAGGAAGATGAAGGCCGTCTTGTTCTGCTTCTTGCCCTTGTCCGACACCTGCCGGAGATTGGCCAGCTCGTTCAGCGCGCTCATTCAGTTCCCCCCGCCCAGGCCACGGTGGGGCGGGCGCCGCGCCCGCCCCACCGTGACGCCGCGGACTAGCTCAGGCCCATCTCCGCCTTCAGCTCCGTCACGAACTGCTCGGCCGCCGTGGCCGGGTCGAGGTCGCCCAGGAGCACGGCGTCGGTCGCCCGCCGCTGGATGGTCTCGGACTGGCCGCCGCCCGGCAGCGGGACGGAACCGCCCGTGCCGAGTTCGTCGGCGATCGAGTCCATGAACTCGATGACCTTCGTGTTGGCCGCGTCGAGCTGCGGGGCGACCGCCTCGCGGACCTTCAGGTTGGTCGGGACGCCGCGCTCGGTGCCGAGGATGGCGCCGCAGTCGGGGTCGTTGATGAGGAACTCGATGAACTCCTTGACCGCCTCCGGGTACTTGGTCTTGGCCCCGGCCGAGAGGTACATCGAGGACTTGTACCAGAGGTGGCCGTCGGCCGCGTTGCCGGTCTGGGTCGGCGGGCGCAGGATGAGGATGTCCTGGCCGGACGCGTTCTGGACGGCGTTGACCTGGTTCGACCACTGGAAGCCGATGGCGACGCGGTTGGTCCCCAGGAAGGCCTGGTCGACGGCCGTCGTCTGGTTCTCGATCGTGGCCGTGGCCGGCGCCGTGCCGCCCTCGTCCATGAGCTGCTTCCAGTACTCGAACCACGGCTGGATGTCCGCGGCCGTGAAGCCGATGCCGTCGGACGTGAACTGCTGGGCGCCCTGCTGGCGGAGCCAGATCTTGGACGCGCCGTCGACGCCGATCAGGTTCTCGACGCCGTAGTACTCGCCGCCGCCGGCCGCCTGGATTTGCTTGGCCATCTCGGCGAACGACTCCCACGTCCAGGTCGTGTCGTCCGGAATCTCGACCCCGGCCTTCTCGAACACCGACGTGTTGGCCAGGAAGACCGGCGCGTTGACGCCGAACGTGGCGGCGTACAGGGTGCCGTCGAAGCGGCCCGCGTCGACCGTGCCCTCGGCCCAGTCGGACGTGTCGAGGCCGATCGACTCGAGGTCGAGGAGCGCGCCCTGGCTGGCGTACTCGGCCAGGTACTTCTCGTCCATCTGGATGATGTCGGGCGCGTCGCCGCCGGCCACCTGGGTCGACAGCTTCTGCCAGTACGTCGCGAAGTCGGCCGTCTCGGTCTCGATCGTGATGTTCGGGTGCGTTGTCTTGTACAGGTCGATGACCTGCTGGGTGAGGGCGTTGCGCGTGTCGTTGCCCCACCAGATGAACCGCAGGGTGATCGGCTCGGCGGCCGCCGACGTGGCCACCTCCGCCGCAGTCGAGGCGGCGCTGGACGCCGCGGTGGTCGAGGAAGGTTCTGCGGAGCCGCCGCAGGCGGTGAGCAGCAAGCCCGCCGCCAGTCCGCCCATGAGGGCGGTAGCGAGCTTGGAGTGGGAACGGATCATGGTCGGAACTCCGATCGTTGGTGGGCACCGCTTCGTGCCCGGTGGTGGGAGCTTGCTTGTCCTCCGGCGGGGCCCTTCGGAAAGCGTTTGCCCCAGAGGTTCGGTCTCGGGAGGCCAGACGACGGGGTAACCTCAAACTAGCACACCGGAATGCGCTTGCCAAGGGTGCCGCGGCCGAGCGCCGCGGAGAGGTCGGGCGGGCGGGAAAGCGTGTTCCCCTCGGCTGGAGCGGGGCGGGTAGGCTCCTCCGCGTGAGTGGGATCGCGCTGCACCTCGTCGGGCTCGGCTGTGCCCGCAACGACGTCGACTCCGAGGAGTTGGCCGGGCGGTTCGCCGCCGCCGGCTTCGACCTGGTGGGGGAGCCCGGCGACGCCGAGGTCGTTGTCGTCAACACCTGCGGCTTCATCGACGCCGCCAAGCGCGACTCGATCGACCAGATCCTGGCCGCCGCGGATCTCAAGGGGGACGGTCACGTGCGCGCGGTCGTGGCGGCCGGGTGCCTGGCCGAGCGCTATGGCGCGGAGTTGGCCGAGGCGTTGCCCGAGGCCGACGCGATCGTCGGGTTCGACGGCTACGCCGACATCGCCGAGACCGTCCGGACCGTGCTGGCCGGCGGCCACGTGGCCGCGCACCCACCGCGTGACCGGCGGGCGCTGCTGCCGCTGGCGCCGGCAGAACGGCAGGACGCCCCTGTCACCCTGAGCGCCCCTTACCGGCCTGCCCGGAAACGCCTCAGCGACTCGCCCATGGCGCCGCTCAAGATCGCGTCCGGTTGCGACCGGCGCTGCGCGTTCTGCGCCATCCCCTCGTTCCGCGGGGCGTTCCTGTCCCGGCCCCGGGACGAGCTCGTGGCCGAGGCCCGCTGGCTGGCCGGCCAGGGCGTCAAGGAGCTCTTCCTCGTCTCCGAGAACACGACCTCCTACGGCAAGGACCTGGCCGAACCCCTCGCCCTGCCGCGCCTCCTGCGGGACTTGTCGGCGGTCGACGGGATCGAGTGGATCCGGTTGTCCTACCTCCAGCCCGCCGAGCTGCGGCCCGAGCTGATCGACGCCATCGCCGCGACCGACAAGGTCGTGCCCTACTTCGACCTGCCGTTCCAACACGCCTCGGGCCGGCTGCTGCGCCGGATGCGCCGCTTCGGCGACGCCGCGAGCTTCCTGGGCCTCCTCGACCAGGTCCGGGCGGCCTGCCCCGACGCCGGCGTCCGGTCCAACGTCATCGTCGGCTTCCCCGGTGAGACGGCGGTTGACGTGGCCGAGTTGGAGGACTTCCTGGCGGCCGCCGAACTGGACGCCATCGGCGTCTTCGGCTACTCCGACGAGGCCGGGACCGAGGGCGCGACCCTCGACGGCCACCTGGACGACGCCGAGATCGCGGCCCGCGTGGCGGCCGTCTCGGACACGGCCGAGGTCCTCATGGCCGAGCGCGCCCGGCGTTGGGTCGGCGGGCTGGTCGACGTCCTGCTGGAGCGGCCGGAACCCCCGGATGCGGCGGCGCCGGGCGTCACGCTGTGGGCCGGCCGGACGGCCCAGCAGGGCCCGGAGGCGGACGGCGAGACGTTCGTGGCGTGGGGGAGCGGGCCGGCCGGCGGCGCCGGCGGCCCGCGTGACCCGGCGCCCGGCGTCCTCGTCCGCGCTCTGGTCCGCGACACGGACGGTGTCGACCTCTCTGCCGCCGCCGAATGGCCCCAGATGTGACAAGCTGGACCCTGACCCATTACACCAGGGCTTCCCGGACCGAAAGGAGGGCCTCATGCCGGACCCGGCGACCAAGCCCGTACCCCTCCTGAACGTCCCCAACGTCTTGACCCTCATCCGCCTCCTCCTCGTCCCGGTCTTCGGCTGGATGCTCCTGGACCACCCGTTCGACGTCGGCTGGCGCTGGATCGCCACGGCGACGTTCGTCGTCGCCCTCGTGACCGACTTCGTCGACGGCAAGATCGCCCGCAAGTACAACCTCGTGACGAACTTCGGCAAGCTGTGGGACCCGATCGCCGACAAGGCGATCACGGGCATGGCGTTCGTCGGCCTGTCCATCATCGGCGAGCTGCCCTGGTGGATCACGATCGTCATCCTCGTCCGCGAGTGGGGCATCACTGCCCTCCGCTTCGCCATCGTCAAGTGGGGGGTCATGGCGGCCAACCGCGGCGGCAAGGCCAAGACGATGCTTCAGTCCTGGGTCCTGGCGCTGTGGCTCCTGCCCCTCCACCTGTACTTCACCCCCGACGCGCCGCTCTGGCTGCAGTGGATCAAGGGCGTCCTGATGGCCGCGACCCTGCTCATCACGGTCGTGACCGGCCTCGACTACCTGCGCGAGGCCAAGCGGCTCCACGACCGCTACACCGCCCGCCTCACGCCCGATTCGCCCCCGCGCGGGTAAGCTGGGCCCATGCCTGTTCCCGGCGACCCACGCTCCACTCTCATGCGCGAGCTGCTCGGAGAATCCCTCCGCGCCTTCCGCTTGGCCCAGGGGCTGTCGCTCCGGGAAGTGTCCCGCTCCGCCCTCATCTCGCCCGGCTACCTGTCGGAGATCGAGCGGGGCGTCAAGGAGGCGTCCTCGGAACTGCTGGCCGCGTTCGCGGCCGCGCTCGACGTGCCGCTGTCCCGCGTCATGGCGGACGTGGCCGAGCGGCTCCGGCGCGACGAGGAGGACGCCGCGGAGGAGTGGCCGGTCCTGCGCCGGGCCGCCTGATGCGGGAACAAGAACTGTGGGCGCGGCTGAACGCTGCCCTCGGGGCGGGCTACGCTCCCGCCTGGGCGGAACAGGTTGTCCTGGCCGACCTGGGTGGCCGGACGGTCCTCGAAGCCCTGGCCGCGGGCCTGCCCTGCAAGCGGATCTGGCGGGCCGTGTGGGCCCAACTGGAGCTCGGCCCGGCGGAACGGTAGGGCCGGGCGGCGGACCGCGTGACGGCACTCGGGCTGCGACACGCCGGGCCGAATCCACGAATCGAACAGGCGTTCGGATAGAGTCGTCCCGTGCTCACGCGGGGTTATCCACAAGGGCCCCAAACGAGCCGAAGTTGTCCACAAGCGGGAGATCGGGTGTCACATTGTCGGCCGAACTCCCTATGGTCTTGGGTATAGCGACGGCTCCGACGAAGGAAGGACACACCATGGCAACGGCAGACCGCTCCAAGGCCCTCGAGGCGGCCCTGGCCCAGATCGAGAAGCAACACGGCAAGGGCTCCGTGATGCGCTTGGGCGAACGGCCCCTGGAACGGATCGAGGCGATCCCGACGGGCTCGATCGCCCTCGACATCGCCCTCGGCATCGGCGGCCTGCCGCGCGGGCGCATCGTGGAAATCTACGGCCCCGAATCCTCCGGCAAGACGACCGTGGCGCTCCATGCGATCGCCAACGCCCAGAAGGCGGGCGGCATCTGCGCCTTCATCGACGCCGAACACGCCCTCGACCCCGAGTACGCGCAACACCTGGGCGTCAACACGGACGAGCTCCTGGTCTCCCAGCCGGACAACGGCGA
>JAISTC010000087.1 GCA_031272805.1 Propionibacteriaceae bacterium
GTCGTCTCCCGCACCGCCTGGTTGTAGATCGCGCGCGTGGCCTCAAGGTCGGCCCGCGCGCACGGCCGGATGGCGACCGCCCCGGTCATGCCGCCATCACTCCCCCAGCAGCCCGTCGACGAACTGGCCCGCGTCGAACGGCGCCAAGTCGTCGGCGCCCTCGCCCAGGCCGATGAACTTGACCGGCACGCCCAGCTCGCGCTGGACCGCCACGACGATGCCGCCCTTGGCCGAGCCGTCGAGCTTCGTCAGCACGATGCCCGTGACCGCTACGACCTCCGCGAATACGCGCGCTTGGACTAGCCCGTTCTGGCCCGTCGTGGCGTCGAGGACGAGGAGCGTCTCGCCGACCGGCGCGACCTTCTCGATGACCCGCTTGACCTTGCCGAGCTCGTCCATCAGGCCGACCTTGTTGTGGAGCCGCCCGGCCGTGTCGACGAGGACGACATCGGTCCCGGCGTCCTTGCCCTGCTTGACCGCGTCGAACGCCACGCTCGCCGGGTCCGCCCCCTCGGCCCCGCGTACGGTCGCCACGCCGATCCGGGTCCCCCACGTCGTCAGCTGGTCGGCGGCCGCCGCCCGGAACGTATCGGCCGCGCCGAGCACGACGGACTGGCCGTCCGCCACGAGCAGGCGCGCCAGCTTGCCGATCGTCGTTGTCTTGCCGGTCCCGTTGACGCCGACCACGAGGACCACGGCGGGGTCGCCCGGCGCGTGGTCCAGGTGGAGGCTCCGGTCGAGGGCGGGGTCCACGAGGTTGACGAGCTCCTCGCGCAGGACGGCCTTGGCCTGCGCCGGGTCCGACACGGCGTCCAGCGACAGCCGGCGCCGCAGCTTCTCCACCAGCTCCGTCGTCGGCCCGACGCCCAGGTCCGAGGTCAGCAGCGTCGTCTCGAACTCGTCCCACGTGTCCTCGGAGATGTGGTCGGACGACAGGAGGTTGGCCAGGCCCCGCGCCAACGCGTTGTCGCTCGACGCCAGCCGGCGGCGCAGGCGGGTGAGGCGCGACAACGGCGCTTCCGGGGTCTCCCAGGCCGGCGCCGGCGCCTCGGCCTCCGGTGCGGCCGTCACGCGGTCCGCCGGGCCGGCCGGCCCCGCGCCCTCGGCGGGCCCGGGCAACACAGCGGCCGGGGCCGCGCCCCCGGGACCGCCGGAGGTTCCGCCCACCTCCGCATTCTGGCCGCTGGTCCCGAGTCGGCGCTGGCGCCGGCCGCTGACGATGATGACCAGGCTGGCCACCACGATGGCGGCGACAATCAGCCCGGCGATAATCCAGAAGATTTGATCCACGCGGTCATGTTAGCTGGACCGCGCGGGCTACCCCTGAGGGTGGAGCCTGCGGCCGGGGGAACGCCGGGCCGCGGGCTGCAAGCCAACGATTCAACCCGCGGCGCTAGCCGGCGAGGACTGCCAGATCGGGCACCTGGTCGCGCTGGTCGTCTTCGGTGAAGAAGTCGGCGAGTTTGCAGCAGGCCGTGACGATCATGGAGATGAGCTTGGGAAGCATGACCGGTTCCTTTCTGTCGGGTTCGCCCCTGTTGCCGTCAAGTCTCCCTTGGCCCCCGCGCATAATCCAGGGAAAGTGCATAAGCGTTCGCCAAGAAGTTGCCGCGAGTTCATCAGGAGATTCTCAGGTTGGCTGAGGCCGAGGTGTCAGGCGCCGCGGCTGTGCCCTCACTCCTCGCGCAGGCGCTGGCTCACCACCTTGGAGATGCCGTCGTCGCGCATGGACACGCCGTACAGCGTGTCGGCGATCTCCATCGTCCGCTTCTGGTGCGTGATGACCAGCAACTGGGATTGGTTCCGCAGCTCCTCGTAGACGTCGAGGAGGCGTCCCAGGTTCGTATCGTCCAGCGCGGCCTCGACCTCGTCCAGGATGTAGAAGGGCGAGGGCCGGGCCTTGAACAGCGCCAGGAGGAAGCAGATCGCCACGAGCGAGCGCTCGCCGCCGGACAGCAGCGAGAGCCGCTTGACGGTCTTGCCCGCCGGCCGCGCCTCGACGTCGACGCCCGTCGTCAGCCACTGCCCCGGCTCGGTCAGGAACAACCGGCCTTCGCCGCCGGGGAACAGCCGGGCGAACACGTCGGCAAACGCCCGTTCCACGTCCGCGTAGGCCTGGGCAAAGACCTGTTCCACGCGGGCGTCGACGTCCGCGATGATCTCCAGCAAGTCCTGGCGGGTCTTCTTGAGGTCGTCGAGTTGCTCGGAGAGGTAGTTGTGGCGCTCCTGCAGCGCGTCGAATTCCTCCAGGGCCAGGGGGTTGATCTTGCCCAGGACCTGGAGGTCACGCTCGGCGCGGCGCAGCCGGTCGAGTTGCTCTTGGCGGTCGAACGGATACGTCAGCGGCGCGTCCGACTCGGCCTCGTCCTCCCCGTCCGAGCCGGTCACGGCCAGCGGGATCGGCACGCCCGGCCCGTAGTCCGCCAGTAGGGCTTCCGCCTCGATCCCGACCTCGGTCAACGCCCGCTCGGCCAGCGCGTCGAGCCGCATCCTCTGCTGGGCCCGCGCCAGCTCGTCGCGGTGCGCCGAGTCGACCAGCGCCTCCAGGTGTTCCGCCAGCTTCCGCGCCTGGGCCCGGGCCGCTTGGGCCGCCCCGGCGGCGTCTGCCCGGCCCGCCTCGGCCGCGTCGCGCTGCGCCCCGGCCAATCCCAGGGAGGCCTCGACCCGCGCCGCCAGCCAGCGGGCCGCCTCCAGGACGACCGCGCCCGTCTTGGCCTCGGCCACGAGCCGCGCCCGCGCCGCCGCCGCCTTCGCCCGCTCGGCCCGCTCGTGGGCCGCCGCCTGGCGCAGCGCCTCGGCCCGGCCCGTCAGCGACCTGGCCCGCTCCTCGACCGTCCGGAGTTTCAGCCGCGCGTCCATCTCGGCCGCCCGCGCCGCCTTGGCCGCCTCGGCCAGCCGGTCGCGCTCGGCCGGGTCGGCCGGGGCCTCCCCCTCGTCGGCCTCCGCCCGTTCCAGCCGGGTCACGAGCTCCGCCAGCCCGGCGGCGTCGCGCTCCCGGGCGGCGGCCACCTGGTCGAGCTGCTGCGTCAAGCGCCGGGCCTCGGCCTGGGCCGACGCCAGCGCCTGCCGGGCCAGGCCCTCGGCCTGGCGGGCCTGCCCCTGGGCCTGCTTGGCCGCGTCGAGTTCCTGCCGCGCCGCCGCCACCCGGGCCGCCGCGGCGTCGCGGTCCGCCTTGGCCGCCTCCAGCGCCTCCGCCTGGTCGGCCGCCTGCTGGGTCGCGTCCTCCAGCTCGGCCTGGGCCGAGTCGATCGCCGCCTGGACCTGGAGCGGCGACGGCTTGGCCGCCGAGCCGCCCGCCGCGAACCACGCGCTGACCAGGTCGCCCGCCCGCGTCACGGCCACCAGCTCCGGGTCCGCCGCCACGGCCGCGCCGGCCGCCGCCAGGTCGTCCACGACGACGACGGCGCGGAGCAGGTGGTCGACCGCCGCCCGCCACTCGGGCGCAGCCTCGACGCAGTCCGCCGCCCAGACGACCGGAGAACCGGCCACGGGCCCGGTCGGCAGGGCCGGCCAGCCCGCCCGGTCCGGCGCCGGAGCCCCGGCCACGAGCAGCCCGGCCCGGCCGAGGTCCTCGGCCTTGAGCCGGTCCAGCGCGCGCAGGGACGCCGCCAGGTCACGCGCGGCGACGGCCTCGACGGCTTGGCCCAGCGCGGCCGTGACGGCCGCCTCGTAGCCCCGCGTCACCTTGAGCCGCCCGGACGCCGGTCCGGGCAGGTCGGGATCGCCCGACTCGGCCAGCAGCGCCGCCGCGTCCGCCCGCTCGGCCGAGAGTTGGAGCGCCTCGATCCGGGCGGCCAGCCCGGCCCGGCGCTCCCCCGCCTCGCGCAGCTTGACCTCGGCCGCCGCCACGGCCTGGACCGCCGCCTCGGCGGCCACCGTGACCTCGGCCAGCGCCGCCGACGCCGCCGTCACCGCCGCCTCGACGCCCTCCAGGCCGGCGTCGCCGCCGAGCCCGTCCACGTCCTGTTGGGCCGCCGCCTCGCGGCCCGCCGCGGCCGCCGCCGCCTGGCCCAGCCGCTCCGCCTGCTCCTCCGCCGCCTCGACCCGGCTCCGGAGCGACCCGGCCTGGCCCGCCAGCCGGGCCAGGCCCTCGCGCCGATCCGCCTCCGCCCGGAGCTGGGCGGCGTACTCCGACTCGGCCCGCGCGTGGCCCGCCTCGGCCTCCGCCCGCGCCGCCGAGGCCGCCGCCAGCGCCGCTGTCCCGGTCTCGATCTCGGCGTGGAGCGCCAGCTCCGCCTGGAGGGTCTCGGCCGCCTGGGCCTCCAATGTCTCCGGGTCACGCCCGGCGCCGGGGTCCGGCGCGGGCTCCAACTCGGCGCGGCGCACGCGCTCCGACGCCAGGCTGATGGTCGAGCGGACCTGCTCGGCCAGGCCGGACAGGACGTACCAGGTCTCCTGGGCCCGGGCCAGCGCGGTGGCCGCGCCCGCCGCCGCCTGCTCGGCCTGTTCCTCGGCGGCCCGGGCGTCCGCCAGGCGGCGCTCCGTTTCGGCCTTCTGCGCCGCCACGTTCGCCTCGTCCGCCAGTTCCGTCTCGAGGGCCGCCGTCGCCTGGAACAGGTCGTCGGCCAGCAGGCGGGCCTTGGCGTCGCGCAGGTCGGCCTGGATGACCCCGGCGCGCCGCGCCACCTCCGCCTGGCGGCCGAGCGGCTTCAACTGGCGTCGGATCTCGCCGACGAGGTCGGCCAGGCGGTTGAGGTTCGTCTGCGTGGCCTCCAGTTTGCGGACGGCCTTCTCCTTGCGCTCCCGGTGTTTCAGCACGCCGGCGGCCTCCTCGATGAAGCCGCGGCGCGTCTCCGGCGTGGCCTGGAGGATGGCGTCGAGTTGGCCCTGGCCGACGATGACGTGCATCTCCCGGCCCATGCCCGAGTCCGACAGCAGCTCCCGGACGTCGAGGAGGCGGCAGGGGGTCCCGTTGATGGCGTACTCGGAGGCGCCGTTGCGGAACTTGGTCCGCGCGATCGTGACCTCGGAATACTCGATGGGCAGGGCCTGGTCGGAGTTGTCGATCGTGAGGACGACCTCGGCCCGGCCGAGGGCCGGGCGGCCGCGCGTGCCGGCGAAGATGACGTCCTCCATGGAGCCGCCCCGCAGGTGCTTCGGGCCCTGCTCGCCCATGACCCAGGCGAGCGCGTCGACGACATTGGACTTGCCGGAGCCGTTGGGGCCGACGATCGCCGTGATGCCCGGCTCGAAGACCATCGTCGTAGCCGACGCGAACGACTTGAAACCGCGCAGGGTCAGCCGCTTGAGATACATGCGCCTACCGGGCTCCCTCGGTTTCATCCAGGACTGAGGTGCCGACCGGCTTCCGGCCCCGGAACGACCAGAACTTGTTCAGGACGAACGATACCGGGATCGTCACGCAGATCATGATCAAGTGGGCCCAGTAGGCCGGGTTGCGCAGCCCGGTCGACTCGTCGAAGACGCTGGGCGGTAGCTGGATGGGCGAGTGGGCGTGGAGGAGGGCCATCTCGATGACCATGCCGATGCCCTGGCTCAGCAGGCCGACGGCGAAGAAGCGGCGGAACGCGCTCCACCAGCCGGGCCGGCCCGCAGAGTGGACGACGGCGCGGAAGGTCCACAGCCGGTTGAGCTCGTAGTTGGAGACGTTGGCGACGACGAAGGCGACCAGCGAGAAGACCATGTACCAGCGGATGTTGAACTGAGTGAAGGGCAGGTCCCAGAAGATGCCGGTCTTGGGCGAGCGGGCGGACGGCCACCAGTGGGGCGCCGTCTTGGCGCCGAGGTAGTAGACGAAGAGGTTGACGAGGACTCCCGAGCCGCCGACGAGGCCGAAGCGGGTGAACTGGCCCAGGCTCGCACGGTGGCGCTGGAACCACGAGGGGTTGCCCATTGAGGCCTTTCGCTGGGGGTCAGTCCTGGGCGGTCACGCGGTCCGCCGGCTCGGCGGTCGCCGCGGTCACGCTGTCCGCGGCCTCGGCGTCGGCCTCCGCCTCGGCCTGGGCGGCGAGCGCCTCATACGCCTGCTGGGCGGCCTGCTGTTCCGCGTGGCGCTTGTTCGACGCCTCGCCGGGGCCGTAGCCGACGTCGCCGACCGTGACCGTGGCGGAATAGCGCCGGTCGTGGTCGGGGCCGGACGACGTGTCGGCGTACTGGGGGACGCCGAGGCCGAGGCTGGCGGTCAGTTCCTGGAGGCTGGACTTCCAGTCCAGCCCGGCGCCGAGCTCGGCCGCTTCGTCGATGCGCGGGCCGAGCCACGCCGTCACGACGCGGGCCGACGACTCGAAGCCGCCGGTCAGGTGGACCGCCCCGATGACCGCCTCGACCGTATCGGCCAGGATGGAATCCTTGTTGTCACCCCGGGTCGCCACCTCGCCCTTGCCCAGCTTGATCGACGGGCCGATGTCGAGGGACCGGGCCAGCTCGGCCAGCGCGTGACCGGACACGACGGCCGCGCGCAGCCGCGCCAACTGGCCTTCCGGCCGGTCGGCGAACTCGCGGTAGATCCGCTCGGTCACGATGACGCCCAAGACCGAGTCGCCGAGGAACTCGAGGCGCTCGTTGGTCGGGCCGCCGCCGTTCTCGTAGGCCCAACTGCGGTGGGTCAGGGCAAGGTCGAAGAGCTGGGGCTCAATGACGACCCCCAGCTCCGCGAGTTCTTCCTCGAGGCGGCTCACTGCCGCGCCGCTCAGGCTTCGAGAACCTGGCGCAGGTTGCCCCGGGCGCCGTACTGGCCGCAGGCCGGGCAGGCCGTGTGGGGCAGGTGCTGGGCGCGGCACGCCGCGTTGGCGCACGTCACCAGCGTGGGCGCGGCGGCCTTCCACTGCGAGCGCCGGGCATGCGTATTGGCCCGCGACATTCTCCGCTTCGGAACAGCCACTGTCTTCTCCTTCGTCTGGCCGGGTGCCCCCGGCCTACTCTCCGGACTGCGATGGTACCCAATCCGACAAGCCGGCCCAGCGGGCATCCGCCTTCTCCCCGTGGGAGTGGTCGGGCTCCTCGTTCAGATTGGCGCCGCACTCGGCGCACAGTCCCGCGCAATTTTCCTCGCAGAGGGGGGCCAGGGGCAAATCGAGCACGATCGCGTCCCGCACGACGGGCTCCAGGTCGATGATTTCGGCCACGACCCGGGAGACGTCCTCGTCGTCGGCCGCGTGGCCCTCGTAGACGAACAACTCCTGGAACGTCACTTCGGTCGGCCGCTCGAACGGGGTCAGGCAGCGGGCGCACTGGCCCTCGAGGGTGCAGTCGGCCGTGCCGGTCACGAGGATGCCCTCGCCGACCGCCTCGAGCGTCAGGTCGAGGACGATGAGGCCGCCGCGGGGCAGCTTGATGAGCTCCTGACCCCAGTCCTCGGGAGCCAGGGCGTCCCGGTCGATGTGCTTGGTCGAGCCCGGTTGGCGCGAGAACTTGTAGACGAGGAGGCGGAACGCGCCGCCCGCTTGGAGATCGATCATGTGAGTCCCTTGGCGTCTGGGCCCGCACCGCGACGGGCCGGTTCGGAGTCTAGCCCCAACTCCCAACCCCCGCCTCCTCCCCTCCCGTGTGGGGTGGGGAAGCGGGCGCCGGGCCCGGCTCAGCTCTCCCAACTCGTCGGCCAGGCCGCGTCCGAGCCCCCGGACGGGACGTCGCCGAGCTGGGACCGGTCGAGCAGCCGCTCGCGCATCTGGGCGACCCGCGACATCGTGACCTGGAGCTCCGCCTCGAACGCGGCCAGGCGCGTCTCGACGTAGCGGTCGGCCTCGACCAGGAGCTCCTCGGATTCGGCCCGGGCGCGGGCCATGATCTGGGCCGCCTGGACCTCGGCCGCGCGCGCGATCTCGGTCTGGGAGATGATCCGGTTGGCCTCCTGGCGGGCCTGGTTGATGATCTCGGCGGCGCGTGCCTGGTCGCCCGTGGCGTGGGAGCCCGCGTAGGCGGCGAGGTCGGCGGAGAGGCCGCTCAGGATCCGGTCGATCAGGCCGAGGGTCTCCTCGCGGTTGACCATGCAGGACGCCGACATCGGCACCGCCCGGGCGCCGACGATCTGGCGCCGGAGGTCCTGCAGGCGTTGTTCGGTCTGGGTCTGGGTCGCCATCAGCGCTCCTTATTCCAATAGTCGGCCACGGCCTGCGGGACGTAGCCGCGGACGTCGCCGCCGCCGCGGAAACACTGGCGGACGAGGGTGGAGGACATGAAGCCCCACGCCGCCGCGGCGGGGACGATGACCGTCTCGATCCCGCTGTACGAGGCATTCATCTGGGCTTGGGCCAACTCGGCCTCGAAGTCGCCGCCGGTCCGCGCCCCCTTGACGATGGTACCCACCGCGTGGTCGCGGCAGAAGTCCACCAGCAGGCCATCCATCGGCTCGACCACGACGTTGGCGAGGTCGGCCACGGAGGCCCGGGCGAGCGTGACCCTCTCCTCGAAGCTGAACAGGTAGTCCTTGGCCGAGTTGACGCCGACGGCGACGACGACGTCGCTGAACAGCCGGGCCGTGCGCTCGACAAGGTTGCGGTGGCCCAAGGTGAAGGGGTCGAACGACCCGGGGAAGACTGCCTTCACGCCGCTGGCCTCCAAGTGGCGAGGTGGATACGGGTCTCACCGTAGTCACGGGCCCAGGCGGGCGAGAAATCGGGGTTGAGGGTCGGGGCGGGCGAGCGGGCCGACCGCTCGACCAGCAGGAGGGCCTGGTCGGCCAGCCAGCCTGCGGCGAGCTGGGCGATCAGCGCGTCGACGGCGGCGGCCGGGAGGTCGTAGGGCGGGTCGAGCCAGACGAGGTCGAAGCCGGTGGCGGGGCGGGCGGCGAACGTGGCGGCGTCGGCGCGGACGACCAGTCCGGGCGCCCCGAGGTCGCGCCGGTTGCGCTCGGCCAGCCGGGCCGTGGCGGCGTCACGCTCGACCCAGGTGACGCTGGCCGCACCGCGTGACGCGGCTTCCAAGCCGACGGCGCCGGAGCCGGCGAACAGGTCGAGGAAGGTCAGGCCCGCGAGTTGGCTGTCGGGCGGGTCGGCGGCGGTGCCGAGGGTGGCGGCGATGTGGGCGAAGACCGCCTCGCGGACGCGGTCGGACGTCGGGCGCGTGGCGGCGCCGGCCGGGGTGGCCAGGCGGCGCGAGGCCCAGCGGCCCGCCACGATCCGTGTCATGGGGCCCACCCTAAAGTAGGATCGGCGCATGGCAGAAAGTGCGTCTCCGGTCACTGTCCTCTCCGTCGCCCGGGCCTGGGATCTCCTGGCCGGCCAGCAGATCGGCCGGCTCGTCGTCGTGGTCGACCAGGACGCCGAGATCTTCCCCGTCAACTTCGCCGTCGACGGCGAATCCATCGTCATCCGCACGGCCGAGGGCACGAAGCTCAGCGCCCTCCTCCGCAACCACCGCGTCGCCTTCGAGGTCGACACGTGGGACGTCGACCACGGCTACTCCGTCATCCTCCACGGCGACGCCGCCCCCATCACGGACCCGGCCGAACTGGCCCGGGCCGAGGCGCTGCGCCTCAAACCGTGGGTGCCGACGGTCAAGACCATCTTCGTCCGCATCGACGCCGACCAAATCTCAGCGCGCAAGTTCACGTTCGGCCCCGACCCGATCGAAAAGTTCCGCTACTGAGCGACGGCCAGCGCGTGACTGTTGACGGCGGCGGGACTGTCGGGGGGCCGTCCTAAGCTGGGGGGCATGGTTGAGCGCAAGACTGGACCCGCTGTGGAGCCCGAGGCCAAGAAGGAGCCCGGGCCGCGCGGGCGCGCCAACTCGCTCAGCCCGTGGCGGACCGCCGCGTTCCGGCTGTTGATGTCGCCGCTGGACCGCGTGGTCGGGGCGAAGACGGCGAAGCCGTTCGGCGCCCTCGGGATCGCGACGGTCGGCGACCTGCTGCGGCATGTGCCGCGCCATCTCATGTCCGGGACCGACCTGACGGACATCCGGACGCTGATCCGGGACCACGCGGGCTCGGACGACTACATCGCGCTCGTGGCGGAAGTGGCGTCGGTCGCGCTGCGCGGCTCGGCGCCGCGCCAGCGGGTCGAGGTCCGGCTGACCGACGGCTCGGGCTTCCTCGACGTGACGTTCTTCGGCGTGCCGCATCTGATCCGCTACTGGCAGTCCCTCCTGTCGGCCTCCAACCGGGGCATCTTCGCGGGCAAGCTCGGCTGGTTCCAGGGCCGGCCGCAACTGGCCCATCCGGCGTTCGTCATGATCACGGAGACTGGCTTCGTCGGGACGGCGAAGAACCAGGCGATGGCCCAGCGGGTCCGGACCAGCTCGTTCATCGGCCTGTACCCGCAGACGGCCAAGCTGCCGACGTGGACGATCGCGGACTCGGTCGGCCTCGCGCTCGACGCGCTCCAGGGGATCGACGACCCGCTGCCGGCGTGGATCCGGGAGGAGGCGCGGCTGCCGGGGCTGGAGGCGGCGTACCGGGCGGTCCATGTCCCGCAGTCGCTCGACGAGCCGGCGGCCGGGCTCCGGCGGTTGCTGTTCGACGAGGCGTTCGCGGCGCAGGTGGCGATGGCGTACCGGCGGGCGGACGCCTCGCGGCACACTGCGATCCCCCGGCCCGGCCGGCCCGACGGGCTGTTGGCGGCGTTCGACCGGACGCTGCCGTTCCGGTTGACGGACCAGCAGGTGGCGATCGGCGAGGAGTTGGCCGCGGACCTGGACCGGACGCGGCCGATGCAGCGGCTCCTCCAGGGCGAGGTCGGTTCAGGCAAGACGATCGTGGCGCTGCGGGCGATGCTGCGGGTCGTGGACTCGGGCGGCCAGGCCGTCCTGCTGGCGCCGACGGAGGTCCTGGCGCAACAGCACTACCGGACGGTCACGGAGTTGCTCGGCCCGCTCGGCGCGGGGCCGCTGCTGGGGGCGCCCGAGGCGACGGAAGTTGTCCTGCTGACCGGGGCGGTGACGGGGTCGGCCCGCGCGGCCGCCCTCGACCGGATCGCCAGCGGGACGGCCGGGATCGTCATCGGGACCCACGCGCTGCTGACGGACCTGGTCGAGTTCGCCGACCTGGGCCTGGTCGTCGTGGACGAGCAACACAAGTTCGGCGTCGAGCAGCGCAACGCGCTGGTCGGCCGGGCGGACTCGCATCCGCACGTGTTGGTCATGACGGCGACCCCCATCCCCCGCTCGGTCGCGATGACCGTGTTCGGCGATCTGGACCTCGTGACCTTGACGGAGCTGCCGGGCGGACGGGCGGATGTCTCCACCACCGTGGTCGACGCGGTCGAGCGGCCGGCGTGGGTCGAGCGGGCGTGGGAGCGCGTGCGCGAGGAGGTCGGCCAGGGCCGCCAAGCGTACATCGTGGCGCCGCGGATCGAGCCCGTGGCGGAGCCCAAGAACAAGACGGTCAAGAAGTCGACGCCGATGGGCGACATCGAGGTGGCCGCCCGCTACCTCCCGGTCCACCTGGCGTCGGTCACGGACCTCGCCAAGTTCCTGCGCGAGGGGCCGTTGCAAGGGCTCCGGCTCGGGCTGCTCCACGGCCGGCTGCCGTCGGGCGAGAAGGACGCGCTGATGACGCAGTTCGCGGCGGGCGAGCTGGACGTCCTCGTGGCGACGAGCCTGATCGAGGTCGGCGTCGACGTGCCGAACGCGACGATGATGGTCATCTGCGACGCCGAGCGCTTCGGCATCTCCCAGCTCCACCAGTTGCGCGGCCGCATCGGCCGCGGCGAACACCCTGGCGTCTGCCTGCTGGTGACGGCCGCCGAGCCGGGCTCGCCGACGCGCGACCGGCTGGAGGCCGTGGCGCGGACGCGGGACGGCTTCGAGCTGGCCGAGGCGGACCTGGCGCAACGGCGCGAGGGCGACGTCCTCGGAACCTCGCAGTCGGGCGGCCACTCCAGCCTGCGGCTGCTCCGCGTCCTGGACCACGCAGACCTGATCGACCAGGCGCGCGCCTTCGCGGAAATGACCGTGGAGCGGGATCCCGACCTGACGGACCCCGGAGTAACCGACTACGTCCGCGACATCAACGAACTGGCGCAAACCGACATCGACGAGTCAGCCTGACCGCTCAGGAGTCAGCTTGAGTGCGCCGGTCGACGGCCGTAGTGCTTGTAGGCCGCTTGGCGCGACACGCCCAACGCGTTGCCGATGAGGGTCCACGACGTGCCGTCCTCGCGGGCGTGGGCTACGGCCAGGTCCACCTGGCGTTGGGCGTCGTCACGCCGGCGCACGGCCTGCACTAGGGCGTCGTAGTCTTCCCGGTAGACGGTGGCCTCCGGGGCCGGGCCCGCTCCGTTGTTGCTGTTTTCGAGCCAGTCGGTCATCGCGTCCATGGTTGCCGCCGTCCTTGTTGTCTCTTCGTCCTCGGTAGGTACTGGGGCCTGGCTGGTTGGGCGTGGATGATGTCGCCTTCCCAGTTCTCGCCCACTTCGATCAGGTTCCCCGCGCGGTCCGGGCCGACGTACATCGTGAACGGGTGCCGCTGGACATCAGTCAGCGTGTGGGCGACCAGCCAGTGCTCCCGGGCGTGGGTGATGTCTTCGTCTGCGACCAGGTGCCGGTGGGCGCTGTCCTTGATCACACCGTCAACCATAGTTGACAGCAACGAACGCGTCAACCTTGGATGACAACCCGGCCTCTCTCGCTGGTACGGCCAGAGGCTGAGAGGGAACCTACCGTGCCTCGGCCATTCTCTGCCCTCTGCCGCGCAGGGCTGCCGACCCTGCCATTTCCTGGCGCAGACGCCGACAGCCTGGTCTCGCCGGACGGGATGACGGTGAGGCCGGGCTGCCGACAGGTTCGCGGTTTGGTCCTATGCGGCGGCCAGTTGCGGCTCGCGTGGACTGCGGGCCCGGACCAGGCCGCCCAGGCGGCGCTGGTGCTCACCCAACACCTGGCTCAGGCGTGTCACGTGGTTGAACAGTTGGCCCCGCAGCAGGGTGAAGAGCGCCGAGGGCCATTCACCCGGCGTGCCTTCGCCCGACCAGGCCCGGAGAGCGCGGTCGGCAATGGCGGGCAGATCGTCGGCGTCGTAGGTCTCGGCCCAGTAGGCGACGCTCTGACGCCACTCCTTCTCGCCCTTGATCCTCGCGTCGGCCACGAGGGACATGTACGCCACCATAGCCGAGGCCATGATCCCACCGGCGGCCGCCCTGGCTGACGCGGCGATGTCCCTGGCGCCATCTGTGTCCGCCACAGCTACGAAGCACTCAAGGTTCGCTCTCGTCGCGGCCAGCCCTCCCCGGAGTTGTTCCACCTGGGTGTGAACAGCTATCTCGTCGTCGATTTCCGAACGATTCGCCCGCTCCTCCGGCGTCTTCCAATAAGGCTGTAAGACACCCCAGAGGGTCTCGCCCGTTTGGACGTACTTGGTTACCGCGTCGAGGCAATCGTGGGCGCAGTCACTCAGGAGATGCAGGTGCTCGGAGTCCTTGCTGTGCTGGTTCGACCGCACTGCGACCAGGATCGAGACAATGCTGATGACGAGCGCGACGACAGCCACGGCCACGCCGGCCCAAGCTGAGTCAATCACAGGCATGCGTACCACTTCCTCTCGTTCCCGTACTCATCAACGAGTTCATAGTCCCCGGAGTAGCTGTTCCCGAAACCGAGCGCCTCACACTGGGTCATCACCTTGGGGAAGCTCTTAACCTGGCCGTCAATGAACACGTTGTAGTGGAACTCAGTACGGTCGGACTCCCATGTCCATGCCTTGGGGTGGCTCAGAATGTCGGAGACAGGCGCAGCGACGGTTTCGTCGATGTGAAAAGTTGCGACCTCCTGCTTGATCGGAATGATGGCACTCGCATCCGGCTGAAGGGGCGGCACCGCCTCCATGGCCCTCTTGATTCCAGCCCTGCACAGGTGGTTCTCGTGTTCCAGCGTGCAATCTGAATCCGCGGCCGTGGGCTGATAACCGAGCGCCTCTAGCGAAGCGGGGTCGTACCAGGCCAGTGGTACAGCGATGACCAAATCAGGATGAGTATAGCTACTCAAGTCCTTCCCGGGCGCCGCGCGCCCAGGCGTCGTGTTGGTCAGGCGGGCGACGCCGACTGTGCGGGCCTTGACATCGGCCTGGCCCGGCTTGGCGTTGAGGGTGTCCACGCTGGTCTCCATCGCATAGGCCATCTCGATAGACCACGTGTAGCCGTCACGATCGGTCCAGGCCTGGACGGCTTCGAACCCGCTTTCGGCCAACAACCGGTCACGCTCGCGGGTGTACTCGTCGCCGGGCTCGGCGGTTGGGGGCGGGTTCGGGGTCGGCTAGTGGCGAGGCCTCAACGCCCCCCCCCAGCGGCTCCGCGCCGGGCGCGGTGGATTCGACCGACGGCGCGCAGGCCGTCAGCGACGCAGCCAGGGCGAGGGCGCAAACCCCCGCGGCCGCTTTGGAAATGATGTTGTTCATGACCGCTGGAGCGTAACACGGCGATCCCGTGACTCAAGACGATGCGACGAACTCCACAGCAAACCTCGTGCTCTGACCATGGTGCTGGGCCAACGAAGCCGCCCTCTCTGCGGGCTGTGTGATTGCTCACAATGGGCCGCCTAGACGGGTGATCGCCTTGACTGGCTGCGGGGGGGCGGAGGTACCGTCACCTGACGGTGGTGGCGTTGTCCGCTGCACTTGCCCGATCCCCTCCGGCGCCGCCCGCCCTCGCTCAGCATCAGCATCCATCGGAGGTCGTGATCGTGAAACGTCACTTGTCCCGGTTCCGTCCCCTCGCCTGCCTAGTGGCGGCGGTCGCCGCGCTGGCGGGCGTGACCGTGGCGGCCCCGTCGGCTGTCGCAGCCGGACAGGTGACGCTGACGCTCAAGTCGAACTGCGCGGACGCGGAATACAACTGGTCTGACTACCAACAGACGGTCGCGCAGGGCACCGCCATGCCGGTACCCGGCTACAAGACTTTCTGCGGGGCAGGCTATACGTTCACCGGATGGGCGACCACCGCCGCCGGGCCGGCCACATACAAGTGGGGCAACACTTTCACGCCCACCTCCGACATGACCCTGTTTGCGGTATGGACTCCCCACCAGCACACGATGGCGTTTGCCGCGAACGGCGGCTCGGGCGTGACTCCGGACAAGACCGTCGCTTTCGGCAGCACGGTCGCCCTGCCCACGCCCAGCTTCTCCCGCCAGGGCTACGCCTTCGACCACTGGGAGCTGATCGCCACCCGTCCTACGTACAGCATCACCGGATGCGTAGGCGAGCCGCGGTTGCATGTCGAGACAGTCATCGACGACCCCGACTATGTCGGCTACTCGGTCACCCTGACTGTCAATGGGGTGTCCCAGACGTACGACACTTATTACTGGGGGCCAGACTCGTTCGGCATAACGGTAGGCGGAATGTCCTCCCCGAACCCCGTTTGCTCGGTCCAGCTGGAGCCGTACACGTCGTTCAAGGCAGGCGCCGATTTCAAGGTTCGGGCCGATCGTGACCTCACGTTCAAGGCCGTCTGGGCGGCGCCGGACGGCTCGTTCGCGCCCGACCTCCCCGAGGTCACCACGCCCGGACCGGTCGCGCCCGCCTACTGCGGTGTGGCGGACGGGCCGGTGGACGGGCCGCACGGGCGGTTCCTCGACATCCTCGCGACGACACCCCACGCGGACGACGTCAACTGGCTCGCCGACGAGGGCTTCTCGATCGGCTGGTCGGTCTCCTGCTACCGCACGGACCGCACCGGCGGCCACCTCGTGGCCGAAGGCGACGGCTACACCCTCGCCGAGGGCAACGAGCCGGCCGGCTTCGGCCTCGTCACCGACGCCACCTACGACGCCAACCAGGGTACGGCCGGCTACGTCTTCCGTCCCACGGCCGAAGTCGTCCGCGGCGACGCAGCTGTGTGGCTGGCCAAACTCGCCCTGCGGGACCAGGACATCGACCTGTCCAGCCCGGCTGCCGTCCGGACCGTGCTCGACGGCCCCTACTCGATCACGAACTCGGCGTGGGCGCAGGGCGCCGACGGCCAGTGGGGCACCGACGACGACGCCACGGTCTTGACCATCCCCGTGGGCCACGTGCTCTACCGCGAGTTCAACGACATGCCCGTGGACTTCGCGGCGACCGACAACCGTCACACGGCCGCCGTGACGTGGCTCACCAACACGATCGTGGACGCCAAGTTCGACGCGGCCGGGAACCTCACCGGCGGACAGCGGCTGTCCGACGGATTCCCCGTCGGGTCCGCGGCCGAGTACCGGCCGGGCAGCGTCATCGCGCGCCAGGACATGGCCGCATTCCTCTACCGCATCGCCTGATACGAACAGCAGACCGGCGAGCACACCAACGTCGATCTCACCGTGACGCGTGACCTACCCGGTTACACCGCCCACGGCGCTGCCGTGCGCTGGCTGGCAGGCGCCAAGATCACGACCGGGTTCGAGGACGGCACGTTCGGCGGATTGCGCTCGGTCGTGCGCCAGGACCTGGCGGCGTTCCTCCACCGCGCCGACGCGTTCATCGCGGCCTGAGTTGCGGCCAGGGCCCTCTGTCGTTCCAGCGATAGCCGGAGTCCCGAAGTGATGTCGCCGACGCCGTCCAACGGTTTCTATCCTCGCCTGTCGAAGGACAACCACGCTTCTTCAGGGGCCCCGGCCGCCGTCGCCAGCCAAGCCCTGAGGGCGGCCGCCATCGCGCCTGTCCGGCCCCGGCCGCGCGGGGCGTGCCTTGAACCCACCAAGAGGAGGGCAGGCGTCGGTTCCCCCGCGGCTCGGGCCGAGGCCACCAACGGCAAGAAGTCGCGCACATTCTCCGTCACGATCCGGTAGCCCTCGGCTGCGGCGTAGGCCACGATGTCAGGGTCTCGGCGGCCCTTCAGAGCCGGTTCGGCGGCCACCGCGCGCACGTCGAAGCCCGCTCCCGCCAAGATGACGGCGATCTCGGCAGAGAAGTGCTCGTCGAGGAGGAGGCGTTCGGTCATGCGAGGACGAGTTGCCTCGCCTCCCACGCCGCCTGGGCCTCGTCCGCCAAGCGGTCGTTCTCCGCTATCCACTCGTCGATCTCCCTCGGCCACCGGCCGTAGTAGTCCAACGCCGCAGCCACCTGCCGCGGTTCCAGCGACAACTCTGCGGCGACCTCCCCGACGGCCGCCTCGCCGCGCTTCTCGCTGCCTTTCAGGGCCACGATGACTTCCCAGACGTCGGGCCCGCCGACCACGCCGGGACGCCGGCCCGACGGTCCGGGGCGGAACACGATGTCGGGCAACGCCCGCATCCTCAGACCTTCCTCGACAAGGGACTGGACAAGCCCGGACACGCTCGTCGCTTGGGCTTTGGCCTCACGGCGCAGTTGTTCCATCAGCACGTCCTCCAACCGGGTTGACCAAGGCACTGTCGACATGTCACGCATCGTAATACATGTCAGACGCTGGGTGCGAGTTGACCCGCCCCGGCTAGATTGGCCTCCATGTCTCTCGCTGTGCGGGTCAATGCCTGGTATCGCGCCCATGCCCGGGAACTGCCGTGGCGGGAGGAACCGGCGCCGACGCCGTGGGAGGCCCTTGTTCTTGAGGTCATGTTGCAGC
>JAISTC010000117.1 GCA_031272805.1 Propionibacteriaceae bacterium
GACGCCATCGAGCGGGCCGTCACGCTGGCCGACGACGCCGGCCCGGCCGCCGGCATCCTGGTCGGCGGCTCCGTCATCCTGGCCGGCGCGGCCCGCCACCTTCTGGCCCCGGACAAGCCCCTGGCCTGAGGGCGGTCAGCCGTCGTCACGCCGTCGCCACGCCAGTGCCACGCCGCTCGTCACACCGTCGCCACAGGCCGCCGTTAGGCGGCCTGTGGCAGACTGTGGCCCATGTCTGAGGGCCAAGCCATGGTGTGGGTCACGTTCGCCGTGGGCGTCGTCGCCGCCGTGCTCCTCGTCCTGCGCCGGAGAGAGGCCGCGGACACGCCGTGGCCGAAGTCGCCGACCAACTGGCTCGGGCTGGTGGCCCGGATCGGGCTCGGCGGCATCCTCCTCTGGGCCGGGCTGGCCAAGGTCGGCGACCTGGCCGGCTCCGTCGTCCTGACGGGCAAGTACCAGATCCTCCCGACCTACGGCCTGGTCAAGTTCGTCGGCTACGCCCTCCCCATCGCCGAGCTGCTCCTCGGCGCGCTTATCCTCTGCGGCATCTTCACGCGCTGGACCGCCCTGCTCGGCGGCCTCCTCATGCTGGTCTACGTCCCCGCCATCGCCAGCCTCTGGGTCCGGGGTATCTGGATGGACTGCGGTTGCGGTGGCGCCGCCGAGGCGGCCCTGTCCGAGGCCGAGGCCAAGCCGCGCTACCTCCTCGACATGATCCGCGACCTCGTCCTCGCCGCCCTGGCCGCCTGGCTCGTGCTGTTCCCCCAGTCCCGGCCCAGCGTGGACCGCTGGCTGGCCGCGCCGCTCGAGGCCGGCGTGACGCCGGCCCCTGCGCCGGCTCCGGCCAAGCCGAACCACAAGTCCCAGGCCAAGTCCAAGAAGAAGTAGTCTTCCCCCGTCGCACGCCAGTTGTCCAAGGAGTCCACCGTGTCCCAGCCCATCCCGCCCAGCCCGCAAGCCGACCAGGCCCGCCGGTCCACGATCGTGGCCGTCACGGTGGGCGTCGTGGCCGTCATCGGCGTGGCCCTCGCCATCCTCCTGCCCAAGCTCGGCCAGGACGAGACGGCCCCCGCCGCGGCGGCGACGTCCGCGGCTGCGACGGAGGCGGCTGCGACCGAGGCGGCCAGCGAGCCCGCCACCGAGGCGCCGACCGAGGCGGCGACCGAGGCGCAGTGTGTGCCGTCCGACCCGCCGGTCGCCCTCCCGACCGTGACGCCGCCGAACGCCAACGCCACCCTGTCCGGCATCGTCGTCAACCCCGAGGCCCCGGCCGACCACATCCTCGTCATCTACCAGGACTACCAGTGCCCGGTCTGCGCCCAGGCGGACGCGATCTTCGGCGACGTCATCAAGCAGGCCGTGGCCGACAACAAGATCCGGGTCGAGTACCGCACGATGACGTTCCTCGACCGGGTCAACGCGTCCGGCGACACGTACCAGTCCTCGACCCGCGCCGCCAACGCCGCCGCCTGCGCTGACAAGGCCGGTTTCTTCTTCGACTACCAGAACTACCTGATGGAAAACCAGGTCACGGAGGGCGTCGGCTACACGGACGCGCAACTGACCGAGGACATCCCGGCGGCGCTCGGCGTCACGGGGGACGCCCTGTCGGTGTTCCAGCAGTGCTACGCGGACCAGGAGTACGACGACTTCGTGTACTACGTCTACGCCGCCGCCAGCTACGCCTGCGTCACAGGCACCCCGACCTACATGATCGACGGCCAGACCTTGTCCTTGTCCACAGCCGCGCAACTGCAAGCCGACATCGACGCCGCAGTGGCCTAGCCCCGAGGCCGAGGTGTCAGCCGAGGCCGAGGTGTCAGGCGCCCCGGCCTTGGCGAGGAACGAGCCCGGGCCGGGGCACCTGATACCGCGGCCGCCAGGGCACGAATCCCGGCCGTGGAGTCGCTGAGGCCTGCCCTTCATGTAAAGAAGCATTGTCATCCCGGCCAAAGCCGGGATCCTTCCTCGCGGGCTGGTCGCCCCGTCCCTTGTCATCCCGGCGAACGCCGGGATCTTTCCTCCGGCGCTCGACCACCCGGGTCAAAGATCGGCTTCCGCCGGGATGACAACGGTGGGGGTAGGGTCGTGACATGGACTTGACCGCCTCGTTCGAAACCGCTGTTCCCGCAGACGTCTTCGTTCGCTACGAGTTCTTCGAGACGCGTAACGCCGCGTCGATCCTCCGGGCCACGAATGAAGCTGCGTTTGCGCAGGTGATGGAGATTCTGCGCGAGTTCGAGCTCATCGACGACGATCTGGTCCTGCCTGGCGGGGAGGAGTCGGGGCTGGCCAAGCGGCTCAACTACGCTTTCCGGAGCCGGGGTTGGCGCGAGGGTCGGGTGGACACCGTGATCAAGCTCCAGCTTCGGCTCATGCCGTTCGCTGAGGCGGGTGAGACTGAAGCCAGGGTCGAGGAGTCTAGCGTGACCAACGAGGGCTACAAGGTCGACAACGTGCGTGACCGCATCGCCATGGACCTGGAGTGGAATGCCAAGGACGGGAACCTGGACCGTGACTTGGCGGCATATCGGGCCCTGTACGAAGCTGGGCTCATCAATGGGGCGATCCTCGTCACGAGGACCGTCGACGATCTGCGGGCGCTGGGCTACTTCGTGCGCGTTGAGGCGGGGATGAGCGACGCGGAGGCGCGGAAGGTCCTCAGTACGTCAACGACGACGAACACCAAGAAGCTCCTCCCGCGGCTGCAACGTGGCGATGCGGGCGGTTGCCCTGTGTTGGCGGTGGCCATCTGCGAGCGGACGTGGCGGGACTGGCAGACCCAACGTGACTACGACAGAAAGATCTAATTTGACCAACTAGATCTTTATTAGTAGCGTGATCGCATGACCATTCCGGCGGCCGCGCCGCTCCGCATCGTGACCGACCCTCCGCCCCTGCCACGAATTCCCGGCGGTTTCAGCACCGTCCTGGCCGACCCGCCCTGGCGCTTCACCAACCGGACGGGCAAGGTCGCTCCCGAGCATCGCCGCCTGGACCGCTACTCCACGCTGTCGTTGGATGAGATTTGCGCGATCGACGTGGCGTCGGTGGTGGCCGACAACGCCCACCTGTACCTGTGGGTGCCAAACGCGCTCCTGCCCGAGGGGATGACGGTCCTGGAGTCCTGGGGCTTCCGGTACGTGTCCAACATCGTGTGGGCGAAGCGTCGCAAGGATGGCGGTCCGGACGGGCGTGGCGTCGGCTTCTACTTCAGGAACGTGACCGAATTGATTCTGTTCGGTGTCCGGGGTTCGCTGCGGACCCTCGCCCCGGCGCGCAGTCAGGTCAACATGATCGAGACCCGGAAGCGGGAACACTCGCGTAAGCCTGACGAGCAGTACGGGCTGATCGAGAGTTGTTCGCCCGGCCCCTACCTGGAGATGTTCGCCCGCTACCCGCAACCCGGCTGGACGGTCTGGGGAGACGAGGCCGCTCCGGATATTGAACCGCGCGGCCAACAACACCCGGGCTACACCGGGGGCCGGATTGCCCGCGTGCCCAAGCTCGACCCCAACGTCAGGATCGACCCCGAACTCGCCAACCAACTGGGGCACACGCTTCAAGTTGAGTACGCCTCGGGCAAGAGCATTCGGCAGTTGGCGGACGAGACCGGCTACTCCATCGCCCGAATCCGCGGGCTCCTGGAACAAGCCGGCACCACCTTGCGTCCCCAAGGGAGGCGGCCAGCGGAAGACTCAGAGGCGCGGGCCATCCGCTAGGTCTGGCAGCCCGGCCCACGGCCACACGTCCAGTTGTGCACACCGCTGTTGCCTTTTCCGATAGCGGTGTGTCCGTTGCGTCCGGCATCGTCGTCAACCCCGAGGCCCCGGCCGACCACTTCCTCGTCGTCTACCAGGACTGCCGATGGATCGAAGAACACCGCCGCCAACGCCACCGCCTGCGTTGACAAGGCCAGTTTCTTTACCCACGGCCGCGCAATTGCAGGCAGACATCGACGCCGCGGTGGGTTAGGCCCGAGACCTGCCCTTCATGCCTTCATGCAAAGAAGAATTGTCATCCCGGCGAAAGCCGGGATCTTTCCTCCGGCAGTCGACTACCCGGGCCAAAGATCCCGACTTTCGTCGGGATGACAAGGGGGTCGGGCTGACAAGCGGGGCAGGCTGACAAGCGGGCCTTATGCCCTCGTTCGGACGGCCAGTTTGACCAAGCCCACCAGTGGTGGGCGCACGCTCAGCTCTGTCACTCCCAGGCCGATCAGCCGCGGGGTCAGGTCGGGTTGGCTGGCCAGGTCGCCGCACACGCCCACGGGCCGCCCGGCGAACGCGCCGGCCGCGACGCCGATCAGGTCCCACACCGCCGCCTTGGCCCCCTGGGCCAGGTGCGCCACGGCGCCATTGCCCCGGTCGGCGGCCATCGTGTACTGGATCAGGTCGTTCGTCCCGATCGAGATGAAGTCGACCAGCGGCGCGAAGTCCGCCGCCCGCAGCGCGGCGGCCGGCGTCTCGATCATGATGCCCATCGCCACGTGGCCCTTGACCCCCGCCAGCGCCTGCTTCAACTGGTCGGCCGCCCACGTGACCTCCTCGACGTCGGAGATCATCGGGAACATGACCCGGACGGGCGTCCGGCGGCTGGCCAGGGCGACGGCCTTCAACTGCTCCTGGAACAGCTCGGGCAGCCGCCGCATCGCGCGGATGCCGCGTTCGCCCAGCATCGGGTTGGCCTCGGGGTCCTGGGGCAGGAAGGTCAGCGGCTTGTCACCGCCGGGGTCCCACGTCCGGACCGTGATCATCTTGCCGTCGAGCCCCTGGGCGATCTTGAGGAAGACCGCCGCCTGCTCCTCGGCCGTCGGCGCGTGGTTCCAGTCGGCGAACAAGACCTCGGTCCGCACGAGCCCCGAGCCGTCGGCCCCGTTGGCGGCGGCTGTCTTGGCGTCGGTCAGGGACGAGATATTGGCCTCGACCAGGATCCGGCGGCCGGTCCTGGTCACGGCCGGCTGCTGGCACAGCTCGGACGCCAGGGTGGCCTCGTTGCGCCGCTCCAGCGACAGCTTGTCGAGTTCCGCCAGGTCCGCCATCGTCGGGTTGACCCACAGCCGCCCCTGGACCGGGTCGAGCCCGACGACCGTGTTGTTGGGCAGGTCCTTGGCGTCGGCCTGGCCCGTCACGACGGGGATGCCGCGCGCGGCCGCGATCATGACGCCGTGGCCGGTCGCCCCGCCCGTACACGTCACGACGCCGAGGCAGCGGTCCGGGTTGAGCGACGTCGCGGTCAGGGGATCGAGCTCGTCGATGATGAGGATGCCCTCGAGGTTGGCCAGGTCGAAGGAGATGCCGGTCAGCTCGGCCGTGATCTGGCGGGCCAGCGAGCGGATGTCCTGGGCCCGCTCGCGCAGGTACGGGTCGTCCAGCGCGGCCAACTCGGCGGCCAGCGCGGCGAAGTCCTGTTCGACGATCTCGACCGCGGAGTGGCCCTCGGCCACGCCGGAGTTGAGCGTCGCGGTCAGTTCCGGGTCCTCCAGGAGGATGGCCTGGGCGGCGAAGACGGCGGAGTGTTCGCCCGGCTGCTCGGCCTGGTGGTGGAGGCGGGCGAGGACCTGGCCGATCGCCTGGGTCAGCCGCGTCCGCTCGGTCGCCGGGCTGCCCGGCTGGTAGGCGGACGTGTCGACGGCGGTCGAGAAGTGGTGGGCCGGGCCGACGGCGATCTGGCGACCGGTCTGGGCCTGCTCGGCGATCTCGCCGTCCGCCTCGGCGATGGGCACGGTGGCGTCGAGTTCGCCGAAGCCGTCGGCGGCGAGCTGCTGGAGCTTGGCCAGCGCCACGGCCGCGTCCGGCCCCGTGATCCGGGCGGACAGCGTGTCGCCCTGGCGCAGCCCGAGGGTCGTCACGCCGGCCAGGCTGGTAGCGGGCACGGGCCCCTTATTCTTGGCCTTGTTGGTCAACTGGATCTGGGCGTCGAGGCCGCGCAGCCCCGCCACGAGGTTCGCGGCCGGGCGGGCGTGGAGGCCGTGCTCGTTCGTGATCTCGATCTCGGTCTCGAGCGCGGGCAGGGCGGTAGTCGGGCTGGCGACCGCGCCCGGGCCGGCCGCGGCGCCGGAGTCGGCGCCCAGGTGGTCGATCTTGGCGGCGAGGCCCGCGTTGGCCTCGCGCACGACCGTCGCCAGATCCGCGCCGGTCGACGCCGTCACGACCGCCGCGACCAGGCCCTCCACGATCGGGGCCGGCGCCAGCGTGACCCGCCCGGCGATCTCGGGGCCGACGAGTTCGAGGGCCATCTCCGAGGAGAGAATGGCGGAGCCGAGGTCGGTCAGGACGGCGACGCCGTCCGGCGAGTCGACGCCGACGATGGCGTCGGCGATGGCCTGGGCGTCCGTGCCGAGCGTGACGTCGTCGAGGCCCGCCGCGATGGCGATGGCGGGGCGCCCCTCGGCGGGGACCATCTCGCCGGCCAGCTCGACCGCGGCCTTGGCCAGGGCCCGGCTGTGCGAGACAACAACGATGCCGATCATGCGAGCGGTATCTCCTAGTCTTGAGCCGCGCAAGAGGATGCTTGCCCCGGCACGATACCGCGCCGGAGGGGAGTCCTGATAGTCATGTGGACCTCAGGTTGACCCGCCTAGCCCAGCGTTTCGGCGGCCGCGTCCAGCAAGAGCGTGACCGAGGTCGCCCCCGGGTCCTGGTGGCCCGCGGAGCGCTCGCCCAGGTAGGACGCGCGGCCCTTGCGGGCGACCAGGGGGATGGTGGCGTCACGCCCGGCGGCGCACGCCGCGGCGGCCGCCGCCAGCGCGGGGCCGGTTCCCGACCCCGCCGCCGCGTCGTAGGCGTCGACGGCCGGCGCCAGCGCGTCGACCATCGTCTTGTCGCCCACGACCGCCTTGCCCCGGGCCTGGATCCCCTCCAGCCCGGCGCGGAGCGCCGCGCCGAGGCCGGCGGCGTCCCCCTCCTCCGGCCAGGCCGCGCCCAGCCGGAGGAAGAACGTGCCGTACAGGGGGCCCGAGGCGCCGCCCACCGTGGAGACCAGCGTCATCCCGACCTTCTTGAGGTAGTCGCCCGGTGAGGCGAACCCCGTGACGTCGAGTTCCATGACCTTCTTCATGCCCCGGTCGAGGTTGGCGCCGTGGTCGGCGTCGCCGATCTGGGCGTCCAGGTCGATCAGGTACTGCTTGTTCTCCTCGATGAGGGCGGCGAAGCGGGCCGTCCAGCGGGCGGCGGCGGCGAGGTCGAGGGCCATGTCACCTCCCCCAGCGCAGCCCGGCAGTCTGGACGGGCGCGTCCCAGAGTTTGATCATCTCGTCGTCCGCCTTGAGCAGCGTGACCGAGCAGCCGGCCATCTCCAGGCTCGTGATGTACGGGCCGACCAGGCTCCGGGCGACGCGGACGCCGCTGGCCTCGAGGATCTTGGCGACCTCCGCGTACATCAGGTACAGCTCGATGAGCGGGGAGCCGCCCATGCCGTTGACGAACGCGATGACGTCCGCGCCGCGGAAGTCGAGGTCGGCCAGGATCGGCTCGACCAGCATGGCCGCGACCTCCTTGGCCGGGGCGACCGGGCGGCGTTCGCGGCCGGGCTCGCCGTGGATGCCGATGCCGACTTCCATCTCGTCGTCGCCCAGCTCGAAGATGGGGGAGCCCTTCTCCGGCGGGGTGCAGCTCGTCAGGGCCATGCCCATCGAGCGGCCGGCGCCGTTGACCCGGTGGGCCAGCGCGACGAGGCTCGCGAGATCCGCGCCGGACTCGGCGGCGGCGCCCACGATCTTCTCCAGGAGGACCGTCAGGCCGACGCCGCGGCGCCCGGCCGTGTACAGGGAGTCCTGGACGGCCACGTCGTCGTCGACGACGACGGTCTCGACCGCCACGCCCGTCTCGGCGTTGGCAATCTCGGCGGCCATTTCGAAGTTCATGATGTCGCCGGTGTAGTTCTTCACGATGTGGAGGACGCCGGCGCCGCCGTCGACCCCCTTCGTGGCCGCCAGGATCTGGTCCGGGACGGGCGACGTGAACACGGCGCCGGCGCAGGCCGCGTCGAGCATGCCGTAGCCGACGAAGCCGCCGTGCAGGGGCTCGTGGCCCGAGCCGCCGCCGGAGATGACGCCCACCTTGCCCTGGCGCGGCGCGTCCAGGCGGTAGACGACTTGGAGTTCGTGGTCGACTCGCACGATGTCGGAGTGCGCGAGTTCGAAGCCCACAAGGGAGTCATTGACGACAGCTGTGGCGTCGTTGATCAGCTTCTTCATAGGGGCCAGTCTGTCAGGGCCGGTCACAGGCGGGGCAGGGGGGAGTGCGCGGACTTTTGCCCGCAGGCAGACTTCCGCCCTGGGATTTCGTGCAGGGGTGTGCCTGTCATCCTGAGCGCAGCGAAGGATCTCTTGCCTGGGTAGGTCGAGAGATCCTTCGCTGCGCTCAGGATGACAGAGGAAGGGGATGGCAAGGAGCGGGTTGACAGGACGTCCGCCGGGTAAGCTCGTCCGGCGATGAACCGCGCGCGACCTGAATCCATCTTTCCCGCCCTGGAGCCGCTGCTGGGGCGGGTGAAGAAGCCCGTCCAGTACGTCGGCGGCGAGGTCAATTCCGTCGTCCAGGACTGGGACACCGCGCGGGTCCACTGGTGCCTGGCGTATCCCGACGCCTACGAGGTCGGCCAGCCGAACCAGGGCCTGGCGATCCTGTACGAGCTGCTGAACGAGCGGGACGGCATCCTGGCCGAGCGCACGTACGCCGTCTGGCCCGACCTGGCCGCGCTCCTGCGCGACCACCATCTCCCGCAGTTCTCGCTCGAGAGCCACTACCCCGTCCGCGCGTTCGACCTGCTCGGCGTGTCGTTGTCGACCGAGCTCGGCTACACGAACCTGCTCGAGCTCCTCGACCTGGCGGGCATCCCGCTCCACTCGGCCGACCGGACCGACGCCGACCCCCTCGTCATCGTCGGCGGCCACGTCGCCACCAACCCCGAGCCGATCGCGGACTTCATCGACGCCGCCGTCCTCGGCGACGGCGAGCAGGCCGTCCTCGACCTCTCCGCCCTGGTCGGCGACTGGCTGGACGCAGGGAAGCCGGGTGGGCGTGACGGCATTCTCACGACGCTGGCCCAGACGGGCCGGGTCTACGTGCCGCAGTTCTACGACGTCACGTACGCCGCCGACGGCGCGATCGCCGCGGTCTGCCCGACCGTGCCAGAGGCCCCCGCGCGCGTCCAGAAGTACGTCCTGACCAACCTCGACGCCTGGCCCTACCCGCGGCGTCCCCTGGTCCCCGTGGCGGAGACCGTCCACGAGCGCTACTCCGTCGAGATCTTCCGCGGCTGTACCCGCGGCTGCCGCTTCTGCCAGGCCGGGATGATCACGCGGCCCGTCCGGGAGCGCTCGCTGGCCGCGATCGGCGCGATGGTCGACGACGGGCTGGAGGCCACCGGCCTCGAGGAGGTCGGCCTGCTGTCGCTGTCCAGCGCCGACCACACGGAAATCCGGGAGATCGCCCACGGCCTGGCCGACCGCTACGCCGGCACGAACGTGTCCCTCTCCCTCCCCTCGACGCGCGTCGACGCGTTCAACGTCGACCTGGCCAACGAGCTGGCCCGCAACGGCCGCCGCTCCGGCCTGACGTTCGCGCCCGAGGGCGGCTCCGAGCGCATGCGCCGCGTCATCAACAAGAACGTCGACGAGGCCGACCTCCTGGCCACGGTCGAGACGGCCTTCGCGGCGGGCTGGCGCCAGGTCAAGCTGTACTTCATGTGCGGGCTGCCGACCGAGCAGGACGAGGACGTGCTCGCCATCGCGGACCTAGCGTGCCGCGTCATCGAGACGGGCCGACGGGTCACAGGGTCGCGTGACGTCGGCTGCACGATCTCGATCGGCGGCTTCGTGCCCAAGCCCCACACGCCCTTCCAGTGGGCCGCGCAGGCCCCGGCCGAGGTGGTGGACCGGCGGGAGCGGGCGCTGAAGGACCTGGTCCGGTCGAACCGGCGCTACGGCCGGGCCATCGGCGTGCGCTACCACGACGGCAAGCCCGGCCTGATCGAGGGCCTCCTGGCCCGCGGCGACCGGCGCGTCGGCCGCGTCATCGAGGCGGTCTGGCGCGACGGCGGCCGCTTCGACGGCTGGAGCGAGTTCTTCGACTTCGACCGCTGGGTCCGGGCCTGCGCGGCCGAGCTGGGCCCGCTCGGCGTCGGGCTCGACTGGTACACGGTCCGGGAACGCGACTGGGCCGAGGTCCTGCCCTGGGACCACCTCGATGTCGGCGTGGACCGCGACTGGCTGTGGGACGACTGGCTGGAGGCGCGGGGCCAGGTCACGGTGCCCGATTGCCGCTGGGCGGGCTGCGCCGACTGCGGCGTCTGTGACGGGTTGGGCGTCGACATCGAGATCGGGCCGAGCGGCCGGCCGCTGGTCCCCGTCACGCTCCGGCGGAAGCTGGGGGTGGCCCATGTCTAGGCAGCCCCCCGTCCAGCAGCCGCCGCCGGTCCAGAAGCTCTGGGTCCGCTACGCCAAGCGCGGCGTCGGCCGGTTCGCCTCCCACCGGGACTTCGCCCGGGCGTTCGAGCGGGCCCTGCGGCGCGCGCACGTGCCGATGGCCTACTCCTCGGGCTTCAACCCGCACCCCCGGATCAGTTGGGCCAACCCCGCCCCCACGGGCGCCGAGTCCGAATCCGAGTACGTCGAGATCGGGCTGGCAGAAGCGGTCGAGCCGGGCGAGCTGGCCGCCGCGCTGGGTGCGGCGTTCCCGCCCGGTTTCGCCGTCGTCGCCGTCGGCCCGGCCGGGCCGAGCCTGATGGCGGACCTGGAGGCGTCGGAGTGGGAGGTCACGCTGGGGGCGGCCGGCGCGGTCGACCTGGCTGACGCCGTGGCCCGGTTCCTGGCGGCGGACGAGGCGCTCGTGACGCGGGAGACCAAGAATGGCCCGCGCACCTTCGACGCCCGGGCCGCCGTCGTCACGCTCGAGGCCGCCCCGCCGGGCCTCCACGCCGTGCTCCGCCACACCGTGCCGCTGGTCCGCCCCGACGACCTCGTGACGGCCCTGGCCCAGTTCGGCGTGACCCCGCCGGACGCCCCGTTGACCCAGCGCCTGGCGCAAGGCCGCCTGATCGGAACCCAGGTACTGGATCCGCTGGTTTGATAGGCGCTAGCATGTGATCGTCATACGTTCGTAGGAGGAGACCATGGCCAAAGACGCTCTGATCCAGGTGCGCACCAGCCTCGCGCTCAAGCAGGAGGCCGATTCGCTGTTCGAGTCGTTGGGCTTGGACACTCCGACCGCCGTGCGCATGTTTCTCACCCGCGCGACCAGACTCGGCGAACTGCCGTTCCCCGTGACGCGAGTTCCCAACAAGGAAACGCAACGCGCGATTGAGGACGCCATCGCCGGCGGCAATGTGATGGGGCCGTACGATACGGCCGCCGACCTGATCGCGGCCGCCCTCGCCGGTGCAGACGACGATGCCTAAGCTGACGCAGAGCCCGCGCATGGCGGCCGACATCCGCCGTGTGGCTCGGCGCGGCGCCGACTTGACCGCGCTGGACGCGGCCCTCACCTTGCTCCGGGATGGCGACGACGTCCCCTCGTCCTACCGTGACCACGCCCTCCAAGGTCGATGGGGCGGCTGCCGCGAGTTCCACATCGAAGACGACTGGCTCCTGATCTACCGAGTGGCAACGAAGACGGGCGACATCATGGCGATCCGCACGGGCACGCACGAGGACCTGTTCTAGACCTGTGGAGTCCTCAACTTTGTGTTGATGGTCTGGGCGGGGGTGGCCCTCGGATTGGGGGGCGTGTGCCATACTTGTCGGCAGGTGAGGCCCGCTACCGGTGGGCTTCCCCGGTCCGATGCGGAGTCGGCCAGACCGCGACCTCAGTGGGATGACTGCGGCGGCTGATGTACGGCGAACCGGGACACCGAAGGCTTTGTGTAGACGGGTTCGCCCGTGCGCACTTCGATTCCAGCCCGAGGCTGGTGAAGGAGCAGACATGCTCGATGAAGAAACTCAAGTTCTAGCTTCTGACGTCGCCGACGCGCCCGCGCCGCGCCGCCGCCGGACCGCCAAGGCCGCCGAGGCGGAGTCGGTCCCCGCCGCCGAGCCGGCCGCCGAGGCCGCGCCCAAGACGACCCGCCGCCGCAAGGCTGCCGCCGACGCCGCCACTGAGGCGCCGGCCGCGCCCGAGGCCAAGCCGGAGGCCGCGGCGGCCGAGGCCAAGCCGGAGGCCGCGGCGGCCGAGGCCAAGCCCGCGCGCCGGACCCGGCGCAAGGCCGCCGACGCCGACGCCGCGCCCGCCGAGGCCCAGGCTTCCGCCACGTCCGCCGACGTCACGCCCGCCGCCGACGCCGCGCCTGTCGCGGAAGCCGCGCCCAGTCCGAGCGCCCGCCGCCGGTCGCGCCGGGGCGGCGCCGCCGCCGAGGCCGCTCAACCCGCCCAACCCACCGCCGCGCCCGAGGCGCCCGAGGCCCCTGCCGCGCCTGCCGCCGCCGCTCCCGCGGCCGCCGCACCGGCCGAGGCCCCGGCCCGCCGCTCGCGCCGCCGGACGGCCGCCGCGCCCGCCGAGACCCCGGCCCCCGCCGAGACCCCGGCCCCCGCCGAGGCCGCTGCGCCCGCCGAGGCCGCGCCCGCGCGTGACGGGGCGGCCGACGCCATCGGCGAGGCCCTCCAGGAACTGTCCCAGACTTCCCGCGGCCGCTCCGGCCGCAACCGCCGCCACCGCTCGGCCGAGGCCCTCGACGACCTGGCCGCCGCCATCGCGGGCGCGCCCGCCGAGGCCGGCCCAGCCGAGGACCACGAGGACGAGGGCGACGACGACTCCGAGGCGGGCCGCCGCCGGCGCCGCCGCCGGGGTGGCCGCCGCCACCGCCGCGGCGAGGGCGGCGACGCGGCCGAAACCCAGGATGCCGGCGCCGCCGACGTGGCCGAGAAGCCCGCCGCCGACGCCGACAACGACACCGACCCCCACCGCCGGCGCCGGCGCCGCCGCCGCCGGGGCGAGGACTCGGGCGATGCGGCCGAGGACGGCGTCGAGGTCGTCGTCCGGGTGCGCGAACCGCGCTCCCAGACCTCGGCCAACGACGCCGTGACCGGCATCGAGGGCTCGACTCGGCTGGAGGCCAAGCGCCAGCGCCGCCGCGAGGGCAGGGCCGCTTCCCGCCGCCGCGCGCCGATCCTGTCCGAGGCCGAGTTCTTGGCCCGGCGCGAGTCGGTCAAGCGGACGATGGTCATCCGCCAGTCCGAGGGCTACTCCCAGATCGGCGTCCTCGAAGACGGCATCCTGGTCGAGCACTACGTCGACCGCGCCGAGGCCACCTCGCTCATCGGCAACGTCTACCTGGGCCGCATCCAGAACGTCCTGCCCAGCATGGAGGCCGCGTTCGTCGACATCGGCCGCGGCCGCAACGCCGTCCTGTTCGCCGGCGAGGTCGACTGGGAGTCGCTCGGCGCCGAGGGCAAGGAGCGCAAGGTCGAGGAGGTCTTCACGTCCGGCCAGGCCATCCTCGTCCAGGTCACGAAGGACCCGATCGGCGCCAAGGGCGCCAGGCTGACGTCCCACATCTCGATCCCGGGCCGCTACGTCGTCTACGCGCCGGGCGGGCATCTCTCCGGCATCTCGCGCAAGCTGGCCGACCAGGAACGCAACCGCCTCAAGTCGATCCTCGACGACATCGTCGGCAACGACGCCTCCGTCATCATCCGGACGGCGGCCGAGGGCGCGTCGACGGACGAGCTGATCCACGACATCAACCGACTCAAGGCCCAGTGGGAGGTCATCGAGAAGAAGGCCGCCAAGGGCCAGGCGCCCCAGCTCCTGTACTCGGAGCCGGACCTGACGATGCGGATCGTGCGCGACCTGTTCACGGAGGACTTCGCCGAACTCGTGGTCGACGGCGACGGCTCCCTGACCGACGCGTTCGACACGGTCGAGGCGTATGTGCAGCACGTGGCGCCGACGCTGGCCGGCCGCGTCCAGCGCTGGGACAAGTCGAAGGGCGACCTGTTCGCCCAGTACCGGATCGACGAGCAGATCGCCAAGGCGCTCGACCGCAAGGTCCACCTGCCCTCCGGCGGCACCTTGATCATCGACCGGACCGAGGCGATGACGGTCATCGACGTCAACACGGGCAAGTTCACGGGCGCGGGCGGGACGCTGGAGGCGACCGTGACGTCGAACAACCTGGAGGCCGCGGAGGAGATCGTCCGGCAACTGCGGTTGCGCGACATCGGCGGCATCATCGTGATCGACTTCATCGACATGGTCCTGCCCGCCAACCGCGAACTGCTGTTGAAGCGGCTGGTCGAGTGCCTGTCGCGGGACCGGACGCGCCACCAGGTCTCGGAGGTCACGTCGCTCGGGCTCGTGCAGATGACGCGCAAGCGGGTCGGCACGGGGCTGGCCGAGGCGTTCACGACGCCCTGCGACCACTGCGGCGGCCTCGGCTACCACCGCTCCACCGAGCCGATCGCCCACCCCACTGCCCCCGACGGCGGCGACCGCCAGCGCCACAGCAAGCGCGGCCGCAACAAGGACTGAGCGCCCTCTTTTCTGTCATCCTGAGCGCAGCGAAGGATCTCTCCGGTGCCGGAGAGATCCTTCGCTTGTCTTCCCCTCTGCTTGTCATCCCGACGGAAGTCGGGATCTTGAGCCGTGGTGCGCAGCGCAGGATCTCGACCCGGCGACGGAGAGATCCTTCGCTGCGCTCAGGATGACAGAGGGCTGCACTCAGGATGACTGAGCAGACAGAATGTCGGGAATACTTGACAGAACGGCGTTGATCCTTTACCTTATGTCGTGAAGGAGGCAAAACGATGCCCAAGAATCTCCGGCTCAAGTCCGCCCGGGCCGCCAAGGACCTGTCGCAACAGGAACTGGCCGACCGGGTAGGCGTATCGCGCCAAACCATCAACGCCGTGGAACAGGGGGACTACAACCCGACCATCCGGCTGTGCGTGGCAATCTGCCGCGCTGTGGACAAGACCCTCGACGAACTCTTCTGGGAGGACTACTCATGAACACCGATCCAACCCGCCCGCTCTGGGGCAAGATTGACAAGAACCTGGACGAGCGCCAGTTGCTCGTCGCCGGCCGCGCCTACCAGCGCGCCCTCATCCTCGCGTTCATCCTCATCCTGGCCAACGGCTTCCTCCTTGAGGCCGGGATCGAGTGGGCGCCGCCGTTGTACCGCGCCCTCATCATGGCCATGCTCCTGACGGCGATGGGGTCGGTCGAACTCATCTGGCGCGACGCCTACGTGTCGCCGCGGATGCGCCAACGCCAAGTCACCGCGCTGACCGCCATGTTCCTCTCCATGGGGGCGGGTGGCGTCATCCTCGGTCTGACGGCTGTCGCCGTGGGCGATCCCCTCGTTGACGGCGGAGGCCTCACCCGTGATGGCACCGCCATCATCCTGGGTGTGCTCTTCCTGGCGATCGGCGTGACACTCCTGCTCAAGCGCCGGCGTGACCGCCGCTCCTCCGAAGACTCCGACGCCGCGTGACGTCGGAACCCCTTAGGCCGCTGCCTTGACCTTCGGGTCGGGCAGCGGCGTGCCTGGGCGGACCGTGTCGAGCTGATTCACGTCGCCCAGCGGCAGGCCGCGTTGGCGGCGCCGTTCGGCCGGGTTGTAGTAGTCGTCCTTGATGCGCGAGCCGATCTCCATCGTCAGCAGCGTCGAGATGATGCCGCGGAAGTCGACGGCGTTCCTCTGGAACGCGACCCAGACGCAGAAACGGGCGAACGGCCAGACGCTCGGGTGCGGCAACATCATGAGGGCGAAGTAGATGAACGCCAGCCGCTCGATGAAGCGCAGGCGCGGCTTGGCGGGCCACGGGCCCTCGGCGAAGAACTTGCGCAGGGCGGCCTTGATCGCTTTGGGGGAGTTGTTCTGTTTGACGGCCCAGTGGAAGCCGGCCTCCAACTCGTCCGACGTCATGTGCAGCGGGTTGATGACCGTGTTCCAGTTGTTGTAGAGCTGCCAGCCCGTGCCCCAGATGCGGCCCTCGCGGACCAGGCGCTCGCGCAGCTCTGTGCCCGGGTACGGCGTGAGGACGGACAGAACGGCCTGGACGACGCCGTTCTCGCGGACGAAGTCAACGGTCTTTTCGAACACGGTCGCGTCGTCGCCGTCGAAGCCGACGATGAAGTAGCCGGACGGCATGATGCCGTGCTTGCGGAGGTTGTCGAGCGCCTTCTGGTAGACCGCCACGTCGGCCTTGCGCGCCTTCTGCATCTTCGCCAGGTTCTCGTCGTTGAGCGACTCGAAGCCCATCGAATAGGCCCGGCAGCCGGACTCCGAGATGAGCTTGATGACCTCGTCGTCGGCGGCCGTGTGGATCGAGCCCTGCCCGTACCACGTGACGTGGAGCTCCTTCATCGCCTCGATCAACTGCCGCGTGTAGTCGTGCTTGATGTAGAGGTTGTCGTCGACGAACAGGTAGTCCGGTTTCTCCGCGCCGATCCGGCCCGGCTTGACGCAGGCCTCCCACGCCCGGATCTCCGACATCACGTCCTCGACCGGCTTGGTCAGGTACTTGTGGCCCGACGACAGCGGGATGCAGCAGAAATCGCAGTTGTACGGGCAGCCGCGCGTCGCCATGACGGGGAGGGCGAGGTAGTTGCTCGTGTCGATGATGTCCGTGCGCGGCGTCACGAAGAAGTCGACCAGCGGGTAGTCCGCGGCGTCGTAGCGCGGCTTCGGGACGCCGTTCTTCCAGTCCTCCAAGAAGGCGGGCCACGTGTATTCGCCCATGCCGGTGAAGATCGTGTCGGCGTGTTGGGCGGCCTCTTCCGGGCACGCCGTGACGTGGACGCCGCCGAGGACGACCGGGATGCCGCGGGCGCGGAAGTCGGCCGAGAGCTGGTAGGCGCGGTCGGCGGATACGGTCAGCGTCGTGATAGCCACGAGGTCCGCCTGGACAGTCGTCGGGTCGACCAGGTCGATGGTCTCGTCCAGGAATACGAAGTTGTACTCGTCACGCGGCGTCAGGGCCCCGATGATCATGGGGGACAGGGTCACGATGGCCGCGCGCTTGCCGCCGATGATCTTGTTGATGATCCCGGACGAGTACGGGTTGTTGCGGCGGTCGATCGAGGGGCGGGGGTTGATGTAAACAATGGTGCGCATGATGCTCCGGCAGGGACGGCGGTTGACGGAGGAAGCCACCAACCAGCCTAGCGAAAACCCCCGGCGCGGAACGAGAGCCCAAGTTAAGTTCGCCTCAAGATACCCCCCGAGGCCGGGGCGTGAGGCCCCCTCAGGCCGAGGTGTCAGATGCCGCGGCAGCGAGCGCCAGCGAGCGCGGCCAGCGGTGTCTGATACCGCGGCCGGCCAAGCCCAACCCCGGCCCCCTGGTCATCCCATCCCCGCGGTCATCCCGGCGCCAACCGGGATCTTGGAGCCGGGGTACGCGTTGGTCGACGGAAGGATCCCGACTTTCGTCGGGATGACAAGGGGACGGGATGACAAGGAGACGGGATGGCAAGGGGGCGGGTAACAAGGTGGGGGCTGGCGAGGGAGTGTGTGAGTGACGAAAACCGTTGTCATCCCGACGGAAGTCGGGATCTTGAGCGGCGGAGGACAGCGCACGGAACGATCCCGGCCGACGGATGACTTCCTCCGGCCGAGGTGTCAGACGCTGCCGCCCGGGCTCGTTCCTCGCCAAGGCTGCGGCATCAGACACCTCGGCCTCAGCGCACGGATTGCAAGAATGTATAACCCTGTGTAGTGTTGCGGCATGGCTGAACCGTTGCGCGTGCCGATTTCAGTGGCCGCCCGCCGGGGGATCTCGGCGGTGGCCGACCTGGCGGAAGAACAGCGGGTGGTGTTGACCCGCCTCGGGCGGCCCGTGGTCGTGGTCGACGCCGCCGAGCGGATCGACGCGGACGCGCGGCTCATCCGAGAGGCGGCGTGGTCGCTGGTCGAGGCGGCGGGCCAGGCGGCTGCCGACCGGTTGCGCTTCCTGGACTTGGACGAGGCCTGCGGCCGTCTGGGGTTGGACGCGGACGAGGTGCGGCGCCGCGGCGCGGCGCTGGCGGCCGCCTGATGCGGGCGGGCGGACGGCTGCCGCGCGACCAGGCGGAGATCGTCCTCTCGGATGTCTTCGTCGACCAGCTTGAGCTCTTGGCCCCGGGGGACCGCCTGGCGGTCCTGGCCGCTGTCGTGGGCCTGTGCCAGAACCCGGGCGGAAAACATGCCTTGTCGGCCCGGGGGCACCGGGCCCTGGTTGGCCTGAACACGCTGGAAATCCTGGGCGGAACCCAGCGCGTAGTGTTCCGGGTCGACGTGGTGGGGGCGTCGATCACGGTCTTGTGCTTGGGGCCGCGGCGGGATTCGGAGGTGTACTCGATCGCGGCGGGCTTGGTCGCGACCGGCGTGCTGACGTCCGACGAGGTGACCCAACTCTGGGACGCGTTGGGGCTGTTGGAGGTCGTGGCCGAGCGGGTCGGCCTGGACGGGTGGGATTACCGGCCGCCGCCCGCTCCGGAGGGTCTGCGGCGGACGGCGGCGGCCGCGGGCGTCGTTCCCCTGGAGGTGGGGGCGCTCTTGTCGCTGGATGAGTTGCAGGCGGCCCTGGAGGCGGGCTGGACCGAGACGGGGCCGGACCCCGACGCGGCCCTGCGCGCGGCGTTGGCGAGGGCCCGGGGCGGCGTGGCCTTCGACTCGGCGGCGGTTCTGGCGGGCCGCCGGGCCGACCGCTGCGACGCCGTCCTGCCCCGGGCCCAGGTGCGGTGCATCCGCCGCGCGGGCCACCCTGGCCCCCACCGGGCACGGTAGCCGGGGCCAAGCTAGGTGTCTGGCGCGGGGCCGCCGGCCAACGTGACGCGCGAGGCGAACAGGTGTGATTCTGTGCCGGGTTCGGTCACGACCACACCCGGTCACGCCGTCAGCGTCCGATCCGATCGCAGCCGGTGGCATACCGGTCGAGTTCAGGACAGAAACACACCCGCTGAAGGACGGACGTGTTTCCCGCCATGTGGTCATCCGGCACTCTGTCAGCCCGGCGCCGGCCTAGATCTTGGAGCTGTGGTACGCGTTGGTCGACGGAAGGATCCCGACTTTCGTCGGGATGACAGGGGGACGGGATGACGAGGGGCGTGTGGCGAAGACCGTTGTCATCCCGACGGAAGTCGGGATCTTGAGCGGCGGAGGACAGCGCACGGAGCGACCCCGGCCGACGGATGACTTCCTCCGGCCGCGGTGTCTGGCACCTTGGTCTCTTAGTGGATGACGTGTTTCATGCGCCAGGTGCTGAGGGCTGTCAGTAGGACGGCCCAGCTCAGGAGGACGACGATGATCAGGCTGGTGGGGAGGGTGTAGGTCGCCAGGTGGAGGGGGCCGGCGTCGAGGCCGCCGATGTCCAGGCTGACGGCCAGGGAGCGGCTGAGGCCGGTGGACGCCTCGACCGCGTGCTCGGGGGAGACCGTGGTGACGATGCGGTCGATCGCGGGGGCCATGACCTGGCCCCGGATGAGCGCCGCGCCCTGGGCGAAGATCATGATGCCCAGGACGGTGTTGACGAGCGGGCTGAGGGAGACCGGTGGGACGTAGCAGAAGCCGAGGAAGCCGATCGACGTGCCCATGACGATGGCGAAGCCGGCGAACGCCGCCCAGCTCGTGATGAACGTGGCGATGAGCGTGTTGAACGTGGCGAAGACGAGCGCGGACAGCGCGATCGCGCCGATCGCCCGGAGGATGGCCACGGGCCCCATGACTGCCTGGCCGAGCAGGAGGGCCCAGAGCGGCCCGGCCAGCATCAACAGCGTGGAGATGACCGTGGCCACGAGCCACGTCGACAGGATGTAGCCGAGCGCCAATTGCCAGCGCCGCACGGGGCTGACGAGGTAGTCGGAGAAGCGGCCGGTCTCGCGGTCGAGGACGAACGCGTTGAGCATCCCGAGCGTGCACGTGAACGTGGCCAGGAGCACGGCGCTGGCGAACAGCCACGAGTCGCACAGGCCGAGGATGTCCGAGACGGGCGTGTTGGGCAGGTCCTCCTCGATCTGGGTCGAGACCAGGTTCCGGTAGAAGATGATGAACAAGAAGATGAAGATGACGGGCGCCAGGAACGTGAAGAACACGGTCAGGCGGTCTCTCAGGAAGGCCCGCAGGTTGCGGCGCACTAATACCCCGACGAGTCTCATCGGCGGCCCCCCAACGTGGGGCGCGTGACGGGGCGGCGGTGGGGCAGCGCGCCCGCCGTGTGGCGCCAGTCGGCGTGGGATTGGGAGTTGGGGGTCACGCTGTCCGCCAGGGCAGCGGGCACAGGCAGGTCGGCCGCGGTATCAGACACCGTTGGCTGCGCTCCTTCGTCGCTGCCGCGGTATCTGACACCTCGTCCTGGGGCGGCCGCGGTATCAGACACCGCTGGCTGCGCTCCTTCGTCGCTGCCGCGGTATCTGACACCTCGGCCTGGGGCGACACCTCGGCCTTGGTCGGGGTCGTCGGTCCAGGCGTGTCGGGGGTGGGCCGGGGCCGGCCGGCCGGTTGATCCTGGGTCCGGCCGGCCGGCGATCGGGGCCGGGGAGACCTCTGGGAGGGGCTCGGCCACGTGATCGCCCAGGTCGATCACGCCGCCGCGCTCCGTCACGGTCAAGAAGACGTCGTCCATCGAACCGTGCCGGAACTCGAAGTCTTCCACCCACGGGTCCAGCTCGGCCAGCAGGTCCTTGGCCGACTCAGCATCTGAGACGTTCAGCACGAGCGGCCGGTCGGGGTTCCAGCCCGGCGGGGGCAGGCGGCGCAGCTCGGTCAGCCGGGCCTTGAGCCCGGGGCGGCGGGACAGCGTCAGCGTCAACTGGGAGCGGCTGTAGCGCTCGCGCAGGTCGGCCGGCGTCCCCGCGGCCACGATCTGGCCCGCGTCGATGATGGAGACCTCGTCGGCCCGCTCCGTCTCCTCCATGTAGTGGGTCGTGAGGAACACGGTCATGCCCTGGGTTTGGCGCACGTCGCCGATGGCGTCCCAGACCTGCTCCCGGCTGTGCGGGTCGAGCCCGGCCGTCGGCTCGTCCAGGAACAGCAGGTGGGGGTTGTGGAGCAGCGCCCGGGCGATGTCCGCCCGCCGCTGCTGGCCGCCCGACAACTGGCCGTAGCGGCGGTCGATGAACTCGCCCAGGTCGAGCAGGTCGACCAGCTCGCCCACCCGCGCCTCGAACGCCGGGCCGACCAGGCCGTGGAACTCGCCGCGCAGTGCCAGGTTCTCCCGCACGGTCAGCAGCAGGTCCAGCAGCGGCCGCTGGAAGACGACGCCGATCGCGTCCCGGATCGCCTGGTCCTCCGCGCCCAGCCGGTAGCCGGCGACCGCGATGTCGCCCGCGTCGGGCTTGAGCAGGGTCGTCAGGCAATTGATCGTCGTCGACTTGCCCGCCCCGTTGACGCCGAGGAACGCGAAGAACTCGCCCTCGTGGACCGTGAAGTCGATGCCGCGCACGGCCTGGACGTCCTTGTAGGACTTCCAGAGATTCTCGACCTTGATCGCCGTCATGGGTCGAGCCTAGTCGGAAGGGGGAGCGGAGCGGCCAGCGCGCGGGCCACGTGGCGGCGGGTCCAGCGCGTGCGGCGGACCGGGAGGTTGTGGTCGCCCCAGGTGGACGCGCGGGTCGCGCCGGCCAGGGACCGGGTGACGTCGCGCGCGTCCTGGCGCACGGGCGAGAACCAGCCCGACAGGACGGCCGTGGGGGCGGTCACGGCCGCCAGGGCTGCGGCGCTCAGCCGGCCCGTGTCGGCCTCCAGGGCGGCGGTGAGAAGGCCGTCGGCCGCCAGGGACCGGGCCCGGGCCAGGCCGGTCGGCAGGCGCTCGCCCTGGGCCAGCCCCAGGTCGACGCGGGGCCAGGGGCCCGCCGGCCCGCGGGGGCCCGGGGCCGCGTCCGCCCAGGCCCGCAGGCCCGCGATGGCCGCGGGCCCCGTGACCGGGCCGACCAGGAAGGGCTCGACCAGGACCAGCCGCGTGATGCGGTCCGGCGCCGCCAGCGCCGTGGCCAGGGCCACGGCGGCGCCGAAGCTGTAGCCGACCAGCGCCGCCCGCTCGACGCCCAGCCGGTCCAGCAGCCCCGTGACGCGCCCCGCCAGCCGGTCGAGGCGGAAGGCGCCGTCCGCCGGGTCCGGCTCGGAGCGGCCGTGGCCGGGCAGGTCGAACAGGACGACGCGGTAGCGGTCGGCCAGTTCGAGGGCGCCGCACCAGTAGAAGACGGTGTGGTTGGTGAGGAGGCCGTGGACCATGACAACCGCCGCCCCCGCCGCGGGGTTCAGGTCGTTGACGAAGAGGTCGGGTCCACCCGGGTCAGCGGAGGCCATCCCGCAGGCCGTCCGCGATCAGGTCGACGACGTCCCCGACGGTCAGCTTCATCATCTTGCGCAGCGGGATCTGGGAGACCTTGTCCATGACGAATTGCGTGTCGACGCCGTAGTAGGACTGGACCTTCTCGGCGACCTGGACGAACTCGATCGAGTCGAGGCCCAGGTCCTTGAAGAGGCGCGTGTCGGCCGTGACGTGGAGGAGGGCCATCGCCTCCGGGCCGATGACGGCCGCCAGCGAGTTGCGCAGGACCTCGACGACCTCCTCCCGCGGATCGGGCGGCGCGATCGTGACCAGTTCGTACGAGCGGGCGGCGCCGGGCGGGGACGCCGTGTTCTGGGTGAAGTTTTCTTGTTCCATCAGATGGTCCATCCCACGATGTGGTCGTCTTCGAGGCGGCGGGTGACGACCCGCGTGCCGGCGACGGAGAGAACCTCCCCGTCGACGGCTTCGACCGAGAAGCGCCGCGGGTTGCCGCGCAGCCCTTCGCCGGTCATCTTGGCGTAGGCCTCCTTGGCGACCCAGAAACGGGTCGCCCACTCGGCCTGATCGCCCTGCTCGGCCAGGAGTTCCAGCTCCGCCGGGTTGAAGGCGAGGTCGAGGAACCCCTGGTTCCTCTCCTCGATCCGCTCGAGATCCAGGCCGACAGGCCGGTCCGCCACGATGGCGGCCGCCCGGTCGGTCTTGTGGGCGAGGGAGACGTCGAGGCCCTCCCGGAGGGGCAGGCCCTCCCGGTCCGTCACGTAGACGCGGCCGGCCTCGTCGTAGCGGGTGGTGATCGCCACGGGGTAGGGCATCGCGTCGGCCGGCCAGAGGGCCCGGCGGACGGCGTCTTTCAGCGCCACCCGGCCCCACGTGAAGGCGCACTTGCCGTCCCACGACTCGATGTCCTCCAGGACCATGTTCTCGTCCCACGTCAGGTAGCGCAGCGCCACGAAGATGATCGCCTGCTGGTTCGGGTTGCGGTTGACGACGTAGAAGACGCCGGGGGCGACCTCCTCGGACATGACGGACCGCTCCGGGCGCATGACCACGTCCCAGATGGCCTCGTCGAAGCTCAGCCGCTGGTTGACCCAGCCCCGGTACGTCAGCCACGTCTGCCCGTCGCGCTCGTAAATCCCCTCGCCCGTGATGAAGTTGTCGGTCAGACCCTTGACGAACAGGCAGGCGTCGAAGGTCCCGTCCTGGTCGAACATGTCGCCGTAGAACTTGATCTCCGCCACCCGGACCGGGAAGGAGACCCGGTTGTCCTTCTCGTGGAGGTGGAGGAACAGGCCGATGGCCTGGCCGATCTGGTCGAGCAGCGACCCCTTGCCGGCGGCCTTGCGGACCTGTCCCTCCATGCCGCGGACGGCGTTGCGGGTCATGGCGACCGAGGAGTGGTAGGCCTCGCGGTGGAACGCGAAGTCGGCGTACGTCTCCTTGGGGCTGAACAGCGGCCCCGCGTCCTCGCCGAGCTGGGCCTCCAGCTCGGCCCGGTAGCCGGCGGGCGGCTCGGGGTAGGTCTCGGCGAACGTGACGTCCATCATGAGGTAGCCCTCGATCGTCAGCGACACCTGGACGTCCGACTTCCAGAAGCACTTGACGGCCGCCTCGAACGGCTCGTTCAGGCTCATGAAGTTCATCGCCGTGATCGGGCCCAGCCTGACCGGGTGGTAGGACTCGGGGATCTGCTGCCGGGCGAGTTCGACCATGAGCTCCAGGCTCATGGTCAGCGGCACGATCGGGTAGACCTCCTTCGGCCGGAACTCCTCCCAGCCGCGCGGCTGGCGGACGATCGAGTGGTCGTACGTCAGCGGGTAGTCGCGGATGTCGATGACGAGCGGGACTTCTATCCGCTGGCCGCGGCGGTGCTTGGCCGCCCGCAACCCGGCCATCGCCTGCGCCGCCTGTTCCGGCGTGACCGTCGACTTCTTGGCGCCCGCGCGGAAGTCCGCGATGGCCGACGCGCGCGAGCCCAGTTGCTCCGAGCTGGTCCAGTCCATGCCTTCTGCGCGCTTGGCGTCGGTGCGCCAGGTGGTCAGGCGGTTCTTGCGGGTGGTGGTGTCGGTATCCGGGGCGGCCGCGGTGTCAGGCCCCGTGGCTGTCGCAAGCTCCGTAGCCACGGTGCCAGACCCCACGGCCTGTGTAGCCACGGTGCCAGACCCCACGGCCTGCGCGGCTGCGGGGGGCGCCGGGGCGGTGGCCAAGGTGGCCGTTCGGCCGCCGCCCCGGATCGCCGCTGGACCGGCCGTGGCGGTCGCCAACAGGCCGCGGTCCCGAAATCGCCGGACGACGTCGTGTTGCAACTGGATCGCCTGGCGGACGTTGTCGTCGAGGGCCTCGACGAGGGGGTTGGAGAGGTCGCCCAGGTCCTCGAGCCCGAGCCCGGCCGCGCTGGCGCCCGCGGCGGCCGCCGGGCCGTAGTACTGCTCGACCGCCTCGTCCAGCGACTGGAGGTCCTGGAGCAGGGGCGCGCCCTGGGGGATGTAGTAGACGGACTTGGCCTCGCGGAACTCGGCCCGCATGCCGACGAACGCGATGTCGGCCATCGGGGAGCCCTCCGTGTAGAGGACGGCGTGGACGCGCCGGAGCTGGTCGAGCGAGACCCGGCCCGGCGTGGTCGTGCCGATCGACGCGAACTCGCGGCCCTTCAGCGTGTCGTCGACGAAGCCGGTCAGCGGCCCCGGCCCGACCTGGATGAAGACCCGGGCGTCCTGCTCCGCGTACAGCTTCTCGATCAGCTCCCGGTAGCGGACGGGCTGGGACAGCTCGGCGGCGAACACCTCGGCCGCACCCGCCGAATCCGCCGCCTGCGTCGTGTCGAGCTGGTCCAGCGTGACGGCCGACCACAGGGGATACGGCGACGGGTGGGTGGCGACCTGGCGCATGGCGAGGATCGGCACGTCCATGACCTGCTCGATGTACGGCGTGTGGAGGGCCGAGGCGAAGGGGAGGACCGTGTAGAAGGCCTTGGCCTCGTCGAGGATCCCCTTGACCAGGTCGAGCGACTCCGGCCCGAGGACGGAAATCACGATCTGGCTAGGGCAGTTGTCGTTCGACAGCGTCACGCCGGGGACGGCCAGGAGCCGCTGGCGGACGGCCGGGTCGATCTCCGAGGCGATGGCCACGAGCTTGAAGTCCGGGACCTCGTCCGGGTCGATCTGGAGGTTCGGGTCCTCGGCGAAATCGAGGACGAGCCGGTCGAACGACTCGTCGAGGACGCCGATGGCCCGGGCCGCGAACCACTCGCCGACGCTGTGGCCCGTGTAGAGGTCCGGCGTGATGCCCGTCTTGAGCAGGGCCTCGTGGAGGAGCAGGCACGTGTAGTACTCGGCCGCCGCGTCGTGGATGACCGGGTCGTCGGTCGGGAAGTCCGTGTAGGGGATGTCCAACTCGTCGACGACCGAGTCCCGCTCGGCCTCGCCCGTCAGCGAGTAGCCGGGGAACATGAACACGGTCTTGCCGCCGTCGCGCAGCAGCGGCTGGTTGGTGAACCAGATGTCCGAGCGGCCCCGCCAGGGCTTGTCCGCCCGGATGATGTCGCAGGCCAGGGCGAGCCGCTCGGCGGTCGGGTTGAAGACGACGATCCGGTAGGGGTCGCCGGGCTGGCCGAGGAACGAGCCGATGTGGGAGGTGGCGTGCTTCATGTCGATGACGGAGAGGAGGTCCTCCTTGGTCTTCCCGGCGAGCGCGATGACGTCGGGGAAGTACTGGCGGCGCCGGTCCACGCGGTAGCGGCGGGCCTGCGCGGCCGGCTCCTGGTAGGCGGTGAGGACGGCGTGGGCGTTGGCGCCGCCGAAGCCGAAGGCGTTGACGCCGGCCACGAGGGGCAGCCCCGCCTCCTCCCAGTCGATCAGTTCCTGGGCCGGCTCGAAGCGTGACTTGGCCATCGCCGTCAGCGGCTTCTCGCAGTGCAGCGTCGGCGGGATCTGGCGGTGGAACAGCGCCAGGATCGTCTTGATGAGGCCGAACATGCCGGCCGCCGGCATCGTGTGGCCGATGTTCGATTTGACCGATCCCAGGTAGGCGCGCGGGTGGGTCGCGTCGCCGAAGAACTCGGTCAGCGTCTGGAGCTCGTTGGCGTCGCCGATCTGGGTGGCCGTGCCGTGGGTCTCGACGTAGCCGACCTGCTCGGGGTCGAGGCCGCACTTGCGCCACGCCTCCTCCAAGACCCGCCGCTGGCCCGCGGGGTTCGTGACCAGCGCGTTCGTGCCGGCGCCGTCGGAGCCCGTGGCCGTGGCCTTGATAACCGCGTAAATCCGGTTGCCGTCCTTCTCCGCCTGTTCCAGCGACTTGATGACGAGGAAGCCGGCCCCCTGGCCGATGAGGAGGCCGTCGGCGTCCTGGCTGAATGGCGCGATGACGCCGCGCTTGCTCATCGCGCCCATGACGTTGAAGGCCGACCAGAAGACGGAGTTCTGGCCGGTGTGCATGGCGCCGATGACGGCCGAGTCGCACTCGCCCACCTGGATGAGCCGGATGCCATGTTCGAGGGCCACGACGCCGGAGGCGCAGGCGGCGTCGACGACGTAGGCGGGGCCGTGGATGTCGTAGCGGTGGGCCACGCCGGCGGCCACGAGGTTCGGCATGTTGGCCGTCACGGTGTCGCCCTGGTAGCGGCCGAAGCGGGACTGGTAGTCCTTCTTGATCTTGTCGATGGCCTCGTCGGGCAGGAGCGGCAGCGCGGCCTTGAGGATGCGCGTCAGCGACTCGGCCGTGCGGACCATCTCCGAGCTGATGAGCTGGGGCAGGCCGGCGAACTGGCCGCGCCCGACGATGACGCACGACCGGGTCAGGTCCTGGCCCAGCATGCCGGCGTCGGCCAGGGCGAAGTCGGTCAGCATGAGCGAGACGAGCTGGTCGGGGTCGGCGCCGTCGGCGGCGATCGGCAGGAGGCCGTAGCGCAGCGGGTCCGTCACGATGCGGTCGGTGAAGCCGCCCCGGTTGTTGTAGAAGCGGTCGACCTGGGAGTTGTCCTTGGCGCCGAAGTAGAACGGCTCGATGATCTCGGGCGGCACCTCCGTGATGAGGTCCGCCCCCTCGGACAGGTTCGACCAGAACGAGCCCACGGAAAAGCCGCCTGGCGCGCCAACGGCCAGGCCGACGACCGCGATATCGCGGTCGGACCGGGGAGGCAGTTCCGGCATATGGGGTCCCAATCTGTTGTCTTTCCTGTGGTGTCCGATCTGTGGGGGTCGGTTAGTCGGGGGTCACGCCCGGCGGGGCGGCGACGGCGGCGAAGACCTGGTCGATGAAGCCCTCGATCTCGGCCGAGCGGCCCGCCACGGCGATCAGCAGCGGGTCGTGGCCGTCGGTCAGCTCGCCGACGAGGAAGTCCGCGCCGAGGGAGAGCGGGATGAGCGAGAGGCCGCGCTTCTTCATCTCGGTCTCCAGGGTGGTCGAGACCATGCCCGCGCCCTTCCACGGCCCCCACGCCACGGCCACGGCCTTGGCCGGGGCGCCGCGCCGGTGGAGGACGAACGACAGCGTGTCGAAGACCGAGTTGGCGGCGGCGTAGTCGCACTGCCCCCGGTTGCCGAACGACGCGGCCATCGAGGAGAACAGGACGACCAGCTTGAGCTCGTCGAGCATCGGCCCGAGGACCTTCAGCGGGTCGGTCTTGGTCGTGTAGACCCGCTCGAACGAGTCCCACGTCTTGTCCTTGAACAGCTTGTCCTCGAGGACGGCGGCGGCGTGGAAGACCGCGTCGACGTGGCCGCGCTCCCGCTTCAGCCGGTCGACCAGGCCCTGGAAGGCGGCCTCGTCGTGGAGGTCGACGGCGGCGTACTCGGCCGTGGCCCCGCCGGCCTCGATCTTGGCCAGCGCCGTCTCGACGGACTTGGCCTTGAGGATCGACTGGACCCGGCCCTTGATCAGCTTGGGCTGGTCGAAGCCCTCGACCGTGATGAGGTGCTTCTGGAGGGCCGCGCCGTCGTCGAGGCCGGCGTAGGCGGCGGCCAACTCGGCGTCACGCGGGGTGCGGCCGACCAGGACGTAGTGGCAGGGCTTGTGCTCGGCCAAGCGGGCCATGAGGTCCGGCGAGATGCCCTGGGCGCCGCCCAGGACAAGGACGACCGAGTCCTTGTCCAGGAGGTCCGTCAGCGAGGCCCCGTTGCCCGACGCGGTGGGCTCGCCGCCCGCCGCCGGCTGGACGGCCGGGAGGAAGCGGACCCGCTCGGCCCCGTCGTAGACGATGGCGGGGAACCGGTCGGCGTCGGTCAGCTCGGCGGTCACCAGCGCCGGCACGGCCGCCGGGTCGAACGGCTGCAGCGCGTCGACGACCCGGACTCGCTTGTCCTGGTACTCGACCTGGAGCGTCTTGAACAGCCCGTCGAAGCCCTGGATGTCCGCCACGCCGGCGAGGTCGGCGGCGGCGATCAGCGTCCCGGCCGTGTCGTCGAACAGCGTCAGCCACTCGACGCGGCCCATGTCGGCGGCCTTGACCAGCGCGAAGACCTGTTCCAGGGTCAGCGGCGTCCCGGCCGTGTGGGAGTTGACGAAGACGAGGCCGTCCGTGGCCGACAGGTCCGCGCCCTCGGCGCTCGGCACCAGATCGACCAGCGCGCCGAGGTCGCCCAACGCCGCCACCAGCGCGTCGCCGACGGCCGGGTCGGCGGCGCAGACGGCGAAGCGCTTGCCCTCCAGCGACAGGGGTTCGCCCGCCGGGTGCGGGTACGGGTACAGCGAGATGGCCAGGCGCACGACTTCCAACTCGTCGTCGGACAGGTTGCTGGCGTGGGCGGCCAGGTCGGTGATCGTGGGCAGGGAAGACATACGGGGGGCGGCCACGGTGTCAGGCCCCGTGGCTGTCGCAAGCTCCGTAGCCACGGTGCCCGACCCCATGGCCTGTGCCGCGGTGCCCGACCCCGTGGCCTCTGCCGCGGTGCCCGACCCGGTGGCCTCGGCCTCTGGGGCCGCCTCCAGCGCCTTCGGCGCGGCGCCCGCGGCGCCGGCCTTGGCGCGGTCGAGGTACTCGTCGAACTCGCCTGCCTGCGCCTGGCCGACGATCTCCTGGAGCCATTCGATCATGCCGCGCAGCGTCTTGATGGCCGCCATGCGCTCAAGGGCCTCGGCGGAGTCCTCCTCCGACAGGCCCATCGCCTCGACGTCGGGCAGCTCGATGCGCTCGTTCAGCGAGCCCATGATCTCGAGCCGCTTGATCGAGTCGATCGAGAGGTCGGCCTCCAGGTCCATGTCCAGGCCGAGCATCTCCGGCGGGTAGCCGGTCTTCTCGGAGACGACCTCGATGACGATGTCGTGGACCATCTCGGGCGTGAGGTCCTTCAACTGGAGCAGGACCGAGGCGGACTCGTCGTCCTCGATCTCGCCCTCCAGGACGACGACCTCCTGCGACGCCACCGGCTCCAACTCCTGGCCCGGCAGGGCCGCCTCGACCCGCGCCCGGGCGCCCGGCTGGTAGCCCAGGTAGCCGAGCAGGACGTCACGCTGGTCGTCGAGGACCGACCGGACGTTGGCCAGGTACGTCTGGACGACGTCTTCCGGGGTCGTGCCGGCGGGCGCTCCCAGCGCGCCGGGGCCGCCCAGGTTCTCGGCCCGCATCTGGCGGAGCTGCTCCTCCGTGTATTGGCTCTTGCGCTCCAGGTGTTCGTAGCCCTGGTCGCGCCACTGGGCGATGGGGACGGCCTCCAGGCCGTCGACCATGAAGACGGTCTTGTTCTGGGCGTGCTTCGTCGGCTCGGCCAGGTCGACGGGCGTGGCCCGGCGGCCTTCGAACAGCTTGGCGAAGTCGAGTTCGCGGCCGGTCGCCACCCAGCGGGCCAGCGCGTCGAGGAACGTCACGATGCCCGCGCCGTCGCGCTCGGTCTGGATCGCCGTGACGGTGTCGCCGAGGGTATCGCGGACGAGGCCCGTCAGGATGCCGCCGGGGCCGGCCTCGACGAAGACCCGGGCCCCCGCCTCGTACATGCCGCGCAGCTCGTCCGCGAAGCGGACGGGCTGGACGAGCTGGCCGGCGATCTGGCGCCGGATGGCGGCGGCCGTCGCCGGATACGGCTGGGCCGTCGTGTTCGACCACACGGGCACGCCGGCCTTGCCCAGCTTGACCGGCTTGAGGGCGGCGGCGAACGCCTGGTCGGCGCCCGCCACGAGCGGGGTGTGGAACGCGCAGGCGACCTCGACCGGCGTGGCCTTGACGCCCTTCTCCTTGAGCTGGGCGAGGAACGCCGCGACCGCCTCGGTCGAGCCGCCGACGACGGTCTGGCGCGGCGAGTTGAGGTTGACCGCCCAGACGCCCTCGACGCCCTCCAACAGGCGCGCGACTTCCTCGGCGCCGGCCGAGACCGCAGCCATCGTGCCGGGGTCGGCGCCGGTCGCGCCGAGGATGGCCTCGGCCCGCTGGCGCGACAACCCAGGCAGGTCGGCCGCCGGGAGCACCCCGGCAAAGCTCAAGGCCGCGAGCTCGCCGTAACTGTGGCCCGCCACCAGGTCCGGCACCACGCCGACTCGGCCGAGCGCGCGGGCGATGGCCAGGTCGACGAAGCCGAGGAGGGGCTGGGCGTGGCGGGTGTCCGTCACGGCCGCCTGCTGGGCCTTCCGCTCCGCGTCCGTGAACACGGACGGAGGGAAGATCAAGGAGAAATACTCCGGGTAGGCCGCGAGGTCGTCGCGGAGCCCGGGGAACAAGACGAACAACTCGCGGGCCATGTTGACCCGCTGGCTGCCCTGGCCGGAGAACAGGAACGCCACCTGGCCGGGCTTGGGCTCCCGCCGGTAGACGCCGGGGGCGGGCCCGTCGCCGAGGGCCGCGTCGATCTTGGCCAGGAGGTCCGCCCAGTTCTTGGCCACGAAGGCGACCTGGATGTCGCCCTCCGACTGGGCCAGCGTCAGCGCCACGTCGGCCAGGCCGAGGTACCGATTGACGTCCCACAGCGCCTTGACCTGGCGCATCTGCTGGCGGGCGGCCGCGGCGTCGGCGCCGCGGAAGACGATCAGCTCGGCCGGCCACGCCTTGAGGACCGGCTCGTCGGGGACCTGGGCCTCGTAGTTCTGCAGGATCGTGTGGTAGTTCGTGCCGCCGAAGCCGAAGCCGGAGACCCCGGCCAGGCGCCGCTCGGCCGTCCACGGCTTGGCCGTGCCGTTGGCGTTGAACACGAGCGGGCTGCGCCCCGGCACATACGTCCGGACGGGCTTCTCCAGGTGGATGGTCGGCGGGATGACGCCGTGGTAGAGCGACAGGGCGGCGCGGATGACGCCGGCCACGCCGGCGGCGCACTTGGCGTGGCCGATCTGCGTCTTGACCGACCCGGCGTAGATCTGGGCCGGCAGCGCGCCCGCGTCGAGCATGATGTTGGTCAGCGCCAGGAGCTCCGTCCGGTCGCCGACCGACGTGCCCGTGCCGTGGGCCTCGATCAGCCCGACCTCCGACGGCAGCAGCCCCGCCATCTCGTAGGCCCGCTTGACCGCCCGGGTCTGGCCCGCGATGTTCGGGGCCGTCAGGCCGAGCGAGCGGCCGTCGGACGAGCCGTGGACGCCGCGGATGACCGCGTAGATGCGGTCGTGGTCACGTTCGGCGTCCGACAGGCGCTTGAGGACGAGCGCGCCCGCGCCCTCGCCCGGCGTCAGGCCGTCGCCCGACTCGTCGAACGTGGCCGTGAAGCCGCGCCGCGACAGGGCGTACGTGGCGTTGAAGAACAGGTAGTCGAGGATCGAGTTGTGGAGGTCGACGCCGCCGCAGACGACCATGTTCGACCGGTCCATCCACAGCTCCTGGCAGGCCAGGTCGATCGATGCCAGCGACGAGGCGCAGGCCGCGTCGACCGTGTAGTTGCGGCCGCCGCAGTTGAGCCGGTTGGAAATCCGCCCCGACGTGACGTTGGAGAGGACGCCCGCGAACGAGTCCTCGGTCAGCCGCGGCAGGGCCTCGGAGACGTCGTCCGGCAGCGAGCCGAGCAGTTGCCTGATGCCCGGCCGGGAGCCGTAGGCGCTCGACAGCTCGCCCATCGCCTCGACGCCGAAGATGACCGACGTGTCCTGGAACATGTTCGACTTGAAGTCCGTGTAGCCCGCGTCCTCCAGCGCCCGCTTGGCGACCAGGAGGCCGATGAGCTGGGTCGTCTCGATCGAGTGGACCGACTGGGGCGTGACGCCGAACTCGAGCGGGTCGAACTCGGCCGGGGACAGGAACGAGCCCCACTTGGAGCAGACGAAGTCCGTGTCCTGCGTCTCCGGGTTGTAGAAGACGTCGGCGTCCCAGCGGGACTTGGGCACTTCGATGACCGTGTCGACGCCCATGACGACGTTGCGCCAGTACTCGTCGACGTTGTCGGCCTGCGGGAAGATGCCGGCCATGCCGATGATGGCGATGGGCTCGGCCTTGGGGTCGGGGGTCCGGTCGGTCCGGTGCCGCTTGGGCTGGTCCGGCGCGTCCAGCGTCACGCTGGGCGCCAGCCCCGCGATCAGCTCGGCCGCCGCCGTGGTCACGGCCGCGTGCGTGGCCGCGATCGGCCGGGGGTCGTGGATCAGCGCCGTGATGTCGCCGCACATGAACATGCCCTGCTCGGTCTGCTGCTTGGGCGTCAGCTTGACCAGTTTGCGGCCGCCGTTGCCGGGCTGGTCCGGCGCCACGGCGGCGTCGCCGAGCGCCGCGCGGGCCCCGGCGTGGGTCACCTCGGTCTTGTGGTCGGCCCGGTCGACGCCCTTGCTGGCGATCCGGGCGCGGCCCAGGTTGAGCTCCTCGAGGGCGGCCCGCTTGGCGACGTCGTCGAGGTCGAGCGCCTGGACGCGGGCCTTCTCGGCCAGGAAGAAGTCGGCGAACGGCGTCGGCAGGACGCGGGTCTCCTGGCCCTTGGCCGACTCGAGGAGGAGGGTCCCCTCGGCCTCCAGGGCGATCTCCTGGAAGCGCTGGGTGATGGCGTGGGTGGCGACGGCCTCGGGCGAGAACAGGTAGGCGCTGCCGAGCAGGAGGCCGACCTTGGCGCCGCGGGCCGCGACGGACGCCGTCATGATCGACACGAAGGCGGAGCTGAGGGCGTCGTGGAGGCCGCCCGCGAAGACCAGGCTGAGCGAGGCGGGGTCGTCCGCGTCGATGACGTGGAACAACATCCGTTCCCACAGCAGCGCCGACGGGGTCGGGCCAACGTGGCCGCCGGACTCGCGGCCCTCGAAGATGAAGCCGCGCGCGCCCTCCTTGACGTACTGGTCGAACAGGGTCGGGGACTGGATGTGGAGGAACGCCTGGATGCCGGCGGCCTCGAACTTCTTGCCCTGGGCGACGCGGCCACCCGCGATGACGACGGCCGTCGGCTTGTTCGCCAGCGCGAAGATGCGCTCGACCTGGTCGTCGAAGACCCGCGGCTCCATGAAGCCCAGCAGCCCGGCGGCCCACGGCCGCCCGGCCAGTAGCGCGCTGGCGCCGTCGAGCAGGTCCTGGGCGGCGCCGTCGGCAGCGAGGCCCATCGCCAGGCTGGGCAGGCCGCCCGCCTCGGCCACCTTGAGGAGGAACTCCGGTTCGTCGCTGACCCGGGCCATCGGGCCCTGGATGACGGGGAACTCGGTCCCGAGGGCTTGGGCGAACGGGCTGTGGGGCCGGATGGGCGGCGTGGCCTGGGCCTGGCGGAGGTGGCCGTAGGCGGCCTCGTGGACGGCCCGGACGTAGAACTTGAGGGTCGTGTAGTGGGTCACGAGCTCGCCGGCCAGGGCGAAGTCCTGGCCGGTCGGCAGGAACTGGGTCTCGATGTCGTAGCCGCCGACCAGCTTGAGGACGTCGGCTTCCGCCGCGTCGTCGGCCAGGTGGGGCCCGGCCGGCCAGCGCAGGACGCGGAAACCGCCGATGAGTTGGGTCTCGCCGCCGTTGAGTTTGGCCAGCGTCGCCTTGAGGTCCTTCGGCAGGCTGGCCTCGGGGAACAGCGCGACCTGGGAGTCGACCAGGACGGCGTCGGCGCCGAGGGCCCAGTAGGCGGCGGTGTTGTGGACGCCGGCGCCGCCGTGGACCACGAGTCGGACGCCCTGGTCGCGGCAGGGGCCGAGGAGGCCCTGGAACAGCAGGAAGGCGGACTCCTGACCGACCCGGCCGCCGGCCTCGGCGCCCTTGACGGCGAGGTCCGTCACGCCCGCGGCCAGCGCGGCGCGGCCCTCGGCCAACGACGTCACCTGCCAGATGACGCGGGCGCCGGCGGGCGGCGTGACCTTCTCCCCCCAGGCGGCGACGACCGTGTTGACCTGGTCGGGCAGGGTGAGATCGGGGAAGGGCGACCCGGGGGCGTAGACGACGCCGAACGGCTCGGCCGTCGCGTCGGCCAGCTCGGCCAAAGCGGCGGCGGCGCGGTCGGCGTCACGTCCCAGGTGGAGCAGGGCCTTCGCCCCCGCCCGGATCGTCTCCACCGCGAGACGCACATCGGGCATTTCGAACGGGGAGGAGACGAATAAACCTCTGTTAACTCTCACTCTGGCGGCCTTCTCAAGTTTCTACTTGACGTGGGTGAGGGTGGCACCGAGCAGTAGTGCCACCGACAGCGGAGGAAGTGATCGGAGTCTATGCACTTGTCGGGAGGCGGTGTCAATCGGCCTCAGGCGCCCTGTAGGAAGGCTTAACGGAACTTTGACTTTGGCAATGGCGCCACCCCCCGGCGGGCCCGCCGCCGGACTCGCTGTGGACCCGCTTTTGCTCCCCGGCAACGTTGGATATAGTGGCCCCCAAGCCGCCACACATGTCCTCCGTGGGTGGTCCACCATTCATGGGAAAGCAGCCCACCATGCGCAAGAAGCTGCCGCTCGTGGTCGCAGCCGGACTGGGCTTTGCGCTGCTCGTGAACGGGTCGGCCAGCGCTGTGGAGGTCGAGGGGACCCTGCTGAATTCGCCCTTGTCGGGCTCGCTGGCGCAGAACGGCGGAGCGGCCGGCTGGGCCTCCGCCAACGCGGCCAAGCTGGCTGCCCAGGGGTATAGCGCGGCCCAGGTGGGGACCGTCTACACCGGCGACGGCGTGACCCTCGATGCCGCGTCCGGGACCGTCAGCGTGACGGGCGGGGCGAATGTGCAATATGTGTTGGGCGACGCCAACGGTGTCGACACAATTTACGTGACCAAGGGGCGTTTTCTTAACCTCGCCAATTCCATCGAGTGGATTAGCGTGGCGGATGTCCAGCAGATCCTGCCGGACATCGGCTTCAAGATCTCGGGCCACAATAAGTCCGGCGACAACTTCAGCGGCCACTACGTCTACGACCCCCAGGATGAGACCGTCCTGCCCGACAAGAACAACAACTCGAACAAGCTGGACAAGCTGATCGCGCAGTACCTGGCGCCGTGCGCCAGCGAGATGACCCGGCAGATCGCCGAGCCGATCACGATCCCGTACAACAACTATTTCCGGGGCACATTCCTGGGCGATCAGCTCGTCACGGCCACGTTCACCGTCGACCTGCCGTATTCGTTCGGCTACGCCTTCAACGGCCAGTTGACGGCGGGGAACTCGGCGGTGGTCGACCCGGCAGCCGTCGTGGCGGAATCGTGGCTGGCGGACCTGACCGGGAGCGAGCGGCCCCCCATGCCGTTCAGCGAGGTGACGTGGCAGGTCCTCGTCGGCGAGGCCGTGGCGCAGCAAATCCAGAACTCGGCCGTCCTGGCGGAGTTGAACAGCCTCAACGTGGCGGAGGAGATCTGGAACCAGCAGGACTGGAGTTCACGGCTCCGGACATCCGCCGAGAACACGGTGGCGGAGATTGTCACCGGGCTGAACGACAGCCTCAGCTCAATGGCCGGGTGGTTGCCGGAGCCGGACGAGACGATGGCGGCGGAGTGCCAGATGCCGGAGGCGACCGACCGGGCCAACGCCAAGTACTACGTCGAGGTCACCCCGGACACCTTCACGGCCAAGATGCAGAACCAGATGATCGAGGACCTCTACAACCTGTTCATGTCGCGCATCAACTCGACGTGGAAGGACCTGGTCCTGCAGCAGGCGACGTTCGACGCGACGTACACGCGGACGTTCGACCCCGGCACGATCCAGACCCTCGTGGCCACGGGCGTGCAGGTGACCGCGTCGCCGACGCCCAGCCCGTCGCCTTCTCCGTCTCCCTCGCCCTCTCCGTCGCCGAGCCCTAGCCCGTCGCCTTCGCCGAGCCCTTCGCCCAGCCCCAGCCCTTCGCCTTCGCCCTCGCCCTCACCTAGCCCGTCTCCGAGTCCGAGCCCGTCTCCGAGTCCCTCGCCTTCTCCGAGTCCGAGCCCGTCGCCTTCCCCGTCTCCGTCTCCGAGCCCGTCTCCGTCTCCCTCTCCGTCCCCGAGCCCGTCTCCCTCGCCTAGCCCGTCGCCGAGCCCGAGCCCCTCTCCCAGCCCGTCGCCGAGTCCTTCGCCTTCGCCTTCGCCCTCACCTAGCCCGTCGCCGAGCCCCAGCCCGTCTCCGAGTCCCTCGCCGTCTCCGAGCCCGAGCCCGACCCCGTCTCCCACCCCGAGTCCGACGCCGACGCCGTCGCCGACGCCGTGGCCGTCGCCGTCTCCCAGCCCGAGCCCGAGCCCGTCGCCCAGCCCGAGTCCTTCGCCGTCGCCCTCCCCGAGCCCGTCGCCGTCGCCCAGCCCCTCGCCGA
>JAISTC010000135.1 GCA_031272805.1 Propionibacteriaceae bacterium
GCCTCCGTGATGTCGGCCGGGACCTCCAGCTTGGCCCGGATCTTGCCCTGGACCTGGACGACCAGCGTGACCTGTTCGGCGGCGCGGAGCGCCGGATCGACCGTGGGCCAGGTCGCCTCCGCCACCGACGGCGGCCGGCCCAGCGCCTCCCACATCTCCTCCGCCACGTACGGCGCGAATAGGGACAGCGCCACGGCCAGGTACTCGGCCGCCTCGCGGACCGCCGGGTCGGCGCCGCCGGGGCCGGAGTCGATGGCCTTGCGCGTCGCGTTGACCAACTCCATCAGCCGCGCCACGGCGACGTTGAAGCGGCGGATGTCGAGGAGGTCCGTGACCTCGCCGAGGATGCGGTGGGTCGTCTTGCGCAGGGCGACGTCGCCGGCGGCCGGGTCGGCCCCAGGCGCGCTCGTGACGTCCTGCGCCACGCGGTAGGCGCGCTGGAGGAAGCGGAGCGTCGCGGCCGGCGACACGTCCGCCCAGTCGATGTCGTCCTCGGGCGGGCCGGCGAACACGACCGTGGTCCGGATCGCGTCGACCCCGAACTCGTCGATCTGCGCGCCGAGGTCGACGCCGTTGCCGAGCGACTTCGACATCGCCTTGCCCTGGTTGATGACCTGGCCCTGGTTGAGCAGGCGCGTGAACGGCTCCTGGAAGTCGACCAGGCCGAGGTCGAACAGGACCTTCGTGAAGAAACGGGAGTAGAGCAGGTGGAGGATGGCGTGCTCGACGCCGCCGACGTACTGGTGGACCGGCATCCACTTGGCCACCTCGGCCCGGTCGAACGCCTGCGTCTCGTCGACCGGGGAGCAGTAGCGGTAGTAGTACCACGAGGAGTCGACGAACGTGTCCATCGTGTCGGCGTCACGCGTGGCCGGGCCCCCGCACGTGGGGCAGACCGTGTTGACCCAGTCGGTCGCCGAGGCCAGCGGGGACGTGCCCTTGGGCGCCAGCGCGGCGCCCCGGAGGTCCGGCAGTTCGACGGGGAGCTGGTCCTCGGGGACCGGCACCTCGCCGTCGACGGGGCAGTGGATGATCGGGATGGGGCAGCCCCAGAAGCGCTGGCGCGACAGCAGCCAGTCGCGCAGCCGGAACGTGACCGTCGCCTCGCCGGTGCCGTCGGCCTCCAGCTTGTGGTTGATCCGGGCGACGCCGTCCGCCTTGTTCGCCAGCCCGTTCAGGACGTCCGAGTTGACGTAGGTGCCGTCGCCGGTCGTGGCCACGCGCGTGACCGCTGGGTCGCCCTCGCCCGTGTCGATGACCATCGTGACGGGCAGGTCGTAGACCGTGGCGAAGTCGAGGTCACGCTGGTCGTGCGCCGGGACGGCCATGATCGCGCCCGTGCCGTACTCCGACAGGACGTAGTCGGCGGCCCAGATCGGAATCTCCTGGCCGGTCAGGGGGTTGATGGCGGATCGGCCCAGGAACACGCCCGTCTTGGGGCGCTCGGTCGACTGGCGCTCGATCTCCGTGGCCTGCTTGGTCTTCTCCAGGTACGCCTCGAACGCGGGGCGCTGCTCGTCCGTGACCAGCTCCGCCGCCAGGTCCGCGTCCGGCGCCACGACCATGAACGTGGCGCCGTAGAGGGTGTCGGGGCGGGTCGTGAAGACGCTGATCGGCTCGGCCCGGCCGGGCACGGGGAACCGGACCGTCGCGCCCTCGGAGCGGCCGATCCAGTTCCGCTGCATCGCCAGGACGCGGTCGGGCCATTTGCCCTCGAGCGCCGCCATGTCGTCGAGGAGGCGCTGGGCGTAGGCCGTGATGCGGAAGTACCACTGGGTCAACTGCCGCTTCGTCACGGTCGTGGCGCAGCGCTCGCACTCCCCCTGGACGACCTGCTCGTTGGCGAGGACCGTCTGGCAGCTCGGGCACCAGTTGACGTAGCTGGCCTTGCGGTAGGCGAGGCCGCGCTTGTAGAACTCGAGGAACAGCCATTGCGTCCAGCGGTAGTACTCGGGGTCGGACGTGTGGAGGCGGCGCGACCAGTCGAAGCTGAGGCCGTAGCGGCGGAAGGAGCGCGCCTGGGTCTCGATGTTGGCGTAGGTCCAGTCGGCCGGGTGGGCGTTGTTCTTGATGGCGGCGTTCTCCGCGGGGAGCCCGAAGGAGTCCCAGCCGATCGGGTGCATGACGTCGAAGCCGAGGAGCTTCCAGTAGCGCGCGATGACGTCGCCCATGACGAACGCCTCGGCGTGGCCCATGTGGAGGTCGCCGGAGGGGTAGGGGAACATGTCGAGGACGTAGCGGCGCTCCTTCGACCCGTCGTCGAGCGGGCGGAAGGTCGAATGCTCGGCCCAGTAGGCCTGCCATTTCTCCTGCGCGGCCACGGCGTCGTACTGGCGTCGGCTGGTGTCCTCGGTCATAACTCTCCTCGTGCGGCTGGGCGGATGCCCCGCGTGATTGTACTTGGGTTCGCCGGGGCCGGGGTCACGCGGGGAGCGGCGGACAGCGTGACGTTCTGGTCGGCGGACCACAGCGCGGGTGAGGCAAGGCTCACTTTCGTTGCCGACAGCACAGGTTTCCGCTTGGGTTGGGGCCATGTCCGAGGTTGCGGAGGAGGCCGCCAGCCAGTCGGCCGCGCTGGCGAGCAAGTTGAACTGGCTGCGCGCGGGGGTGCTCGGGGCCAACGACGGCATCGTGTCCATCGCGGGCATCGTCATGGGCGTGGCCGGGGCCACGGCCGAATCATCGGCCCTGCTCATCGCCGGGTTGGCGGGGCTCGTGGCGGGCGCGCTGTCGATGGCGGGCGGCGAGTACGTCTCCGTCTCGACCCAGAAGGATACGGAGACCGCCGCCGTGGCCGAGGTCCGGCAGAGCCTGCGCGACGACCCCGCCGGAGCGCTGGCCGGCCTGGCCGAGAGCTACGAGCGGAAAGGGCTCGAGCCCGCGCTGGCCCAGGCCGTCGCCCGCCAACTCATGGCCCACGATGCCCTCGACGCCCAGACGGAGGCCCGTCTCGGCATCGACGCGGGCGAGCGGACGTCGCCCTGGCACGCCGCGTTCGCGTCCCTCGTGGCCTTTACCGTCGGCGGCGTCATCCCGCTCCTGGCGATGGTCCTGTCCGCCGCGCCCGCCCGCATCTGGGCGACCGTGGCGGCGGTCGAGGTGGCGCTGGTCCTGACGGGGTCGGTCTCGGCGCGGCTGGGCGGCGCCGCGCCCGTCAAGCCCGCCGTCCGCAACGTCGTCGTCGGCACGCTGACCATGGCGCTGACCTACCTGGTCGGCCACCTCGTCGGCGTGGCCGTGTAAGCCGGCATAGACCACTATTGTTGGCTGCGTCATGAGCCAGACCGCCTGGGACAACCGCCCGACCGAGCGCCCGGCCGCGCGCCACGCCGCACCCCGGCGCCCGCGTGGCCTCATCGCCCTCGGCCTGGCCCTCGTGGTCGTCATCGCCGGGGCCGTGCTGTTGACCCGGCATCTCACGGGCGGGTCGGGCGCGGCGTCGGGCTCCCCCTCGCCCAGCGTGGCCCGGTCGCCCGCCTCGTCCGCCGCCCCGTCCCCGACGGTCAAGCCGCCGCGCAGCGGCGGCCAGGAGATCGAGTTGTCGAGCGGGTCGGGCTACTGGCGGGTGACGCAGACGCGGTGGGAGGACGCGCAGGTCACGGTCACCGTCGAGGTCGAGGCCGACGACGGCATCCTGGGCGTCGAGTTCTACGCCATTCCGGCGGCCATCGCGCCGACGGCGGGGGCGACGGTGGCGGTCACGCTGGCCGTCACTCCGAGCCCGGCGGCGGATGCAGCCGACGGCGCCGAGGGCGAGGGAGAAGCGACCGCGGGCGAGGGCGCGGACACCGGCGAGGGCGCGGGTGAGACGGCGCCGGCCGCGGAGCCGTCGCCCAGTCCGGCGCCGGTCATCCTCAAGCCCCAGCCCGGGGCGACGGACGCGCTGGCCGACTTCGTGTACATCAGCCCCGGCCAGAGCCTGACCGGCACGCTGACCTTCAAGACGACGCCGCGCCCGCTGACCTTGATCCTGAGCGACGGCGACGTAGACATCGCCAGCGTCCTGATCAAGGCCCCATAGACCTCTGCCCCGCGTGGTCATCCCATCCCCGCTTGCCACCCCATCCCCCCCTGCCACCCCATCCCCCTTGTCATCCCATCCCCCTTTGTCATCCCGGCGAAAGCCGGGATCTTTCCCTGAGCCAGGCGAACCACAGCACCAAGATCCCGGCTTCCGCCGGGATGACACCGGTCCCGGGATGACCGCAACCCCCAGACCCTGAGTTATGCACAGACCCCCGAAAATTGGCCGAGTTGTCCACAACTTGCCGATTGGGGCGACACTTTTGGGCCGAATCCGCCATGGTCTTGTATGAAGACCGAAGATTCTGGGACCAACGTCCCGCTGCTCAAGCTGCATGAACCCGCCGAGCTCGTCGCCGCCGTGCCGTACCTGCTCGGGTTCCACCCCGCCGATTCGGCCGTCCTGCTGTGCCTGGACGACCGCCGGCTGGTGCTCATGACCCGGGTCGACCTGGCGGACGTGTTCGCCCCGCAGGCCGGGTCGCTGTTCCCCGACCTGCTCTGGCGGGCGCGGACCCTCGGCGCCGACCGCGTCCTCGCGCTCGTCTACGCGACTCGGCTGCGGGCCGAGCGCGCCCGCCGCCCCCTCGCCGCCCACTTGGGCCGCTGGCTCGACCTCCTGCTGCTGGTCGACCACGCGGCGGGCCGCTGGTGGGAGGCCGGGGCGGCGGCGGGCGACCCCGGCCAACCCATCCCGGGGACGGCGCCGGACGCGGCCAACCCGGTCGCCGCCTGGGCGGAGGCCCATGGCCTCGGCCCGGTGGCCGAGAGCCGCGACGACCTGCTGGCCGCCCTGGCCCCGCCGCGGGGGGAGCGCGAGGACGCGATGATGGCGCTCTGGGCCGCGACCGAGGCCAAGCTCGCGGACTTCTCCCCCGACGACCTCGTCGCGGCCATGGACCGCTTCGTCGGGGCGCCCGACTCGGGCTGGGCCGACGCCGACTACCTCCTCGCCGCCCAGCTGGCGCGTGACCCGTACCTGCGGGACCGGCTGTGGTGGCAGGTCACGCCCGAGACGGCCCGGCCGCAGCTCCGCTTCTGGGAGGAGGTCGTCCGCCGCGTCCCGCTCCCCCACCGGGTCGGGCCGCTCGCCATCGTCGGTTTCCTGGCCTGGCAGGCGGGCGAGGGGGCGCTCATGTCGGTCTGCCACGAGGAGTGCCTGCGGCTCAACCCGGACGCCCCGGTCGTGGGCCTGCTCTCGACCATCCGGCAGAACTGGAACGACCCGGCGGAGTGGACCCTGGCGCAAGAGGCCTACGAGAAGCTGGCGGCGTGAGAGCCCTACGCTGGGGGCATGCGGTTCATTTCCTGTGGCGAGGCCCTCATCGATCTGGTCCAGCAACCTGGCGGCGATCCGGCGGCCACGCCGTGGCTCGGGCGATCGGCCGGGGGGCCGGTCAATTCGGCCATCGGGCTCGCCCGCCTCGGGCTGCCGGTGGACATGCTGGCCCGGCTCGGCTCGGACGCCTTCGCGGGCCAACTCGCCGACTACCTCTCCGGCAATGGCGTCGGCCTCGGGCTGGCCCCGCGCGTGGACGCGCCGACGACTCTCGCCGTCGTGGCCGTCGACCCGGCGGGCCACGCCACGTACGCCTTCCACTTCGCCGGGACGTCCAGCTTCGGCTGGACCGCGCCCGAGCTGCCCGCGCCTCGAGCGGACACGTGGCTGCACCTGGCCTCGATCGCCTGGGTGGTCGAGCCCGGGGCCGCGGTCCTCCGGTCGTGGCTGGAGGCGACCGCGCCCGGCTGGGCGGGCGTCAGCTACGACGTCAACGTCCGCCCGACCGTCATCGCCGACCCGGCCCGCTACTGGGCGCTGGTCGAGCCGCTCCTGCGCGCGGTCGGCGGCGCCGGGGGCGTCATCAAGGCGTCCGACGAGGACCTGCTGTTCCTGGCGCGGGCCGGCGGGGCTCCGGCCGGCGGGGTCGAGGCGATCGCCCGTGACTGGCAGGCGCACTTCGGCGCGGCCGCCGTCGTCGTCACGCTGGGCGCCGACGGCGCGCTGGCCGTCGGTCCGGCGGGGACGGTCACGCGCGTGCCCGGCTGCGCGGTCGACACCGTGGACACCGTCGGGGCCGGCGACACGTTCCTGGCCGGCTTCCTCCAGCGCTACACGGCCGACGGCGACCTGCCCGGAGCGCTCCGCCGCGGCGTCGCGGCGGCAGCCTTGGTGTGCGCCCGCCAGGGCGCCGACCCGCCCACCGCCGGGGAAGTGGACGCGCTGCTGGCAGCCGGGTCCTAGCCCAAGGTCGGGTCGTAGTTGATGGTCACGTTCAAGCCCAGCGCGCCGCCGGCGCCCAGGGGTGCGACGATCAGGCCCGCCGTGTCGCCGATCCGGGGGACGATGAGGACGACGCGGACGCCGTCGCCGTCGACCGTGACGTCGACCGAGCCTGCCTCGACGCCCAGCGGGATGGACAGGGTGCCGGGGTTGACCTGGGTCTCGGACGGCGTCCCGAGGACGCCCTCGGCGTCGCGCGGCGTCAGCACGACCCGCGCCGCCTGCTCGCCCGGGTTGGTGACGACGAGCGAGGCGTCCTTGACGGCCGGGATGACCATGCCGCCGGACATCTCCGGCTGCGCCGCGACGGAGCCCATGTCCGTCCCGACGACGACGAGCGCGGCCGTGATCGCCTGGGGGTCGGCGCCCTCGCGGTAGGCCAGGGAGTGGAGGACGATGCCGATGGTCTCGCCGGCCAGCGCCTGGGACAGGTCGAGGAACGTCGTCGTCTGCGGCTGGATGGTGATGCCGCCGCCCTCCTCGGAGGTCCCGGCGGCCAGCGGTACGGCGGCGCCCGTCCCCTGGCCGAGGACCTGGACCTTGGTGGCCGTGTCGCCGTGATTCGTGATGAACAGGTAGCGGCTGGCGCCCTCGCCCTCGCCCTGGACCGTCGGGACGCCCGGGATGACGAGGTCGGTCGTGGGGCCGACGGACGACTGGCGCCAGTCCTCGCCCAGCTCGCCCTGGCTCCGCAGGTAGGAGACGACCCGGCCCGTGTCCGCCTTGAGTTCGATGGCGACCGGCTTGTCGACCGTGACCCCGGCGTCGCGGAAGAACGTGTTGAGGTCGACGACGCGGGTCTCGTAGCGGTCGATCGGAATCTGGCGCAGCCCCTTGACCGACACCGGCCCGATCTGCGAGTAGACGGTCAGGGTGACCGACGCGGACGTGTCGTCCACGTTCGTCAGGATGAGCGCGCTCTCCTGCGTGTCCGTCACCCAGACGCCGTCCCACCAGCCCGTGGCCGACGGCGTGGCGCAGAACGCGCCGACCAGGGCGCCGCGCTGGACCGCTGTCGAGAGGACGCCCATCGACTGGTCGCCCGTCACGACGACCGTCTGCTCCGGGTCCGTCAGGCTGAACCGGGCCGCCGCCTCACCGAGCTCCCCGCCCAGCGCGGACCAGCGCAGCTCCTCGCCCTCGCCCGTAACGGTCGTCTGGCCGAACACGGGGTCGCCGACCGGGCACGCCACAGTCCGGTCGCCGGCCACGGCCACGAGCGGGTCGGGCACGGCCCGGCCCGGCGCCAGCAACGCCGTGACGAGCACGGCGACGGCCAACACGGCCACGGCCACCGCCGCGAAGGGCTGGAGCCGCCGCCAATCGAGGGTGTGGGGCATCACGCCTCCTCTACCGCTTGGGCCCGCCGCGGCGACCGGTCGGCGGCGCGGGCGTGGGCGCTGGGCAGCGCGAACAGGATGATGAGGAAGCCGAGGACGAGCTGGAGGTAGCGCCACGTCTTGTGCTCGACCAGGTAGGAGATTTCGACCTGGCCGCAGCCGGCGGGCGTCGGCTCGGCCTCCGGGTCGGTCACGGGGTCGCAGAGGACGGCGTTCTCCAGGCTGAACGCGGCCCGCCAGTCGGGCGACTCCGCCCGGTCGAGGACGGCGCCGCCGACCTTGACGACGAGGCTCGAGTCGTCGGGCTGGCTGATCAGCAGCCGGGACTCGGGCGCCACCTCGGCCACGCGGCACGGCGCCGAGTTGGTCGAGCAGATCGGGCTCCCGGCCGGCGCCAGGGACATGCCGAGCCCCTCGCCCGCCAGGAGCTGGATCGACGTCGGCTCCGACTGGAGCTGGTAGACGACGGTCACGCCGCCGTCGGCCGTCGTGCCGGAGCCGAGGCCGGTCGAGGCCTCGAGCGAGCCGGCCGTGTCGGCCTTGGGGTGGATCAGGACGATGTAGCGGACGCCCATGGTCGCGAGCTGGCTGGTCAGGTCCTCGACGTAGCGGCCGGCCTCGATCTGGGCGACGATCTGCTGCGCCTCCTGCCACGCCTCGTTCGACGCCAGGACGCCGGTCCGGGTCTCCCCCTCGCCCCACGTCGGCTCGCCGTTCGACCGGATCGACCAGCGCGCCGTGTCGGCCGACTGGTCGATGATGAGGGTGCTGGCGCCGAAGCTGACCTCGCCCTGCGCCACGAAGTAGGGGATCTCGACGCTGGAGGTCTCCGTCGCCGGGGTGTTGTTGACCAGCTCCGACCAGGTCGGCAGCTTGATCAGGACCTCCGCGCCGCGCCGGACCTGGGCCACGCCCGAGATGGCCCACCAGACCAGCGACAGGCCCATGACGGCGGTCAGGAGGATCGAGATGACGCCCATGAGGGCCTGGGCCAGGCCGAAGTCGCGGCTCTGGAGCTGGGAGCCCTTGTCGAGGTACGTCACGACGAGCGAGATGAGGCCGGCGAAGCCGATCAGGAGCCAGGGCGCGGCGTCGGGCATCGACCGGGTCGTGTCGATCGTGACCGTGAAGCGGGACAGGGCCACGCCGGCCGTGACGAACACGAGGGCGCCGACCCCGCGCCACGCCAGCGCGGGGACGCGGACGATGGCGATGATGGCGGCGAGCCAGAGCGCACCGATGACGGCGGCGCTGAGCCAGAGCGGCGGCAGGCCCCCGGCCGGGACGCGGCCGAGCAGCATCTCCCAGGCGGGCGCGGTCGTCGTCACGGCCAGCAGCGGCGAGGGCGTCGTGACGAGGCGGCCCGGCGTGTCCAGCAGGCTCAACAGCCAGTCGCCCCAGAGGACGAGCGGGGCCGCGGCGGCCACCCCGGCCCGGACGAGGTTGGCGGCGCCGCCCCCGGCCCGCACGGCCGTGACGACGACCGCGGCGGCCGCGGGCAGCCAGAGCGCGGGCACGATCGGGACGGCCAGGCCCAGCGCGACGGCCACGCCGGCCGCCGGCTGCCAGGCGCGGGCGCCGGTCATCTGCTCCGGCCAGCGGGACAGCCAGGCGACGAAGAACGGCAGCATGACGGCCAGGATGACGATCCAGAGATCGCCCCGGTTGAGCCCGCCGAGCAGGGCGGGGAGGAGGGCGTAGAGGAGGGCCAGGATCCAGCTCGTCCGCTTGTGCTGGCCGAGGTGATGGCGGAGGTACCAGGCGGCCACGACCGTCGTCACGGGCACCGCCGCCAGGAGGACGGCGACGACGAACCAGTTGGGGTGGAGGAACGGGATGGAGCCGATGGCCTCGAGGAGGAGCCAGGGCGCGGGCGGGCGGGAGGTGCCGGCGGGGGCGGCCAGGGCCGTGTGGAAGGCCTCGGCCAGGGAGACGGGGGCGGCCAGGAGGTGCTCGGCGCGGACCATGCCCGTGGCGAACAGCGTCCGGCAGGAGATGAGGGCGAGGGCGACGAGCGCCAGGCCCCAGACCCACAGCGGCAGGCGCTGGGGCCGGTCGCCGGCGCGCGACTCGAACTCGTCGCCCAGCAGGTCGTCGAGCACGAGGTCCGAGCCGCGGCTGGAGCCGACGGCGGAGCGGACCATGTCCGCGACCGTGTGGCCGAACGCGGCCAGCGCGGACCACCAGGGCGGCCGCAGCTTCTCGCAGGCCTCCTTGGCGCCCGGCGCGCTGCCGAGCCGGTCGACGCGCTTGCGCAGGCGGTGGATGCGGGTCCGCGAGCGGACGAAGTCGGAGACCGCCTGGAGCTCGTCGCGCGCCTGGTCCGGCGCCTTGTCGAGCAGGAAGCCGAGCGCGCGCACGAGCGCCGCCAGGACCAGCTTGAACCACGTCCAGAGGGCCGCGGGGCCCGTCACGTGGCTCGACACGAGGCGCATGCCCATGAGCCGGTCCCAGGCCGTCTCGGAGCGGTGCTTGGACTGGGCGATCGTCCCGGTCCGGCGCTCGGAGCGGCCGGCCTGGTGGTGGACGAGCTGCGCCGTCGGGCAGGTCATGACGGCGTAGCCGGCCAGGTTGGCCCGCCAGCCGAGGTCGAGGCCGTCGCGGTAGTTCGGGATGGTCGAGGAGAAGCCGTGGAGGTCGTCGAAGGCGGCCTGGGAGACGAGGAGGCCGCAGGTCGAGCCGCCGAGCGTCGGCGCCGGCTCGTACTGGCCCTGGGCGGCCTCGCCCGGCTCGATGGACAGGTGGCGGCGGCCGGTGCCGGAGATCGAGGCGCCGAGTTCGAGGGTGAGGGGCGTGTGGCGGCGGCGGGCCGGGCGGACGAGGAGCGGGAACGCGAGGCCGAAGCGGGGGGTGCGGAGCGCGAATTGGAGGAGCTCGGTCAGGGCGTTGGGGTCGGGGGCGGCGTCGTCGTGAAGCAGCCAGAGCCAGCCGTTGCCGGGGCGGAGCTCGGCGGTCGCCTGGGCTACGGCCTCGCCGAACGAGGCGGTCGGGGAGCCGCGCAGGACGAGGTCGACGATGCCCGAGCGGCGGGCGGTCTCCAGCATGTCGGCGGAGCCGTCGTCAGAGGAGTTGTCGACCGCGATGATGTGGGCCGGGCGGAAGGTCAGGCGGGCCAGCGCGGTCAACGTGTCGGGCAGCCAGGCCGCGCCGTTGCGCGTCACGAGGATCGCCGTGACGCGCTGGCCACGGACGTCGACGGGAGCCTGCGCCGGCTTGTCGAACAACCAGCTTCCGGTTTCGCTCACACTTCCGTCCATTACTGCCAATACTGCTCGGGGACACCGGCGGCGATCCCGTCCCAGTGTCGCGCCGCCCCAATCCGAGGGCTGAGCCTAGCTGGACCGTGACGGAAAGCCAAAAGAATCCTGAGAATCCGCTGAGAAGCAGGGCTGGTCGGGGGTCAGGCGGGAGACGTCACGCGGGGAGTCAGCCGAAGCGCTTGAGGCGGCGGCGCTCGCGCTCGGACAGGCCGCCCCAGATGCCGAAGCGCTCGTCGTTGGCCAAGGCGTACTCGAGGCACTCCTGGCGGACCTCGCAGACCCGGCACACACTCTTGGCCTCGCGGGTCGACCCGCCCTTCTCGGGGAAGAAGGCCTCGGGGTCGGTCTGGGCGCACAGGGCGCTGGCTTGCCACGGGGGCGGTGTGACCATGTCCACCACCGTGAGGAGCTGGGCCACGAGACCTCCTGGGGAGTACGAACGAGTCAAGACGACATCGGTTGTAAATTACATCAGTGTCACTCGGTCTAAGTCAAGAGGGCCGCTTATAGCGGATTTCACGGCCGTTTGGTGGGCGACTTGCCGTATGTGACGAAATCCACATCCTCCCCTGTCGGGGGCAGATAGGAGCTCTTTCAGGGCTGGACCGGCGGGACCGGCGGGGCCGCCGGGACCCCGGCGGCGGGCTGGTCCGGGGCGGCGCCCGCGCCGTTGCCCGCCGCGTCGCCCAGCCCCTTGAGGGCGTCCGACGCGCGGGCCCAGCCGACGCCGACGGCCTGGTCGGCGGCCCAGAAGGCGGGGGCCTCCGGCGGCTTGGGGGCGGCCGGGACCGCCTCGCCGGCGTCCCGCGTGACCTCGCTGGCGGGGGTGTCTTCCAGGGGGGCGATCTCGACCAGCCGGTTGCCGGGCGGGGCGGCGCGCTTGCCGACCGTGGTGGCGGCCCGGCGCTGGAACGCCAGGCGGGCGCCGACGAGGAGGGCGGCGAGGCAGACCAGCGCCAGCGCGCCGGGCAGCACCCAGTCGGACAGGTCGGCGATCGTGACGCCGCTCAGGTCCGAGAGGTCGCCGGGCCAGAAGCGGACGCCCGTGCCGACGGCGGCGGCCACGACGGCCGCGGCGATGAGGAGCCAGCCGGCCAGGTGGTGGGTGTCGGACGGGGGGCGATCAGACATGGCTGGCTCCACCTTCCGCGCGGACGCGCTCGACGAGTTGCTTGATGTTCTCGGCCGCCCGCTTGGGGCAGACCAACGTGACGCCGTCGTGGCTGACGACGATCGTGTCCTGGAGGCCGACGACGGCGATGAGGGAGCCCTCCGGGCCGTCGTTGATGAGGATGTTGCCGGTCGAGTCGAGGGTGGTGACGGCCCCCGTGACGGCGTTGCCGTTGAGTTGGGTCAGGTGTTCGGCCAGGGCCGGGAAGCCGCCGATATCGCCCCAGTGCGTGGTCAGGGGGACGGCCAGGACGTGGGCCGTGCCGGCGCCGTGGGAGACGGGCTCCATGACGCCGTAGTCGACGCTGACCTTCTCCAGGGTGGGGTAGATCTCGGCCAGGCGGCCCGGGTCGGCCACGAGTTCCTTGATGGCCGCCGCCGTCTGCGGCAGGAGTTCCCGCAGTTCCCAGAGGAATGTGGCCGCGCGCCAGCAGAACATGCCGGAGTTCCACCACCAGTCGCCCGCCGCCAGGTACGTCTCGGCCAGGGCCTTGGCGGGCTTCTCGGCGAACTCGAGGACCTGCCACGTGCCGGTCAGGCCCATCGCCGGGCGGCCGCGGTGGAGGTAGCCGAAGCCCGTGTGGGCGCTGGTCGGGACGACGCCGAGCGTGACGAGGGCGCGGTGGTCCTGCTCGGCGGCCCGGAACGCGGCGCCGAGGGCCTCGGCGAAGCCCTCGACCGGGGCGATGACGTGGTCGGCGGAGAGGATGGCGACCGTGGCGTCGGGGTCGCGGTCGAAGATGACGGCCGTAGACCAGGCCACGGCGTTGAGCGAGTCACGGCCGACGGGCTCGCCCAGCAGGTTGGCCGCCGGGATGTCGGGCAGTTGCTCGGCCACGGCGTCGAGGTAGGCCGCGCCCGTGCAGATGACGATGCGGTCGTCGGCCACGACGGCGCGGGCCCGCTCGTAGGCGAGGCGGAGCAGGGACTGCCCGTCGATCAGCGGCAGGAGTTGTTTCGGATGCCCCGTCCGCGACAACGGCCACAGCCGGGTCCCCGACCCCCCGGCCATGATGACGATGTAACGCATGGGGGGAGTCTAGTGGCGGTTTGGGGGCCGCCCCGCACCGCTGCACCGCGGGTCCGGTGTGGCGAAAAAACAACGATACAGTGGTACCGGTACTTTACTGTAAAGTACCGGTACCACTGTACCGTTGTTGCGTGTCGGCGGAAAAACAACGGTACACCGGTACCGGTACTGGAATGTGTTGTTTTACGCCGCTTGGCAGATGGCGGTCAGGTCGTCGACTTCGGTGGGCGGGGCCGTGGAGTCCAGGCTGGGTGCTGTGGCCGTGGCCTCGCCCGGGTCCGCCGCCGTCGCCGGCGCCTCGCCCGCCGTGCTCGACTGGCTCGCCGGGGTGTCGTCGGCCGCCTCGTCGGCCGCCTCGGCCGCCTCGATGGCCTCGCGGACGGTCGAGCGGATGAGCGAGAAGTCCGGGTTGCCCGTGGCGATCAGCGGCGGGGTGAACGAGATCGACACGATCGGCAGTGCCCGGGCCTTGAGCGCCAGCCGGCTCAGCTCCCCCACCTCGCTCGGCGGCACGGACGTCTCCAGCAGGTTGCCCGCCGCGCTGGCCAGCGACGTGAAGCTCGCCGCCACGGTCGACGGCTGGAGCTGGTTGAGCATCGCCGCCATGACGCACTTCTGCCGGGCCATCCGAGTGAAGTCGTTACCCTCGATCCGGCTCCGCGCGTAGAGCAGGGCCGTCGCGCCGTCCATGTGGTTGGTCCCGGCCGGCAGCGTCATCTCGATGTGTTCCTGGGCCCAGTCGTCCATGATGCCGAGGTTGGTCTCCTGCGCCAGGGTGATGTCGATGCCGCCGACCGCGTCGATCAGCGCGGCGAACCCGGCCATGTCGACCATCGCGTAGTAGTTGATCTCCAGGCCGAGCGTGCCCGTGACGACGTCGATCATCGCCTGGACGCCCGGGTCGACGCCGCTCGGGAACAGGTCGGCGTGCTCCTCGCCGAGGAGGTACACGCTGTTCAGCATGCAGTTCTCCTCGTCGCACGTCGTGTACCCCTGGGGGTAGAGCGCCTTGAGCGGCGTGCCCGCGGCGAACTGGGCGTTCTCGAGGTTGCGCGGCAGGCCGAACAGGACCGTCCGGCCCGTCGCCGCGTCGACGCTGGCGACCGTGATCGAGTCGGGGCGGAGCCCCTCGCGGTCGGGGCCGGAGTCCGCGCCGAGCAGGAGGATGTTGTAGCGGCCCTCCTTGGCCTTCGTGTCGCCGCCGCCCGCCAGGACGCCGCCGAGCGTCGAGCCGGCGGCCACGAGGTCGCGCACGGCCGTGACGCAGCCGAACGCCAAGACGGCGCCGAGGAGCGCCGTCACGATCGTCAGGAGGGCGCCGCTGATCGGGCCGATCTGGCCGGGCCGGGCCAGCCACCACGTGTTCAGCAGGACGATGAGGAGGATCACGCCGACGAGGGCGACGAGGCCGGCCAGGACGTAGAGGACGACCCTGTGGGCCAGGAACGAGATGGCCTGGTCCGTGAAGAAGTAGAAGGCGGCGCCGCCGAGGATGGCCACGAGCAGGAGCGTCAGCCAGGTCCGGAGGCCGGCGCGGCCGAGGCCGAGCGAGCCGTGGGCGAGCTGGGCGGAGCCGGGCACGACGGCGCCCATCAGGAGCAGCAACCAGGCCCGCCGGGTCCGGACACGCCGGGCGCGGCTGGCCACGCCATAACGGTCGTCCGGATCGGCCACAACTATCTCCTCGGGGACTTCGGGGACTCCGCGCCGCCCCGGCCCGGGCCGGGGCAGTCGCACCCCCCAGTATGGCCATTGCCGCCCGGACCGGGCCGGAGGGCACACCGGGAAGGGGCAGAGTCGGTTGTCACGCGATGCCTGGTCACGCAGGGGTCAGGCGGGGTCACGCGGGTCACGCGGTGGCGGGTCACGCGGGCCGCGCGGCGGGGCGCTTGGCGCGGATGGCCTCGCCCTTGGCGGCGGCCTGGGCCTCGAGGGCGGCCTGGAACCGCTGGTAGGCGGCAAGAAGGTCCGGGTCCCCGGCGGCCAGGATGCGGACGGCCAGCAGGCCCGCGTTGCGCGCGGCGCCGACCCCCACCGTGGCCACCGGCACCCCGGCCGGCATCTGGACGATCGACAGGAGCGAGTCGAGGCCGTCGAGCTGCTTCAGGGCGACGGGCACGCCGATGACCGGCAGCGGCGTGACGGCCGCCAGGACGCCGGGCAGGTGGGCCGCGCCGCCCGCCCCCGCGATGATGACCCTGAGGCCGCGCTCGTGGGCCGTCCGGCCCCAGGCCAGGGTCTTGTCCGGCATCCGGTGGGCCGAGCAGACATCCGCCGTCCACGCGACGCCGAACTCGTCCAGCGCCAGCGCCGCCGCCTCCATCACGGGCCAGTCCGAGTCCGAGCCCATCAAGATCCCAACCAGGGGTGTGTCAGTCATGGGGCCCAGCGTAATGGGTGAGGCGTCCGCCCCAGGCCACGGTGTCGGGCCCGCTGGCTGTCGCTCGTGCCTCGCTCCGTAGCCACCGTGCCCGACCCCATGGCCTGGGTGTGAGAATGGCGCCATGCGCTTTGTTCTCGCGTCCGCGTCGCCGGCCCGGCTCCTGACTCTGCAGCACGCCGGCATCGATCCCGAGGTCATCGTGTCGGAGGTCGACGAGTCCCGGGTGGACGAGCCCGACCCGGTCGCCCTGTCCGCCCGGCTGGCCGAGCTCAAGGCCGAGGCCGTGTTCGCCCGGCTGGGCCCGGGCGATGTCCTCGTCGTCGGCTGCGACTCCGTCCTCGCGTTCGAGGGCCGCCCGGCCGGCAAGCCGGGGAGCGCCGAGGCCGCCATCGCGCTGTGGCGGCGGACGCGCGGCAAGACCGCGGCGCTCGTGACGGGCCACCACGTCATCGTCCGCACTGCCGCCGGGACCCGTCGGGCGACGCGCTCCGCCCGCACCGTCGTCCACTTCGCCGACCTGTCCGACGCCGAGATCGCGGCCTACGCCGCCACGGGCGAGCCCAGCCGCGTCGCCGGCGGCTTCACGATCGACGGGCTGGGCGGCCCGTTCGTCACGGGGTTGGAGGGCGACCCGCACAACGTCGTCGGGCTGTCCTTGCCGCTGCTGCGGATGATGCTGGCCGACCTGGGCATCCGCTGGACCGACCTGTGGGCGTGACCTTCTTTGTCATGACAGAGCGGGGCGTCACTCGGCGCGGACTGTCAGGCCCCAGGTGCCGTCGCCGAGCGCGAAGGAGCCTTGCCACTCCCCCGCCTCGAAGCGGACGGCCGTGTCGCTGGCGGCCGTGACCGTCCAGCCGAGGCCGGGCAGCGTCGCCACGAGGTAGTCCAGGACTGTCGGCCCGTCGGCGGACGGGCCGAGGACCAGGAGGGTGCGCTCGGCGCCGTAGACCTCGGTCAGCGTGACGCCGGGGGGGAGGCAGACGTGGCCCGCGGGGGCGGTCGTGACGCCGAGCGTGTCGAGGCACTGGCCCGGCGCGGCCAGGGAGGCCGGCGCGGCGAACGGGTCGGCGGCCGGTCCGGGGGACGCCGCCGCGCAGCCCGCCAGCGCCAAGCCGGCCAACGCCAGAACCGCCCGCAGTGATCGCACGGGGTCAGGTTAGCGCCAGCCCCCTGTCACCCTAGACGCCCGTCACTGATGTCACGCGGGTCTGAGGTGCTGGATGTCGCCGGCGGCGTACCAGGTCAAGGCGCCGTCTGTCGTCACGCCCAGGCGGCCGTCGGGGGCCAGGTCGGTGGCCTGGCCTTCGACCGCGTGCGTGGCGTCCAACTGGAGGCGGACGCGGCGGCCCAGCGTGGCCGAGCGGGCCCGGTAGCGGGCCATGACGTCGCCGCCGCGGGCCCAGTCGCGGAGCGTGGCGTCGAGGTGGCGGAGGACGGTCCCGGCGGCCTCCTCCCGGCTGACCTGGACCCCGGCCAGGGCCAGCGAGACCGCCCCCGGGACCGGCAGTTCGGCCTCGGCCTGGCTGACGTTGAGGCCGATGCCGATGACGGCGTGCAAGGAGTCGCCGACCGTGGCGGTTTCCACGAGGATGCCGCAGCACTTGCGGTCGCCGATGAGGACGTCGTTGGGCCACTTGAGGGCGCTCGGGGCGCCCAACTCCACGACCGCCTCGGCCACGGCCAGGCCGGCCAGCAGCGGCAGGAGGGTCCACGGCCGTCCCGGCGGCAGCGCGACGGCGGCGGACAGCGCCACGGACGTGCCGGGCGGGCTGGACCAGGCCCGGTCGAGGCGGCCGCGGCCGCTGACCTGCTCCGCGGCCACTTCGACCGCGCCCGCCGCCAACTCGCCGCGGCGCAGCCCCTCCAGGAGGTCGGCGTTGGTCGACCCGGTCGTGGCCACGACGGCGACGGGCGACCAGGCGGCGGCGCCGAGCAGGGAGCGGAGGAGGGAGGGATCGAGGGGTGGCATCACCCGCCGTAGGCTACCTGGTGGCCCGCAGAACTTCCCACCCGGAGCTTGGCCAGGGCGGAACCGGGCCATATACTGGCCGGGTTCGGGCCTCCTCCGGGCCGGTGCGGCCTGGGGAACCCTTATACACTGTTACGAAAGTGGTGTTGTTATGCGCAAGGGCTTGGCCGGAGTGGCCGCCGCCGTCGTCCTCGCCGCCGGTCTCGCCGCCCCCCTGGCCCGAGCGGCCGACCAAGCCGACTTCTGCGCCGAGTACCCGGGCGTGGCCGAGAAGCTCAGCAGCCTCTACCAGCTCTACGAGGACGCCGACACGGACTCCGACGCCGTCCGCCCCAGCAACCAGGAGATCTACGAGCGCCTGGGCGAGGTCAACGACATCATCGCCCACCTCCTGACCGACCCGACCATCCCGTCCGACCTGCGCAGCGACATGCAGTCGGTCCAGCCGTACTTCTCGGCGCTGTGGGACGCGATGAAGGACGTCCGGCCGGACAAGGACGGCTGGCAGCTCGACACCGCCACTTTGTCCGCCCTGCTCAACGACGAGGCCAAGAAGGCCGAGATCAGCGCCGCCGTCGACCGGATGCAGGCGGAGGGGACGGCCTTCTGCTCCGCCAAGGCGAGCCCGTCGGCCAGCGCCTCCGTCGACCCGTCGGCCAGCCCCGCGCCGGCCGCTCCCGTCGCGTCCGCCTCCCCGTCGCCCAGCCCCACCCCCAGCGCGCAGACGTCCGCCGCGTCGGCCAGCCCGAGCGCCAGCGCGTCGGCCGCCAACCCCATCACGATCCTGCAGTCGGGCTCGACGTTTACGTTCATGGCCTCCGGCTTCAAGGCCGGCGAGACCGTCACCGCCGTCGTCAGCTCGACGCCGACGACGATCGGGAGCAAGGCCGCCAGCAGCGCCGGGGTCGTCAGCTTCACGTGGACCGTCCCGGCCAACTTCACGTCGGGGACGCACACCGTGACGCTGACCGGGTCGGAGACCGGCGCGGTCTCCCAGAGCTTCTCCCTCACCTTGCTGGCCGCGACCGGCGACACCCCGCTGGCCACGATCGTGACCCTGGCCGGCTTCGCCGCCCTGCTGCTGGCCGGTTTCTCCAGTTTGACGGCCGCCACGCTGTCCCGCCGGACCCTCGTGACGCACCGCCGTTAGGCGGCCGCGGGACGGGACTCAACCCATGAGTGCGATCTTTCACAAGTGGACCCGAGACCGTATACTCCCCGCTATGCCGTCAACCCCCACCAGGATTGCCTTGAAGAAGGATGAGATTCCCATGCGCAAAATCCTCCTATCCACGCTCGCCGGCGTCCTCGCCGCGACCGGGCTCGCCGTCACGATCGGGGGCCAGCAGGCGGCCGTCGCCGCCCCCGGCGACCGGGCCGCGCGGCTCGGCGACATCAGCGCGGGCTCCCTGGCCGACTACGGCGACGTGGCGGGGTGGGTCGAGGCCAACGCCGACCTCATCCGGTCCCAGGGCTACGACCCTGAAGCCGCCGCGACCGAGCCGACGGCCGCCGAGGCCGCGAACATCACCATCGACGACTTCGACGGCACGATCAGCGTGGGCGCGAGCTGCGCGGCGCAGACGAAGGTCGGCTACGCCATCGGCGACGCCGACGCCGTCGTCGACCTGACCCTCAGCTTCGGCATCCTGTCCTTCCCGGAGAACGCCCACGCGCTCGACTTCACCGTCGAGGAATCCCTCAGCCTCGTGCCGCCGTTCGACGTCACGTTGCACTCGGCCGGCAAGACGGACGCGGTCTTCACGATCGACCTGACCGAGGGGACCGTGACCCGCAAGTCCGGCTCGGCCGACTTCGACACGGTCATCGAGGACAACGAGACTGCGCTCATCGACGCGATCCGCGACGAGATGGGCGACCAGCTCCAGGAGGGGCTGAGCGAGGGCCTGGTCGACCAGTTGGCGGAAAACATCAGCTTCAACCTCGAGTACTCCACGACGTTGCCGTTCACGTTCGGCTACCCGTTCGGCCCGGCCGCCGAGGACCAGTTGAGCAATGGCCAGACGGCCACGATCAACCTGGCGAACAACGCCAAGGGCTCGTGGGTGGACGACTTCGCCGGCGAGTGGGAGATCCCGGCGGACGACCCGCTGCGCATCAAGACCCTGTCCTGGAGCGACCTCGTGCCCGCCAGCGTCCGCGACCACATCGTCGGCACGCCCGGCGCGGAGTACCTGGACGACATCGACATCGTCGGCGAGGGCGCCGACCAGATGATGGCGACGATCAACGAGTCCCTCAGCCTCATCAAGTCGAATGGCTCGAAGCAGATCCTCGAGGGCATCAACGAGGGCATGAAGGAGGTCGACGGTACGGCCCCGCTGGAGGACCACCCGGAGCTGACCGTCTCTATCCCGGCGCTCTCCAGCAGCTCGCAGCGCACCACCGTCGCCAACCGCCTGGGCGACCTCATCTCCGAGAAGATCGAGGGCGACTGGTACGACGCGGTCATCGAGGACGGCTTCATCGACGGCTCCGTCGAGGGGGCGTTCACGATCGGCGACCTGACGAGCCTCGTGGCGACCGGCGTGACGTCGACGCCCGTGGCGGCCAACCTGTCCGCCGGCGCGGCCGTCACCCTGGAGCCGGGCGACACGGCCATGATCCAGCCGACGGTCAGCGCGGCCGACGACGCCGTCGCGCCGACCGGCACGCCGACGTACACGTACACGTCGTCCGACCAGTCCGTGGCGACGGTCTCCGCCTCCGGCGAGATCGCGGCCGTGGCCGACGGGTCGGCCGTCATCACGGTGACGGCGACGTGGCCCTGCTCGGCCGGGACGCCCGTCACGGCGACAGCGACGAAGTCCGTCACGGTCGCCACCGATACCCCGGTCGACCCCGGCACGTACTGCCAGGCGATCCAGGCGGCCAGCGCGGATCTGGCGCAGGCCCAGGCGATCCTGAGCGCCATCGACCAGACCGACATGAACGCCTTCATCGCCGCGTTGCCGAGCCTCGGCCAGGTCTTCCTCAAGGCGGGCGACGGGTTCGCAGCCGCCGGGCAGACGGCGGACGCGCCGGCGGCGGCCAAGGACGCGCTGGCGACCTACTCCACGACCCTCAAGGCGGTCGGCGAGGCCGGCGCCAAGTCCGACCTGGGCGGCTTCGTCGCGGCGTTCCAGACGCTGGTCAGCCAGCAGGACATCATGGACACGATCAGCAGCGCGACGGTGGCCAAGTGCGCGGCCACTCTGACGATCACGACGCCGACGGCCGGCGCCGTCCTCAAGGACACCAAGCCGGTCGTGGCCGGCACGGCGGCCAACGCCACGACGGTCCACGTCGCGTCGGGCACGAGCACGTGTGACGCGACGGTGGCGGATGGCGCCTGGTCCTGCCCGCTCGGCACGGCCCTCGGCGAGGGCCCCGCGACGATCACGGCGACCGTGACGGGCACGACGGTCACGGCCACGGTCGACGTCGTCATCGACTCGACCATCGTCTTGAAGGTCGTGGCCGGCGATCCGACGGCCGTCGAGGTCACGACCGACGCCAGCGCCCAGGTCACGGGGACGATCGGCGGGGCGACGGTCTGCTCCGGCAACGCCGACACGAATGGCACGTTCACCTGCCGGCCCAACCCGGCCGCCGCCGACGGCGCCCAGTTGACGATCCGCGCGACCGACGCCGCGGGCAACACGAAGTCCGAGACCGTCACGCTGACCAAGCCGTCGCCCTCGCCGTCGCCGTCGGCCAGCCGGTCGGCCACCGCGTCCACGTCGCCCTCACCCAGTTGGTCGCCGCGGCCGACGCCCTCTCCCTCTGCCACGCGGACGGCCATCCCGTCGGCCAGCGCCTCGACCGTCAAGCCCAGCCCGTCGCCGTCGCCGGCGCCGCCGAGCGCATCGCCCACGACGGCCAAGCCGAGCGCGACACCGACCACGGCCCAGCCCAGCGCCACACCGACCACGGCCAAGCCCAGCGCGACGCCCACCACAGCGAAACCGAGCGCCACGCCCACCACGGCCAAGCCCAGCGCGACACCGACCACGGCCCAGCCCAGCGCCACGCCCACTCCGGCCGCGTCGGCCACGCCGTCGGCCAGCCCGTCGCCGAAGCCATCCGCCGTCCCGTCGGCCAGCCCGACGCCCGGGCCCGGCCCGTCCATCACCCTGGACCGGTCGACCGTGTCGCTCAACGTCGTCAACGGCGTCGGCCAGCCGACGACGCTGACCGTGACCGGCCAGGGCTTCCAGGCCGGCGAGAAGGTCTCCGGCGTCGTCAAGTCCGACCCGATCAACCTGCCCGCCCAGGCCGCCGACGCGCTCGGCAAGGTCGTGTTCACCGTGACGCTGCCCGGCACGTTCGAGGAGGGCGCGCACACCGTCACCCTGACCGGCGAGACGTCCGGCCCGGCCAGCGTGCCGTTCACGATCGTGCGCGTCGTCGAGACCCCGGCGCCCAGCCCGTCGCCGTCCGCGTCGGCCCCGGCCTGCCCCGGCACGGGCGTCACGATGACGCAGTCCGGCTCGGTGTTCACGTTCACCGGCACGGGCTTCCCGGCCGGGACCACGGTCAGCGCCGAGCTGGTCCGCCTCGACGGCACGGCCACGACGTCGATCGCCAAGCCCGCCGCCCAGGTCGCCAACTCGTCCGGCCAGGTCACGTTCACGTGGACCAGCTCCAGCACGACGACCGACGGGACGTACGAGATGCGGCTCTCCGGGGCCGCGGGCTGCACGACGCCGGCCAAGCAGTTCAAGCTGACGACCGGACTGGCCGTGACGGGCCCGTCGCCTGAGACCAACCTGTTCGGCCTGCTCGGCCTGCTGGCGCTCGCCGTCGGCGGCCTGTCGCTGGCCGCCGTGGCCCAGACGAGGCGCCGCAGCGCCTAAGCCCGGCCCGAAGCCAAACCCAAGGAAGGCCCGCCCTCAGTGCCGAGGACGGGCCTTCGTGGTGTTGGCAACCAAGACGGCCACGTTCAACGGTCAGTTTGGTCGGCGCAACAGGCCAATCCGGCCGAAATCAGCGCCCAAACCCACCGTTGAGCGCGTGGCCGTGGCCTACGGCGTGACCGGCGCCCACTCCGGCCCGGTCTCGCCCAGGCTCTCGTCCAGCTTGGAGAAGACGGGCGTCGGCTTGAGCAGCGGGGTACCGGGGACGATCGGCAGCGACCGCCACGTCGCCTGCTGGGCCGTGTAGTCGCCCGTCAGGACCGGGTAGTCGGCCGAGCCATCTTCGGAGACCTCGCGGATTTCCGGCTGGGCCGCCCAGACGCCCTGGCCGCCCAACTGCTCGAAGACCCGCTGGGCGGAGTGCGGCAGGAAGGGCGTCAGCAGGGTATTGCAGTCGGAGACGACCTGGAGGGCCGTGTGGAGGACGGTGTCACGCCGTGCGGGATCGGCCTTGAGCTTCCACGGCTCCGCGTCGGACAGGTACTTGTTGGCCAGGCCGACGAGCCGCATGGCCTCGCCGATGGCGTCCTTGAAGCGCGCCCGGCCGAGGGCCTCGCCGACCGTGGCGAAGGCCGCCGCCGAGGCATCGCGGAGCGCTACGTCGAGGTCGGTCAGCGTCCCCGGCGCCGGGATCGCGCCGTTGTACTTGACCGCCATGTTGACCGAGCGGTTGACCAGGTTGCCCCAGCCGTCGTTCAGCTCCGTGTTCGTCCGGCGGACGAACTCGGCCCAGGTGAAGTCCGCGTCCTGGTTCTCCGGCCCCGCCACCGCGATGAAGTAGCGCAGCAGGTCCGGCCCGAAGTCGCGCAGGAAGTCGCCGACGTAGATGACCGTGTTGCGGCTGGTCGAGAACTTCGACCCCGACATCGTCAGGAACTCCGACGACACGATCTCCGTCGGCAGGTCGAGCGGCCCGAACGCCGACGGCCGGCCGCCCCGGTCGCCCTGGCCGTTGGCGCCGAGCAGGATGCCGGGCCAGATCACCGAGTGGAAAGTAATATTGTCCTTGCCCATGAAGTAGTAGCTGCGCGCGGCCGGGTTCTGCCACCACTCGCGCCACGCCTCGGGCTCGCCCGAGCGGCGGGCCCACTCGACCGACGCGGAGAGGTAGCCGATGACCGCGTCGAACCAGACGTAGATCGACTTCATCGGGTTGTCGGACCAGCCGTCGACCGGGATGCGGATGCCCCAGTCGAGGTCCCGCGTGATGGCCCGCGGCCGCAGCTCCTTCAGGAGCTGGAGGGAGAAGTTCATGACGTTGGGCCGCCAGTCGGTCCGCGTGTCGAGCCAGCGGCCGAGCGCGCCGGAGAGCGCGGGCAGGTCGAGGAAGAAGTGCTCGGTCTCGACGAACTGGGGCGTCTCGCCGTTGATGCGCGAGCGGGGGTTGATGAGGTCGACCGGGTCGAGCTGCTGGCCGCAGTTGTCGCACTGGTCGCCGCGCGCCCCGTCGTAGCCGCAGATGGGGCACGTGCCCTCGATGTAGCGGTCGGCCAGCGTCCGGCCGGTGGACGGCGAGATGGCGCCCAACTGGACCTGGGGCACGACGTAGCCGTTGGCCACGAGCGCGCGGAACAGCTCCTGCGTCACCGCCTCGTGGTTCTTGGTCGTCGTCCGCGTGTAGAGGTCGTAAGTCAGGCCGAGGCCTTGGAGGTCGCCGACGATGACGCGGTGGTACTTGTCGGCCGTCTGCTGCGGGGTCAGCCCCTCCTTGTCCGCCTGGACCTGGATGGCCGTGCCGTGCTCGTCCGAGCCGGAGACCATGAGCACGTCGTTCCCGGCCATCCGCTGGTAGCGGGCGAAGACGTCGGACGGGACGCCGAAGCCGGAGACGTGGCCGATGTGGCGGGGACCATTGGCATAGGGCCACGCGACGGCGGCCAGGATTTTCGACATGGGGGCTAGCGTACCTGCACCGGGCGGCCCCAGCCGGCGTCAGTCGGCGCAGACGCCGAATCTCCGGCCCTGGCCCGCACCAGATGCTGCGACTGCGCGCAGCATGACGAACTCGTCACGCTGCGCCGGACTTACGCGTAGGCGTAGCGGCCGAGGCTGATGGTCTCCGCCTGGGCCACGAGGTCCTCGGCCCGCGTCACCATCTTGGCCGTCTCGCGCTGCCAGTGGGCCTCCTGGCCGCGGTAGGGGCCCGTGGCCAGCGAGATGACGACGGCGGCGGCGCGCAGCCGCAACTCGACCGGGTCGACGCGCCGGTCGAAGACGGGCGTCCACGCGGCCAGCAGCCGGGTGATCTGGCGGGCCTGGGCGGCGTTCATCCGCTGGATGCAGTTGAGGTGGGCCACGAGGCAGGCCAGGTCGTCGGCGCGCCGGCCCGGCCCGATCGTGTCGACGTCGATGAGGCCGGAGATGCGGCCCCGGTCGACGAAGACCTGGGCCTCGTAGAAGTCGCCGTGGGTCGGCTCGTCGCCCAGCGGCAGCGGGGCGAGGCCCTGGTCGATGCGGTGGCTGAGCCGGGCCAGGCGGCGGCTGAGGTCCGGCAGGGCGGCCTCGACGACCCCGGCGTAGTGGCGGACCGAGCTAGCCCACGGCGGCCGCCGCTCCAGCTCCGCCACGGCCGCCGGCATCGAGTCGAGCAGGTCCACGATCTGCTCGCCGCTGACGGGCGGCGCGGCGCCGAACACGGCCCGGGCCAAGGGCACGCCGGGCGTCTCGGCGATGACCAGCAGGCGGTCGTCGGTCGTGGCCAGCACGCGGGGCGAGGGCACGCCGCCGGCCGACAGGATGCGGTGCCTGTGCAGCACGGCCTCGAACTGGTTGGCGCGGAGAACCTTGACGTAGACGGTCCGGGAGTGGTCGCGGGTCCGGACGCGGAGGACGGCGCGGCGGCGGGGGCGGTAGCCGATGAGCTCGACCTGGAGGTCCGCGCCCGTGGCCAGCGGGGCGACGCCGGCGTCACGCAGGAGCGCGGCCATGGCGGACGGCGTCGCGGCCCGGCGCAGCCCGGGCAGGTCCGGGTCGTCCGGGTAGACCCACGTCGCCACCTGGTAGGGGCCGGAGGTCAGCAGACGGGCGCGGCGGTCGGCCGAGTTCGGGCCGGTCGCGCGGATGGTGCAGCCGATGGTCTGGCGGTACGTCTTGTCGCCGCGCTGGACATCCACCCGGTAGGTCGCGGTCGTCGACCGGCCCGGGTCCGCGTCGACGTGGTCCAGGCGCCACGATTTCACGAGGCCGCCAGTCGGGCTGACGGCCGCGTGGAGCAGGCGGCTGGCTGCGTCCGTCGTCAGGAGGGCGGCTCCATCGGCAGATGTCATGTTCCCAATCCCAGGGGGAGAAGTTGGGTTCCATTCTGGCACACGATGGGCAAAGCCGGTTCCCGGTAGAGTGGGGCCATCTCCGAACCTAAGGGGTGCACCGGTCCATGGACAATCTTGGGCTCCAGATCGTTCTCATCTTTGTCTTCATCCTCATCGGCGGCGTGTTCGTCGCCGCCGAGATGTCCCTCGTGACCCTCCGGGAGTCGCAGATCAAGCAGCTGGCGCAGCGCGGCGCGCGCGGGCGGCGGCTGGCCGAGCTGTCGGCCAACCCCAACCGGTTCCTCTCGGCGGTGCAGATTTGCATCACGTTCTCCGGCTTCCTGGCCGCCTCCTTCGGCGCCGACCGGCTGGCCACCCCGTTCGCCGCGTTCCTGGCCCGCCACGGCGTGCCCGGCGCCAGCGTCATCGCCCTCATCCTCATCACGGGCGCCATCTCGTACTTCTCCATCGTGCTGGGGGAGCTGACGGCCAAGCGCCTGGCCATGCAGCGGGCAGAGTCGTTTGCCATCACGTTTGCCGGGCCGATCAACCTCATCGCCAACCTGCTGCGGCCCATCATCTGGTTCCTGTCCGCGTCGACCAACGTCGTCGTCCGGCTGCTGGGCGGCGACCCCAAGGCGTCGCGCGAGGAGGTCACGGAGGACGAAATCCGGACGATGGTGACGGAGGCGGACTTTTTGGGCGCCGAGGAGCGCGAGATCGTCGACGAGGTCTTCTCGGCCGGGCAGCGGACGCTGCGCGAGGTCATGGTGCCGCGGACCGAGGCGACGTTCCTGGACGGCGACATGCCGGCCCGCGCCGCCGTCGCCGCCGTCGTCGCGGGCGCCCACTCGCGCTACCCCGTGACCGGCGACTCCGTCGACGACATCCTGGGCTTCGTCCACGTCCGCGACCTGATGGACCTCGACCCGCCGACCCTGCGCGCGCCGCTGCGCCAGCTCGTCCGGCCCGTCTCCGCCCTGCCCGGCACGGTCAAGGTGCTCCACGCGCTGACGGAGATGCGGCGCCACGGGTCGCACCTGGCGATCGTGCGGGACGAGTACGGCGGCACGGCGGGGATCGTGACGCTCGAGGACCTCGTGGAGGAGCTCGTCGGCGACATCACGGACGAGTACGACCTGGCCGGCGTCGACCACGGCGAGGGCGACGGCATCGACGGGCTGACCACCTTGGAGCAGTTCGCGGACCTGACCGGGTTCGCCCTGCCCGAGGGCCCCTACGACACGCTGGCCGGCTTCTGGGCGGCCCAGAAGGGCGCGATCCCGCAGTTGGGCGACTCCGTCACGGTCGACCTGGTCCGCGACGGCTCCGAGGAGCCGACCCGCTTCGACATGAAGGTCGCGGAAATGGACGGCCGCCGCGCGGCCCGGATCGTGGTGCGCCAGGCCCCACCGGTCGACCCGGCGTAAGCCGAGCTGTCAGCCCAGGCCGAGGTGTCAGGCGCCCCCGCCTTGGCGAGAAACGAGCGACAGCCACGGGGTCGGGCACTGTGGCTACGGAGCGAGGAACGAGCGACAGCCACAGGGCCCGACACCGTGGCGCTCCCGTCAGACCATGCCCGTCAGACCACACGCCAGGGCCACGGTGTCAGGCCCGCTGGCTGTCGCTCGCAGAGCTCGCTCCGTAGCCAGCGTGCCCGACCCCATGGCCATCGCCCGACCCCATGGCCACTCTGCGCTAGCGTGACGCCATGACACGAATCAAGGTTTCCGGGCCTGTGGTCGAGCTGGACGGCGACGAGATGACGCGCGTCATCTGGGCGGCCATCAAGGAGAAGCTGATCCTCCCCTACCTGGACGTCGACCTGCGCTACTTCGACCTGTCGATCCAGCAGCGTGACGCGACAGACGACCAGGTCACGGTCGACGCGGCCCGGGCGATCCAGGCGGCCGGGGTCGGAGTCAAGTGCGCCACGATCACGCCGGACGAGGCGCGCGTGGCCGAGTTCGGGCTCAAACAGATGTGGTTGTCGCCCAACGGCACGATCCGCAATATCCTGGGCGGCGTCGTGTTCCGCGAGCCCATCGTCTGTGCCAACATCCCGCGGCTCGTGCCGGGCTGGACGAAGCCGATCGTCATCGCCCGCCACGCCCACGCCGACCAGTACAAGGCCCAGAACTTCGTCGTCCCCGGCCCGGGCCGCGTCACGATCGCCTTCCAACCGGCGGACGGCGGGGAGCCGATGGAGTTCGTGGTCGCCGACTACCCCGAGTCGGGCGGCGTGGCGATGGGGATGTACAACTTCTTGGACTCGATCCGCGACTTCGCGCGCGCCAGCTTCCGCTACGGCCTGCAGCGCCACTACCCCGTCTACCTCTCGACCAAGAACACGATCCTGAAGGCCTACGACGGGGCGTTCAAGGACACGTTCGCCGCCGTCTACGAGGCCGAGTTCAAGGCGGACTTCGAGGCCGCCGGGCTGACCTACGAGCACCGCCTGATCGACGACATGGTGGCGTCGGCGCTGAAGTGGGAGGGCGGCTACCTCTGGGCCTGCAAGAACTACGACGGCGACGTCCAGTCCGACGTCGTGGCCCAGGGCTTCGGCTCGCTCGGGCTGATGACGAGCGTGTTGATGACGCCCGACGGCAAGACGGTCGAGGCCGAGGCCGCCCACGGTACCGTGACGCGCCACTACCGGCTCTACCAGCGGGGCGAGCCGACGTCGACCAACCCGATCGCGTCGATCTTCGCCTGGACCGGCGGGCTGAAGCACCGGGGCGCGCTCGACGGGACTCCCCTCGTGACGAAGTTCGCGGAGGTGCTCGAGGCGACGTGCGTGGCGACGGTCGAGTCCGGCCGGATGACGAAGGACCTGGCGCTGCTCGTCGGGCCGGAACAACCCTGGTTGACGACCGAGGAGTTCCTCGCCGTCCTGGAGCGGAACCTGGCCGAGCAACTCGTCTGAGGACGGTACGCTTGAGGCTGGTTGCCACCCCCGAAGGAGCCCCTCATGCCGATCGCCGTCTCCACTCCCCACGCCCCCGCTGCCATCGGCCCGTATTCCCAGGGCGTCCAGGCGGGGCTCGTGGTCTGGGTGTCCGGGCAACTGGGGCTTGATCCCGTCACGGGCGCGCTGGTCGGCCCGGACGTGGCGGCGCAGGCGCGGCAGGCGCTGACCAACCTCCAGCACATCCTGGCCGCCGACGGGCTCAAGACCGCCGACGTCATGAAGACGACGGTGTACCTGACGGACATGGCGGACTTCGACGCCGTCAACGCGGTCTACGCGGAGTTCTTCACGGGGCCGGTCCTGCCCGCGCGATCGTGCGTGCAGGTCGCCGCCCTGCCCAAAGGCGGGTTGGTAGAAATCGACGCCGTGGCGCACCGATAGACAGATAGGCCGAGGTGTCAGGCGCCCCCGCCAGGCCGAGGTGTCAGGCGCCCCCGCCTTGGCGAGGCACGAGCCCGGGCGGGGGCACCTGATACCGCGGCCGAGAGAAGACACCCCCGGCGGCGGTATCTGACGCCGCCGCCCGGGCTCGTTCCTCGCCAGGGCCGCGGCATCAGACACCTCCGCCTCAGCGCGGCATCAGACACCTCCGCCTTAGTCGAAGATGACCGTTCTGATGCCGTCCAGCAGGATGCGGTGTTGGGCGAAGAGGCGGACTGCGTTCGCCAGCGTGGTCGACTCGATGTCCTTGCCGATCTCGACCAACTGCGCGACGGACTTGGCGTGGTTCACCTGCGTCACGTTCTGCGCGATGATCGGCCCCTCGTCCAGGTCGGCCGTGACGAAGTGGGCGGTCGCGCCGATCAGCTTGACGCCGCGGGCGTGGGCCTGGCGGTACGGGTTGGCGCCCTTGAACCCGGGCAGGAACGAGTGGTGGATGTTGATCGCGCGCCCCGCCAGGTCGGCGCACAGCTCCGGCGACAGGATCTGCATGTAGCGCGCCAGGACGACGAGGTCGATGGCCCGCTCCGCCACGACCTGGCGGATGCGGTCCTCCATCTGGTACTTGGTCTCCGGGAACACCGCGTAGTGCTCGAACGGCACGCCGTAGAAGCGCGCCAGCGGCTCCAGCTCGCCGTGGTTGCCCAGCACTCCGACCACGTCGATCGGCAGCGTCCCCTGCTTCCAGCGCGTCAGCAGGGCGTTCAGGCAGTGGGGCGCGGTCGACGCCAGGATGAGCGTCCGCGCCGGCCGGCCCGCCTCGTGGACCATCAGCCGTCCGCCCAGCGTCGCCGCCACGGGCCCGAGGCTGTCCTCCAGCAGCGAGCGGTCCGTCGCGTGCTCGACCTCGATGCGCATGAAGAACTGCCCCGTGTCGGGCGACAGGTACTGCTGCGACTCCGTGATGTTGCCCTCGGCCTGGACGATCGCGCCGGACATGGCATGGACGATCCCGGGCCGGTCCGCACAGGCCAGGGTAATGACGGACAGATTCGACGCAGCAGTCACGACATGGAAGCGTAGTGGGTCTCCGATGACCGGGGATGGCGGTCACGCTCCCGCGGGTCGGTAGGATCGGGGGCAGGGAACGAGGAAGGGGGCGGTGTCCCATGTTGGGTTTCGCGGCGGCGGCCGACGTCATCTCCGCCTACCTGGAGGAGCTCGATCCCGTCCAGCGGCCCCGCTTCATCGCCGTGGACGGGCTGACCGCGGCCGGCAAGACGACGTTCGGCGAGTACCTGGCCGCCGCGCTCGGCGGCCTCGTGTTCCACACGGACGACCTGGCCCAGGCCGGGCCGGAGCTGTGGGACCACGCGCGCTTCCAGCGTGACGTCTGGACCCCGTTGGCCGACGGCCGCCCGGCCCGCGTCACGCTGCAGCACTGGACCAGCCAGGAACCCACCGGAGAGGCCGCGATCGACCCAGAGACCCGCATCGTCGTGGTCGAGGGCATCCACTCGCTCGACCGCGCCGTCGTGACGCCCTGGGACGGCCGGGTGTGGGTGGCCGTGGACGAGGACGTGCGCCTGGAGCGCGCGCGGGCCCGCGACGGCGGCGCGCGGTGGGAGTGCTGGAGCCAGACGTGGCTGCCGCGGGAGTTGGAGTACGTGCGCGTCCAGGAACCGCAGGAGCGCGCGGACTTCATCGTGCACGGCGCCTAAGGCCGAGGTGTCAGGCCGAGGTGTCAGCCAACACCCCGGCCTGGGCCCTACGCCACGATGTTGCCGCCCCGGACGACCCGGACCAGCTTGCCCGACGGGCGGAAGGCCAGGAAGTCGGCGCGCGCGCCGGGGCGGATGCGGCCGACGTCCAGGAAGCCCAGGTAGTCGGCCGGCTGGCGGCTGGCGGCGGCGATGGACTGGGCCGACGTGACGCCGTCGCCGACGGCCTTGACGGCGGCGTCGGTCAGCCGGATGGTCGACCCGGCGATGGCGTGGCTGGGGTCGTCGGCCAGCCGGGCCACGCCGTCGGTCACGTCGACCGGCAGCCCGCCGAGCGTGTACGAGCCGTCGCCCAGGCCCGCGGCCGCCATGGCGTCCGTGATGAGCACGGCCCGCGACCCGAGGTACTGCAGGACGGTCAGGGCGAGGTGGAGGTCGACGTGGTGGCCGTCGACGATGAGCTCGCAGAAGACCCGCGGGTCTTCCAGGATCGCCAGGACCGGGCCGGGGTCCCGGTGGTGCAGGTCCGGCATCGCGTTGAACAGGTGGGTGGCGCCGCGGGCGCCGGCCTCGATCGCCTCGACGGTCGTCGTGAAGTCGGCCTCCGTGTGGCCGATCGCGCACATCACGCCGGCCTCCGACAACTCCTCGATCGCGTCGATCGCGCCGTCGAGTTCCGGCGCGATCGTGACCATCTTGATGAAGTCCTTGCGGGCCACGACGTCCGCCACCTGGGCCGGCGTCGGCGCCGTCAGGCACTCCAGCGCGTGGGCGCCCTTGCGGCTCGGCGCCAGCCACGGGCCTTCCAGGTGGACACCGAGCAGCTCGCCCGACTCGACCAGCGGCTTGAGCGCGTCGGCCTGGCGCATCAGCTCGCCCCACTCCGCCGACACGAGCGACGCCACCAGGCTGGTCGTGCCGCGCTCGAGGTGCGTCGCGATGACCTGGCGCGCCGCCTCCGGCCCCTCCGTGAAGCTGGCGCCACCGCCGCCGTGACAGTGCACGTCGACGAAGCCCGGCGCGATGATCAGGTCGGTCTTGGCGTCGGGGGTCGTCGGGCACGGGCCCTTGCCCATCGCCGTGATCCGGCCGCCCGAGTACAGGAACCAGCCGTGGACGAGCTTGGGCTCGTCGCCCAGCAGGACGTGGGTCGATTCGACCGTGTAGGACTGTGTCTGGTCAACCGTCATAGCGTCACCCTTTGCCAGTCGGGCAGGTTGGCGTACATCGCCTTGTAGTAGTCCGCCAGCTCGAGCTGGCTGGCGGCCGCCTCGTCCACGATGACCGTGGCGTGCTCGTGCATCTGGAGCACCGAGCCGGGCCACATCGACGTCACCGGGCCCTCCACGATGGCCTTGACCGCCTTCGCCTTGTGCTCCCCCGACGCCACGAGGGCGACGTGGCGGGCGTCGAGGATCGTGCCGAGGCCCTGCGTCAGGCAGTGGTACGGCACCTCGTCCAGGGAGTTGAAGAAGCGCTGGTTGTCCAGGCGGGTTTGGTGGGTCAGCGTCTTGATGCGCGTCCGCGAGGCCAGCGAGCTGGTCGGCTCGTTGAAGCCGATGTGGCCGTTCGAGCCGACGCCGAGGATCTGGATGTCGACGCCGCCGGCGGCCTTGATCGCGGCCTCGTAGTCGAGGGCGGCCTGCTGGAGGTCGGCGGCGAAGCCGTTGGGGACGTGGACGCGCGCCGGGTCGAGGCCGAGGGGCTCCGTCACGGTCCGGCGGATCGTGTCCTTGTAGCTCTCCGGATGGCCCTCGGGCAGGCCGACGTACTCGTCCAGGGCGAACGCGCTGGCCTCGGAGAGGTCCAGCTTCCCCTGCGCCACGAGGTCGGCCAGGACGGCGTAGGCCCGCAGCGGCGAGGAACCGGTGGCGACGCCGATGACGACCTTCGGGCCGACCCAGCGGGCGACCTGGGCGATCTTGGCGGCGGTGTAGCGGCCGGCCTCGTCCTCGTTGGCGCAGATAATGACATCCATTTGTCGGGCTTCTTCCTGCCGGTCAGCCGGCGGTCGTGTGGGCGGTGATGGCCGACTCCACGTCGGCCTCGTCGAGGTGGGAGTCCACGAGGTACTCGGTCGTCCAGCGCTCGACCAGCCAGCGGCCCGTCGAGTTCTCGAGCACGACGTGGGCCGTGTTGGCCAGGAACCAGAGACTACCTGGATCCTCCGGGAGCCGGTCACCCAGGGCGGCGGTCAGCCAGACGCGGAGCGCGCCGCCGTGGCTGACGACCGCGGCGGTGGCCGCGCCGGACGCGGCGATCCGGTCGACCGCGCGGGTGAAGCGGGCGAAGAACTCCAGGCCGGTCTCGGCGCCGGGCATGCGGACGTTCGGGTCGTGCGCCCACTGGCGGATGACCGTGACGTACGGGCGCCACTCGCCATTCTCATAGTCGCCCGCCTGGATCTCGCGGAGGCCGGGCTCGACCTGCGTGGCGAGGCCGCGCGCGGCCGCCAGCGGCGCCGCGGTCTCCTGGGCGCGGACGAGGTCGGAACTCCAGACGGCGTCGATGGGCTCGTCGGCCAACGTCGTCACGAGGCGCGCGGCCTGGTCGCGGCCGGTCGCGGACAGGGGGGCGCCAGGGGGAGCGGTGTCGATGGCGTGGCTCGCATTGGCGGCCGTCTCGCCGTGGCGGATCAGGATCAAACGCACGGGACACAAGAGTAGCCGTTCGACCCAAGAGAGGCCGATGTCGAGGTGCCACGCCAGGCCGAGGTGTCAGGCCAGGCCGCGGTGTCAGGCGCCCTGGCCCTGGCGAGGCACGAGCCCGGGCCAGGG
>JAISTC010000195.1 GCA_031272805.1 Propionibacteriaceae bacterium
GCGCCGTCGGCCGCCTTCGTGACGACGTAGTGGCGGTCGGCGAACGCGGCCACCTGCGCCAGGTGGGTCACGACGATGACCTGCTGCGACCGCGCCAACCGCGCCAGCCGCCGCCCGACCTCCGTCCCGACCGCCCCGCCGATGCCCGCGTCGATCTCGTCGAATACGAGCGTGGCCGGGTCGTCCGCCCCCGCCAACACGACCTCGAGCGCCAGCCGGACCCGCGACAGCTCGCCGCCCGACGCCACCTTCCCCAGCGGCTGGGCAGCCGACCCGGGGTTGGCCGTGAACAGGATCGTGACGGCGTCACGCCCGGAGGGCCCGAGCTCGTCCAGGTCCGTCACGGCGAACTCCAGCCGGGCGTGCGGCAGCGCCAACGCCCGGAGTTCGGTCTCGACCAAGGACTGAAGCCGCGCGGCGGTCGATCGGCGCAGCCCACTGATGGCATCGGCCAACCCGTCCAATTCGAGGTCCAGCCCGGCCACGTCCCGCTCGATCTCCGCCACCCGCTCGTCGGAGCCCTCCAGCGCCGCCAGCCTCGCCGCCGCGTCCTGTGCCCACGCGATGACCGCGTCCGCCGTGTCGCCGTACTTCCGCGTCAGACGCTGCAGCTCGGCCAGGCGCCCGGCGATGTGCTCCAACCGCGCCGGGTCGGCCTCCAAGTCGGCCAGGTACCCCGACACTCCCCCCGCCAGGTCCGCCGCCAGCGCCGCCAGTTCCCCCGCCTGCTCCGCCAACGCCCGCGCCGCCTCGTCCGACCGCGCCGCCAGCGCCAGCGCCCGCCGTGCCCGGTCGACCAGCGACAGGGCCGACGCGACGTCCAGGTCCTCGTCCCCGGCCAGCGCCACGACCGCCTCCAGCGCGTGCTGGCGCAGCTCGTCCGCGTCCTGGAGCCGCCGCTGCTCCGCCACCAGGGCGGCGTCCTCCCCCGGCAGCGGCTCGACCCGCCCGATCTCGTCCAGCCCGAACCTGAGCATGTCCGCGTCGTGCGCCCGCTGCCGCGCGTTCGCCCGCAGCTCCGCCAACTCCGCGCGCAGCCTCCGCCGCGCCTCGAACGCCTCCCCGTAGCGCTGGGCCAGGGGCGCCATGTCCGCCCCCGCCGCCCGGTCCAGCACGGCCCGTTGCCGGGCCGGCGAGCCGAGCCTGGTCTGCTCCGATTGGCCGTGGATCGTCACGAGGTCCGCGCCTACCCGGGCCGCCACCGCCACCGGTACCCCGACTCCGGCGACCGTGGCCCGTGACCGGGCCGCTCCCCCGGAGCCCGCACCGCCCGACGCCGCGTCCCCGCCGACCTGCCGCACGACCACGAGCTCGCCCTCGTCCAGTTCCCCGCCGAGCCCCTCGACCTGCTCGGCCACGGCGTCCGTGACCGGTTCGAAGCGGGCCTCGACCAGCGCGCGGCGCGCCCCCGTCCGGACCAGGCCGGAATCCGACCGGCCGCCCGCCAGGAGCCCCAACCCCGTCACGACCAGGGTTTTCCCGGCGCCCGTCTCGCCCGTCACGACCGTCAGGCCGGGGGCGGGCTCGAGCGCGGCCGCGGCGATGACGCCCAGGTCGGCGATGCGCAGTTCCCGGAGCACGGTGGCCCCTCAGACCGGGCCGTCGGACGCGCTGGGGGCGGAACCCGCCGAGGCCGCGCTGGCGGCGGAGCCCGCGGAACCGTTGCCGCCGCGCCAGCCCTCGACCGGCAGCTCGAACTTCTTGACCAGCCGGTTCGTGAACGGCTGGACCGACAGGCGGGCCATGGTCAGCTCGTGGTCGCCGCGCCGGACGACGATGCGCGACCCCGGAGTGACCTCGGTCGAGCGCTTGCCGTCGCACCACAGCAGCGCCGGCACGGGCGACACGAGGTCGAGGCAGACGATGGATTCGGGGGCGAGGACCATCGGCCGGTTGAAGAGGGCGTGGGCGCAGAGCGGCACGAGCAGGAACGCCTCCAGGTCGGGCCACATGACGGGCCCGCCGGCCGAGAACGCGTAGGCCGTCGAGCCGGTCGGCGTCGACACGAGGACGCCGTCGCAGCTCCAGCGCGACACGGGCAGGTGGTCGACCGACGCGATGACCTCCGTCATGACCTGGCCGCCGATCTTCTCCAGGCTGACCTCGTTGATGGCGACGCTCGACCAGGCGGGCTCGGCCGCCCCGCGCGGGAACACGTCGACGCTGACCGTCAGGCGGCTTTCGAGGACGTAGTCGTGGGCGACCACGCGGTCGACCAGTTCGCCGAACTGCCACGTTTCCAGCTCGGCCAGGAAGCCGACGTGGCCGAGGTTGACGCCGAGGATGGGGATGTCGGCCGCCAGCGCCCACTCGCCGGCCCGCAGGATCGTGCCGTCGCCGCCGAACACGACGACGACCTCGACGGCGGGATCGGCCCGCTCGGTCATGACGCCGAACGGCTCGCCCTCGACGTGGGCGGCGATGGCGTCACGCGCGTCCGGCTTGACCAGGCACTCGATCCCCCGCCCGGCGACCGCCTCGATGAAGCGCGCGGCCATCTCGATGGCCTCGGCCCGCCCCGAGTGCGTCCACACGGCAATCTGCCGCGTCGCATCCCGGGTCTTCACAGGCCCATCCTAACGGCGCTCCCGTCGTCACACGTGTGACAAGGGGAACCAGTCCCCTTTGTCGCCCGCCGTGGCCCCGCGGGAGACTCCCCCTGCCGGCCACGGTGTCAGGCCCTGTGGCTGTCGCTCGTTCCTCGCTCCGTAGCCAGCGTGCCCGACCCCCTGGCCTCACGCTGCCCGACCCCCTGGCCTCAGCCCGCCCG
>JAISTC010000007.1 GCA_031272805.1 Propionibacteriaceae bacterium
ACCAGCACGGCGATGTCCGTCGTCTGCGCGCCGCGGGCGCGCATGGCGGTGAAGGCCTCGTGGCCGGGGGTGTCGATGAACGTGACGGAGCGGGCCTCGCCGTCCACGACCGTGTCGACCTGGTACGCGCCGATCGCCTGCGTGATGCCGCCGGCCTCGCCCTCGACCACGTGCGTGTGGCGGAAGGCGTCGAGCAGCTTCGTCTTGCCGTGGTCGACGTGGCCCATGACCGTCACGATCGGGGGCCGGACGACCCAGTCGGCCTCGTCGCCGATGTTCTCGCCGAACTCCAGGTCGAAGCTCTCCAACAGCTCGCGGTCCTCGTCCTCGGGCGAGACGACCTGGATGTCGTAGTTGAGCTCGGCGCCGAGGATCTCCAGGGTCTCATCGGCCACCGACTGGTTGGCGTTGACCAGCTCGCCCTGGTTGAACAGGACCTGGACCAGGCTGGCGGGGTCGACGCCGATCTTCTCGGCCAGGTCCGTCAGGGACGCGCCCCGGCGCAGCCGGATGGTCGAGCCGTCGCCCGGCCGGATGCGCACGCCGCCAATCGTCGGCGCTTCCATCTGGTCGAACTCTTGGCGCCTCTGCTTCTTCGACTTGCGGCCGCGCTTGCCGGCACCGCCGGACCGGCCGAACGCACCCTGCGTGCCTTGCCCGCCACGGCCGCCGCGGCCCGTGCCGCCGAAGGGCGCGCCGCCGCCGCCGGGACGGCCCCGGCCGCCCGCGCCGGGACGGCCCGGACGGCCGCTGCCGGCCGGGCTGAGGCCGTTGGCGGCCTGCTTCGGCATCATGCCGGGATTCGGGCGCTGCCCGCCCGGGCCCGGCCGCGCCGGGCGGCCGTCAGGTGTGCGGGCGCCCGGCCGGCCCGTGCCGGTCCCGGCGCCGCGGCCGGCCTCGTGCTGCGGGCGGCGGACGCCCATGCCCTGCGAGGAGGCATAAGGATTGTTGCCGGGCCGCGGGGTGCCGGGCCGGCGGATGGTCCCCGGGGTCGGCATGCCGGGCCGCGGGATCGGCCGCGGGATGGCCGGCGTCACGCCCGGAGTCGGGGCCGGACGGGCGGCGCCAGGGGTCGGGGTCGGGGCCGGGGCGCCGGGACGCGGCGCGGCGGCGGGCCGGCCTTGGCCGGGGACGCCGGGCCGGGCCTGGACCGGGCTGGCGGCGGTCTTCGGGCCGGGGCCGGGGGTCGGGGCGTGGGGCACCGCCGCCTCGGGGGCGGGGGCCGGCGCCTGGGCCTGGGGCGCGGGCGTGGCAGGGGCGGCCGCCTCGGGGGCGGGCGCGGGCGCGGCGGGCGGGGTCACGGGGGCCTTGACCTCGGGCGCCGGCGCGGGGGGCACGACGGCGGGCGCGGCAGCGGGTGCAGGGGCGGCCGGCTTCTGGGCGGCGTAGTGCTCGCGCAGGCGGCGGGCGACGGGGGGTTCTACGGTTGAGGAGGGCGATCGGACATATTCGCCCATGTCCTTGAGCGTCTCGAGGACGGCTTTGCTTTCGACTCCGAACTCTTTCGCAAGTTCGTGGACGCGCGGCTTGGCCACAGGTCTCCTTCCGGCCAAGCGCTCGCCGGGCCGACTAGTAGTAGGTATGGGTGCTCATTGTTGGCTACTCATCGCAGTGTCATGAGCGAACGCCCACCTTCGAATCATCAGGGCCCACCCGGGCGGTAGGCCAGCGGCTAGTCTAGGTCGTCCCGCCCCAAATGGCGAAACGGCCGAACCGCCGAACCCCGAGCCGCCCCAGCCCCTCTTGTCATCCCGCCCTTTGGTCATCCCGGCGACGGCCGGGATCTTGAACCCGCTGAAGTCGACTACCAGAGGAAAGATCCCGGCTTTCGCCGGGATGACAGTGACGCGGGCTGACCGTGACGAGTGACGACAATGGGGCGGGGATTACGCTGGGGCTGGTTGGGCGGACAAGGAGGTCGGCATGGCTCTGGTGAAGGCGGCTGCTCCGCCGCTGGGGTGGAATTCCTGGGATTGCTTTGGGACGTCCGTGACCGAGGCGGAGGTCCTGGCCAATGCGGAGTTCATGGCGGGCCGGCTCCTGGAGTTCGGCTGGGACACCGTGGTGATTGACGCCGACTGGTCCGATCCTGGGGCCAAGGCCCATGGCTACAACCAGCGCGCCGACCTCGCCCTGGATGGCTACGGGCGGCTCCTGCCGACGCCCGTCCGGTTTCCCAGCGCCGGCGACGGGCGCGGCTTCCGGGCTCTGGCCGACCGGGTCCACTCGCTGGGGCTCAAGTTCGGGCTCCACATCATGCGCGGGCTCCCCCGGCTGGCCGTGGAGCGGAACACCCCCATCCTGGGGACGGCCTACCACGCCGCCGACATCGCCGACCCCGCCAACCTCTGCGACTGGAATCCCCACATGGTCGGCGTCGACTGCGCCCATCCGGCCGCCCAGGCCTACTACGACTCGCTGTTCGCGCTCTACGCCGACTGGGGCGCCGACTTCGTCAAGGCCGACGACCTGCTCTGGCCCTACCAGGCCGCCGACATCGCCGCCATTGCCGAGGCCGTCCGGCGCGCGCCGCGTGACATCGTCCTCAGCCTGTCCTGCGGGCGGGACCTGTCGCTGGCCTGGCTAGAGCATCTGCGGGCGAACTCCACGATGTGGCGGATCAGCGACGACATGTGGGACCACTGGTCCGACCTCGAGGCCAACCTCGGGCGGCTGGCGCGCTGGGCGCCCCACGCCGGGCCCGGCGGTTGGCCGGACGCCGACATGATCCCGCTGGGGCATATCGGCCTGCGCTCCGACCGGGACGAGCCGCGCGACGACCGCTTCACGCCGGCTGAGAGGGTCACGCTCATGACGGCCTGGCTGATCGGCCGCTCCCCGCTGTTCCTGGGCGGCGACCTGCCGACGACCGATCCTGCGACCATCGCGCTGTTCACAAACGCGGCCGCGCTGGCGGTGGGCCGGGAGTCCGCGCGCAACCGGGAGGTCCTGCGCGAGGGCCCGCTCGTGCTGTGGGCGGCGGACGGGCCGGGCGCGCGGCGCTACGCCGCCGCGTTCAACCTCGGGCTGGAGGTGCTGGACGTGGTGCTGGACACGCGGGCTGTCGGGTTTCCCGCGCGGGTGGCGGGGAGCGTGACGGAGGTGTGGACGGGCGTCACGGTCGGGGCCGAGCCCGTCGCCGTCCAGGACGCTCGCGCCGCCTACGGTGTGGCTCCCGGCAGTTCTGCCCTGCGATGGCGGCTGGAGCCGCATGGGGCGGCGCTGCTGGTGTATCGGCCGTGACGGTGCGGCTGCCGCACCGAAAGATCCCGGCTTTCGCCGGGATGACAAGGGGGTTTGGGATGACAAGGCCGCGGTATCGGATGCCGCCGCCCGGGCTCGTTCCTCGCCAAGGCCGCGGCATCCGACACCTCGGCCTACCCCCGCCCGCGGTGTCAGGCTCCCCGGCTGGTGCGCCGCGCAGCGGCCAGCGCTCCTGCGGACAGGGCGGCGAAGATCAGCAGGGAGACGAAGCCGTGGCCGGGGATCAGGGCGGCGGCCACGCCGGTGACGACGGCGGCCAGGGCCACGATCAGCAGGCGGCGGTCGGCGCGGACCAGGAATAGCGTGGACAGGAACAGCGCTACCAGGAGCCAGGCCCACAGCGGGTGGGCGCCCAGCCAGGCGACCAGGTGGGATTGCATCAGCGGCCTCCTCTACCCGGTAAGAGGGCTTGCGCCCACCAGCGGCCGTGGCGCTGGCCGACCTCCAGCGGGAGGTCGAACGTCTTGCTCAACCACGCGCTCGTCATGACCTGTTCGAGCGGGCCGCCGGCGACGACGTGACCCTGTTTCATGAGGAGCGCGTGGGTAATGCCGACGGGGATTTCCTCGACGTGGTGCGTCACCATGATCGACGCCGGGGCCCGCGGCTCCAGGACGATCATCGACAGCGTGTCGAGCAGGAGCTCCCGCCCGGCCAGGTCGAGGCCGGCCGTCGGCTCGTCCAGGATCAGGACCTCGGGGTCGGTCATGAGCGCCCGGGCGATCTGGACCCGCTTCTTCTCGCCTTCCGACAGGGTGCCGAAGCGGCGCCGCGCCAGCGGGCCGACGCCGAGGTCGGCCATGAGCGCCGTGGCCCGGCGCTCGTCGCCCGCCCGGTACGCCTCGCGCCAGCGGCCGTAGACGGCGTAGGCGGCGGAGATGACGACGTCGCGGACGATCTCGTCGTCGGGAATCTGGTCGGCCACGGCGGCCGAGCACACCCCGATGCGGGGCCGCAGCTCGAACACGTCGACGTGGCCCATGACCTCGTCCAGGAGCGCGACCTCGCCCTCGGTCGGGAACAGGGCGGCCGACACGAGACGGCACAGCGTCGTCTTGCCGGCCCCGTTGGGGCCGATGATGACCCAGCGGTCACGCTCGTCGACGGTCCAGGAGACGTGGTCGAGGATCAGGCTGCCACCGCGGCGGACGCTGACGTCCTTGACCTCGATGACACTGCTCACGGGCCAACTCTAGCGGTCCCGCCGCCGTCCGGAACCGGCCCTCACGAGCCGACGGAGTGGACGCCGCCGTCGACGTAGATGATGTGGCCGGTCGTCTTGGGGAACCAGTCGCTCAGGAGCGCCACGACCGCCTTGGCGGGCGGGTCCTGGTCGTCGACGTCCCAGCCGAGGGGCGCGTGCTTGATCCAGGCCAGGTCGACCTCCTCGATGTCGGGGATCGACTGCTTCGACAGCGTGTTGACCGGCCCGGCGGAGACCAGGTTGGAGCGGATGCCGCGCGGGCCGAGGTAGCGAGCCAGGTAGCGGGAGATGGATTCGAGGGCAGACTTGGCCACGCCCATCCAGTCGTAGGCCGGCCACGACAGCGTCCCGTCGAACGTCAGGCCGACGACGGACGCGCCCGGCTGGAGCACGGGGGCGCAGGCCCGGACCAGCTCGACCATGGAGAAGCTCGAGACGTGGAAGGCGGTCGCCGCGTCGGCCCAGTCGGTCGAGAGGAACTTGCCGCCCATGGCCTTCTCCGGGTCCGCGTAGGCGATCGAGTGGACGATGCCGTCGACGCCGCCCAGCAATTCCTGGAGTTGGCCGGCCAGGGCGGAGAGCTGGGCCGTGTCCGTGACGTCGAGTTCGACGACCGGCGGGACCGGGTCGAGCCGCTGCACGACCCGCTTGGTCACGGAGAGCCCCCGCCCGAAGTTGGACACGACGACCTTGGCGCCCTCCTCCTGGGCGATCCGGGTCACGTGGTAAGCGATGGAGCTGGCCGTCGTCACGCCCGTGACCAGAACTCGCTTGCCCTCGAGAATCCCCATGGTTGCACCTCTACTTAAAGCCCTGCGACAGAGTCGTCCGTTTGATGTCATGGAGGCCCGAACAGCCTAACGCGCCTGACCCGGACCTCGCCACGCCCATAACGAATTCGACACAATAGTCCGGTCGGCGCCCGGCCGGGCCACGCCGTCGGGCCGCTAACCGGGGGGCCCCGACCCACAAGGCCACCTGTCATGGCAGGATGGACCCATGGCCCTCACCGCAGCCGCTGGGGTCGTGACCTGTCCGGTCTGCCGAAACCAGCTTGGCCTCCTCGATGCGACGGGCGCCCCACTGGCGTCCGCGGCGGACGGGGTTGCCTCCAGCGCCCGCTGCGTCAACGGCCACAATTTCGACGTCGCCCGCTCCGGCTACCTCAACCTGTCGGGCAAGGCCACCCCCCAGAACGCCGACACGGCGTCGATGGTCCAGGCGCGGGCCCGCTTCCTCGGCAGCCACGCCTACGACGTCGTCGTCGAACACGTCCTGACCCGCGTCGTCGGCGACCTCGTCGTCGAGGCGGGGGCCGGCCCCGCCTACTACCTCGCCCACTGCGTCGAGGCCGCCCCCGAGCGGCGGGGCATCGCCATCGACGTCTCACCGGCCGCCGCCCGCGTGGCCGCGCGCGCCCACCCGCGGATCGCGTCGCTGGTGGCGGACATCTGGGACGGCCTGCCGCTGGCCGACGGCTGCGTCACGACGCTCCTCGACCTGTTCGCGCCCCGCAACCTGCCGGAGTTCGCCCGCGTCCTGGCGCCGGGCGGCGCCCTCGTCGTCGTCGTGCCCAACCCGGGCCACCTGGCGGGTCTGCGCCGCCGCTTCGACCTCCTCCGCATCCACCCGGACAAGGTCGACGACCTGATCGACCGTGTGCCCTCGGAACTCGTGTTGCAGGAGACCAGCCAGATCGGCCTGTCCTTCCAGGGCTCGGCCGAACACGTCCGTGACCTGATCGAGATGGGCCCCAACGCCTTCCACGAGCGCAAGGTCAAGGACGCCCCGGAAATGATCGACATCGACCTGAGCCTGCTGGTGTGGAGGAAGCAGGGCTGAGCGCCCACAGTGTCATCCCGGTCCCCCACATTGTCATCCCGGTCCCCCACGTTGTCATCCCGGCGAAAGCCGGGATCTTGAACCCGCAGAGGTCAACCCGCAGAGGTCAACCACCAGAGGAAAGATCCCGGCTTTCGCCGGGATGACAAGCCGTGGATGACAAGACAAGGTCTGTGGCGGCGTAGGGCGGCCTGGGGTCCTCCCACTGGGCGGAGCAGCGGCGCAGCGTCACGTCGGCCGCCTGGTCGATGTAGAAGCCCGCGATGGCGTGGGGGAATAGTTCCTCCCCGCCGGGGTACGGCCGCCGGTCGAACAGGCCGCCGGGCTCGGCCGTCCACTTGCCCAGCGTGACGGCGACGTCCTCGAAGAGGACGTCCTCGACCAGCCCCGGCCGCCACGCCGCCACGTTGACCCCGTTCTCCGCCCGCGCCCGGACCCGCCGGAACGTCACCCGCCGGACGGCGCCGGTCTCGTCCTGCCAGGGGAACACGCCGATCTGCAGCGGCTCGCCCCTCCCCCACCACGGCTCGGGGAACGTCTCCGTCTCGATGTCCAGGTCGGCGGCGTCGATGTCCTCGAAGTCCCCCGCCTGGCAGCACTTGAGGGAGACGCCCCGGTTGGACCGGCGGATGACTAGGTCGCGGAGCGTGACCCGGCGGATCGGCCCGGCGGCGTCGGCGCCGAACGCGACGGCGGCCGACTTCGACTCCAGCCGGCAGCGCTCCACCAGGATGTCCTCGCAGGCTCCGTAGCGGTCGTATTCGGCCGTGGCCTTGAGCGAGATGGCGTCGTCGGGCGTGCGGATAGCGCAGTCCCGGACGACGACCCGGCGGCAGCGGTCGAGGTCGATGCCGTCGGCGTTGGGGACGAGCGGGTGGCCGCGGATGGACAGCCCCTCGGCGACGACGTCCGCGCAACCGGTCAACCGGACCGTCCAGAGCGCCCCGTCGGTCAACGTGACGCCGGCCAGGCGGACGTTCCGGCAGCCCTCGAAGAACAGGGTGAACGGCCGTTCGGCGGGCATCCGGTAGATGTCGCCCCGGTCCTCGGCCACGTAGAAGCGGCCGCCGCCGTCGATGGTCCCGGCGCCCGTCACCGCCACGTCCACCGCCCCCGTCGCCGCCAGGAACACGCCTTGTGGCGGCTGGCCCGGCGTCACGATGCCGCCGGACAGCGCGCTCGTGACGCGCCGGTCCGTGATGTCGGCCCAGTGCCCGGAGCACTGGAGGACCGCGCCCGCCTCCAGGCGCAGCTCGACGCCGGAGCCCAGGTGGAGGGAGCCGGCGAGGAACCGGCCCGGCGGCACGACGACCGTCCCGCCCCCGGCCGCAGCCGCCGCGTCCAGCGACGCCTGGATCGGGGCCGTGTCCAGCGTCACCCCGTCGCCGGCCGCGCCGAACGCCGTGACGAGGAACTGGGCCATGGCACCCCGCCTACCCCTTGAGCGCGCCCTGGATGAGCGCGTCTTCCATGCGCCGGTTCAGGATGATGTACATGACGAAGACGGGGATGATCGAGATGACCGTGCCGGCGCAGACCTGGGCGTAGTTCGTGTTGCCCGTGCCCGACACGATCGTCGGCAGCGCGACCTGGATCGTCCGGCGCGCGGGCTGGGCGCCCGCGATGACCAGCGTGTAGAGGTACTCATTCCAGTACGAGATGAACTGGAGGATCGCGACCGTGGCGATGCCCGGCATGACCAGGGGGACGTAGACGCGGGAGAAGATCTGCCAGCGGCTGGCCCCGTCGATGACCGCCGACTCCTCCAGCTCGGACGGCACCGTCCGCATGAACTGGGTCAGGAGGATGACGCAGAGCGGCTGGGCCGTGGCCGAGAGGTACAGGATGATGAACTCCCGCGTGTGGTACATGTTGACGGCGATCGCCAACAGCAGCGTCGGCACGAGCGCGGCGAAGCCGGGGATGAGGAAGCCGAGCGCGTACACCTTCTCCACGATGCCGCCGATCCGGCCGCGGGCGCGGGCCAGGCCGTAGGAGGCGGGGAGGGCCACGACGAGGGTCAGGGCGAGCGAGGCGGCCGTGATGTAGAGGGAGTTGAGGAGCGCCTTGCCCGCCTCCAGGTACGTCCAGACGAAGTCGAAGTTGGCCAGGCCGGCCGAGAACGTCGGCGTCAGCGGCGTCCGGAAGACGTCGAACTTGTCCTTGAACGCCGAGATGACGACCCAGTACAGCGGGAACAGCAGCGTCACGGCGTACAGGCCGACGACGACGTAGCCCACGACCATGCCCGGGCCGAACAGGCCCGGGCGGCGCTTCTGGCCCGACCGGCGCGTGACGGCGGGACTGGCGGCCCGCGTGACGGACATCTCAGTACCTCTGCTTGATGAAGCGGCGGATGATGACCAGGCCGACGACGCCGAGCAGGAACAGCAGGATGCCGATGGCCTGGGAGTAGCCGATGAGCGGCGAGCCGTTGACGCCGAAGGCGAAGCGGTAGACGAGCCACGAGAGCGTCGAGGTCGCCTGGCCGGGGCCGCCCTCCGTCAGGATCAGGATGAGGGCGGCCGAGCCGAACAGCGACCAGAGGAACTGCAGCATCGTCATGACCGAGACGAAGTCGAGCGAGATGGGGAAGGCGACGAACCAGAGGCGGCGCCAGTGGCTGGCGCCGTCCAGCTCGGCGGCCTCGTAGATCGACTGGTCGATCGAGGCCAGGCGGGCCGAGAACAGGACGGCGTTGAAGCCCATGCCGTTCCAGATCGAGACCAGAATGACGCAGAGGAGGGCGGTGTGCGTGTCGGCCAGCCAGGCGCGCATGTGGTCGCCCAGGCCGACCAGGTTGAGCAGCCCGTTGACGAGGCCGTCCGGGCCGAGCACGACCGAGAACATCGTGCCCAACTGGGCCGTCGAGATCAGCGCCGGGATGAACAGGACGACGCGGAAGATGCGGTGGCCGGGCGGGCGCTGGGCCAGGAAGTAGCCGATCATGAACGCGCCCAGGACCTGGAACGGCAGGGTCGCGAACAGGTGGATGCCCGTGTTGATGAGCGCCGTGCCGATCCGTTCGTCGGCCAGGAGCTTGGCGAAGTTGGCCAGGCCGGCGAACTTCGGGTGGGCGGCGATGGAGCCCCAGTTGAGCGTGGCGATGACGAACATCGCCACGAGCGGGCCCATCATGAACAGGAGGTACCAGACCAGCGATGGGACGGTGAACGCGGCCAGCGCCCCGTTGCCGCCGCGCGCGGGGTGGCGCGGACGGCGGGTTGGGGCGCTGGCCGGTGTGGTCATGTCAGTTCGGCGTCGGTCGTCAGTCCTGCCACAGGGCGTCCAGGCGCGGGGCCAGGTCGGCGGCCGTCGCCCCCTGGGTGCCGATGAACCACGTGATCTCCGGCGTGATGTCGACGCCCGACTTGACGTAGAGGTCCTGGAGCGTGGCCGGCTCGGCGACGTCCCAGAGGGTCGCGTTCTGCTGGAGCATGACGTTGGTCGACGTGCTGGGCCCGGAGGCCTCGGACGTGACCGCGGCGATCTGGTTGCCCGGGTCGGAGATCCAGAGCTGGAGCGCGTCCTTGCTGTACAGGAAGTCCATGAACGCCTTGATGGCCGCGACCTTGGCCGGGTCGTCGGCCGCCGCCTGGGACATGAGGATGCCGTTGCCGCCCGTGGCGAAGGCGATCGGCTTGTCGAAGGCCGCGCCGTCCGGCAGCGGGAAGCCGCCCAACTGCGTGACCTTGAGAATGGGCTCGCTGATCTGAGTGAAGCTCCACGAGCCGAAGAAGGCCATCGCGACCTTGGACTGGTCGTAGGCGTTGGCGCAGTCCTCGTAGCCGTAGCCCGCCGCGTTGTCGATCAGGACGCCGGAGTCACGCAGGTCGCCCAGCAAGTCGATGCCCTGCTGGGCCGCGTCGGAGGCGGCGAAACCGCCGTTCTGCATGATGCCCTGGATGTCGGCGGCGCCCGTGTAGAGCTGGTCGATGAGCCAGAAGAAGCCCGCGCCGCCCCAGTCCTTGCCGGGGTAGCAGAGGGCGGCCACGCCGTTGGCCTTGAGCTTGGTGGCGGCGTCCTTCAGCGCGTCGATGGTCGTCGGGACCTCGGAGACGCCGGCGGCCTTGAGGAGGTCCATGTTGTACCACATCGGCCACGAGCCGGTCTGGTAGGGGAAGCCGCCGAGCTTGCCGTTGTAGGCCCAGGCGTCGGTCACGCCGGGGAGCAGCTTGTCGGTGATCCCCCAGTCGGTCAGATAGCTGGTCGTGTCGGCGATGAGGCCGTCGTCGAGCCAGGGCTTGTTCTCGCCCGTGAAGTTCATCGTGATGAGGTCGGGCATCTCGTTGGCCACGGACTCGGTCTCGACCGTGACCTTGAGGTCGTCGAACTTGACGGTCTCGACGTTGACGGTGATGTCCGGCTGGACCTTGGCGAAGGCCTCGACGGCGGCGGCCAGGAAGTTGCCCGTGCCGTCGCCGACCTGCCAGCCGGAGAGGAAGTTGATCTGGGAGGCGGGGGTGACGTCGCCGGAGTCACCGGAGCCGCTGGTGGAATCGGAGGAACAGGCGGCGAGCGAACCGGAGGCCAGGGCTAGGGCAGCGGCCGCCGCGAGGAGCCGCCTCGCTGACATGTTGCGCATTGGGAGTTCCTAACATCGTTGTTGGTGCCGGGCTGGTGGACCGGTCGTGCTTAACCGGTTCAGGCAGTCTTACTCAAGCACTCCGGCGGGCGTCTGTCAACGGTCCCGGGCGATCGTGATGAACCCGTTATCGTTTGCGTCACCACTAGAAGAACCGGTTAAGTGAGGGTAAAGGGAAAGTATCTCCCTGCCATCCTGAGCGCAGGGACGTCATCCTGCGCGGAGGCGGCGCGGGCCGAGGAACGAGGCCCCCCGCCGCCGGAGTCGCAGGATCTACCTGTCACGTAGTTGTCCCGGTGACGGGTAGATCCTGCGACTCCGGCGCTGGCGCGCCTCCGCGCAGGATGACGAGGGGCCGCGGCCGTTAGCGGCGGGCCGGGCCGGTCGAGTCGCGCGCCACGAAGCGGGGGTTGGGCGTGGCCACGATGTCGGAGAACTCGCGGCCGCCGATCGCCTCCAACAGCAGCGTGGCGGCGAGGCGGCCGTCCTCGTACGGGTACTGGGTCACGGTCGACAGGGCCGGGTGGAGGTACTCGGCGACCGTGATGCCGTTCCAGCCGACGACGGACAGGTCCTCGGGGATGCGCAGGCCGCGCGCGCCCGCCACACCCATGCCCGCGATGGCCATGAGGTCGTCGGAGAAGACGATGGCGGTCGGCGGGTCCGTGTCGTCAAGCAGTTGGGCGGTGGCGGCGCGGCCGCCGACGGCCGAGTACTCCTGGGCGATCCAGCGGTCGGCGTCGAGGCCCTGGGCGCGGAAGGCGTCCTGGAACTGCTGGCGGCGCCGCTTGGCGGACGGGACGCGCTGGGGTCCGGCGACCTGGGCGACGCGGCGGTGGCCCAGCCCGGCCAGGTGGGCGGCGACCTCGGCCACGGCGGGAGCCTCGTCGTGCTCGAGGACCGGCATCCGCGTGACCCGGCCCGGGCGGCCGAGGCAGGCGTAGGCGAGGCCGCGGTCGGCGACCAGGCCGACGATCGGCTCGTCGGGGCTGGGGTCGACGATGACGAAGCCGTCGACGCGGCCCTCGGCCGCGAGGCGCGTGTACGCGGCGACCTCGGCGTCGAGGTCGGGCACGACCGACGTGACGAGGGCGTAGCCCGTGTCGAGGAGGGCGGCGTGGATGCCGGCCATGAGGGAGGACAGGTATTCGTCGGCGCCCAGGTGTTCGGCGGCGTGCTGGAAGACGAGGCCGATGGCGTAGGCCTTGGAGCCGGAGAGCGAGCGGGCGCGGACGCTCGGGGTCCAGCCGAGCGACGTGGCGACCTCGATGATGTGGGCGCGGGTCTCCTCGCCGACCCCGGGGCGGCCGTTCAGGGCGTAGGAGACCAGCGCCTTGCTGACGCCCGCGGCCGCGGCGACGTCGCCGATCCGGACCCGCGGGGACTTGGGCGCGTCGGTCACTCGTCCCCCTGGTGTTCAGGCTGCCGCCCAGCGCTTGGGGCCTGGGAGGCTGTGGCCCATTGTGGCACTTCCGGGGCGGCCGCGAGCACCAGCGCGTCCTCGGGCACGCCGGTCGGGCGGAGGACGGATTGGCCGTCGGCACTGGTCACGTCGGGGGCGAACGGCACGCGCCGGGCCAGGTCCCAGGCGACGACGTCACGCGCGGCCAGGTCTGCCGCCACGCGGACCGGGCGGTCGTAGGGGAGGTAGAAGGCGAGGCGGTCTCGGGTGGGCGTGGCGCCGGCCCGGAAGGCGGGGTCGGGGACGCCGGGGAGCAGGTCGGGGGCCGCGGCCAGGCGGTCGAGGCGGTGCCGGGCGATGAGGTGGCCGGCCAGGGCGACGTCGGCGACGCCGGGGAACGCCATCGCCTCGACCCACGTGGCGGGCTCCAGCGAGGCGCTGCCCAGCAGGAAGTCGCCCTCCCCCGTGGCCCACATCCAGACCCCGTGGGCCCCGTAGCCGAGCCCGGCGCCGGCGCCGGCCAGGATGCCGGACCACGTCGCCGCCCGAACCTCGGCGGGCCGCCACCGGCCGGCGCCGTGGACCCGGCCGTGCCACTCGTAGGCGGGCTCGACGTTGACGACCGGGCGGCGGGGCCGGAGCGCGGCCAGACGCTCGGCCTGTTCCCAGGCGGAGGCTTGGAGCGTGACGTCGTGGCCGGATGGGTAGAGGTGGAGGTCGCAGCGCGAGTGCAGGTCGTCGGGGACGCGCGCGTTCGGGGCCGCGTGGGCCGTCACGAGGCAGCCCGGGGCGAGGTCGCGGAGTTGGCCGATGACGTCGTGGTACAGGGCATTCGCCGCGGGCGAGTCGTAGCCGTCGTCGCCGCCGATGGCGAAGATGACGCCGAGCGGGCCGAGAGCGCGGGCGACCCGCGTGACGTGGTCACGCAGGACGTCGGGCGGCATGACGACGTCCGGGGCGAGGCGCGCGGCCCACGTGCCGGGCAGGTAGTTGGCCCACGTCACGGCCACGATGACCTCGAGGCCGCGGTCGCGGGCGGCGCGGACGTAGTCGGCGGCGTGGTCGAGGTAGGCGTCGTCGGGGCGGCCGTAGTCGAAGGTCCCGTCGGGACGCCGCGCGTACGGATAGCGGCTGTCCCGCCCCTCGACCCGGTCGTGGACGATCGGGAGCACAGTCGTGAGCAAGGCCGTGAACCCCTGGCGGCGGCGCACGGCCAGATAGACCGGCCAATCGGCCTCTGCCACATCGGCGAAGGCAGCCCAGACCGTGTCCACGAGGAGCGGAAAGAACCGCCCGTCCCGCTCCAGCCCAGTCCCAGCGCTGTTGACGTGGAGCATCGCCACCTCCCGCCCTGAACCGGTTCAGCCCACCCTAGCCCCGCCCCCACCGCCTGTCAACGTCCCCTCCTGCCACGCCTCCCGGAACGCGGCCAGGAATGCCCGCAGCCCCTGGACGAAGGCCGCCAGGTCCGCATCGTTGACGCGGTCGATAACCTCCACCAGCGGGGGCACGCTGGCCGCGGTCAACTGCCGCACCACGTCGATGCCCGTGGGCGTGGCCGCGGCCAGGCGGCCCCGCCCGTCCTCCGGCGCCACCGTCCGCTCGACCAGGCCGGCCGCCTCCAGGCGGTCGAGCAGGCCCGAGACCGTCGCCCCGGAGACGTCCAGCAGCCGCGCGACCTCGCTCGCCCGCCGCGGCCCGCCGACGACGAGGAACCCGAGGACGTGGAGCTGCTGGTTGGTCACGGGCAGGCTGACCAGGGCGTCGATGTGGCGGGCGACGTTGCCCTGCTCGAACTCCTCGCGCAGGCGCGAAAAGTCCTCTAGCAGCCGCTCGCGCGGTGCGCTCTCCCCCATGTGCTGCCCCCTGTGCCCGGCCGAATCGCCACGCGGACCGTCTGCTGTGTATACTTAGCTTCACGCTAAGTATCCGCTTAGTCCGACACTAACTATAGCCTTCCGGGCGTGGCTCCGCGCCCGGTCCCCCCGCCTCTGGAGGTCACCATGTTCCGCCTGGCCCAGCTCTCGCTCCGCAACCGCGCCGTGGTCGCGCTCGTCTCGCTCGGCCTCCTGGTCGGCGGGGCGCTCTCCATGACCAGCCTGAAGCAGGAGCTGATCCCCTCCCTCGACGTGCCCATGGCCCTCGTCACGGCGACCAACCCCGGGGTCACCAACGAGCTCATGGAGCAACAGCTCGCCACTCCCCTGGAAACCGCCATCGAGTCCGTCCCGGGCGTCGACTCCGTCCAGGTGACGTCCGTCAACTCCGCGGTGTTCGCCATCGCCGAGTTCGAGTACGGCACGGACATGGACCTGGCCAACCAGAAGCTGACCACCGCCATTTCCAAGATTGCGGCCCGCCTGCCCAGCGGAGTCGAGACCAACGTCCTGACCGGCTCGATGGACGACATGCCGATCCTCCAGTTCGCCGTCAACGGCGCCGACGGGGCCGCCACCGCCGACGTCGGCCACCTCGTCAACGACGTCCTCGTGCCGCGCCTTTCCCGCCTGGCCAACGTCCGCTCCGTCGACGTCACGGGCTACGCCGCCGAGCGCGTCACGGTCACCCCCCGGCCCGCCGACCTGGCCCGCTTCGGCGTGACGCTGTCCCAGTTCAACGATCTCCTGAGCGACTACGGCCTCTCCCTCCCCGCCGGGACCGTCGCCGACGGCGGCCTCACCCTCTCCGTCCAGGCGGGCAACGCCCTCGCCTCGGCCGACGACCTGGCCGGCCTCCCCCTGGCCCAAAGCCCCGACGGCGGCGTCGTCCGCGTCGAGGACGTCGCCGATGTGACGCAGGCGCCGGCCGCCGCCACGAGCTACTCCCGCCTGGACGGCGCCAACGCGGTCTCCGTCTCCATTACGAAGACCCCGGCCGGCAACACGGTCGAGGTGTCCGAGACCGTCCGGGACACGCTCGAGGAGATGGCCGGCGTCCTGGCCGACGCCGGGCTGGAGGCGACCGTCGTCTTCGACCAGGCGCCGATGATCGAGCGCTCCATCGACGGGCTGAGCGAGGAGGGCCTGCTCGGCCTCGGCTTTGCCGTCGTCGTCATCCTCCTGTTCCTCTTCTCCGTCCGCTCGACCCTCGTCTCGGCGGTCTCCATCCCGCTGTCCCTCCTGGCCGCCTTCGTCGCCCTCAAGGGCACGGGCGAGACGCTCAACATCCTCACTCTCGGCGGCCTCACGATCGCCATCGGCCGGGTCGTCGACGACGCCATCGTCGTCATCGAGAACATCAAACGCCACCTCTCCTACGGCGAGGCCAAGCACGACGCCATCGTCGGGGCCGTCAAGGAGGTCGGCGGCGCCGTCGCCAGCTCGACCATCTGCACG
>JAISTC010000009.1 GCA_031272805.1 Propionibacteriaceae bacterium
GCCGAGCCCGAGCACGATCGACGACATTCCGGGCACCAGCGCTGAGCCGAGCCCGAGCGTGACGCCGTCGCCCAGCCCGCGCCCGTCCGCCAGCGCCTCTCCATCGGTCCGGCCGACCGTGTCCGTCAGCCCGAGCCCGTCGCCACGTGCCAGCGTGTCCCCGAGCGCCAGCCCGTCTCCGCGGACTAGCCCGTCCGCCAACCCGAGCGTCGCCGTGAGCCCGTCGCCGTCGCCCGCCGCGTCCGCCAGCGCCCGCCCGAGCCCGTCACCAGCCGCGAGCGCCTCTGCGTCGGTCCGGTCGACCGTGTCCGTCAGCCCCAGCCCGTCGCCGCGTCCCAGCGTGACGCCGTCCGCGACGGTGAGCCCGTCTCCGCGGACTAGCCCGTCCGCCAGCCCGAGCGTCTCTTCGTCCCCGTCGCCTGCCGTGTCCGTCAGCCCGAGCCCGTCGCCGCGGCCGAGCGTGACGCCGTCCGCGACGGTGAGCCCGTCCCCGCGGACCAGCCCCTCTGCGAGCCCGAGCGCGGCCGTGAGCCCCTCGCCGTCGCCCGCCGCGTCCGTCAGCCCCAGCCCGTCGCCGCGCGCGAGTGTCTCGCCGTCGGTCCGGCCGACAGCGTCTGCCAGCCCGAGCCCGACCGCGCGCACCAGCCCGTCCGCCAGCGTGTCGCCGAGCCCGTCCCCGCGGACCAGCCCGTCTGCGAGCCCCAGCGCGGCCGTGAGCCCGTCGCCGTCGCCCCGCCCAAGCGTCACGCCCTCCCCGTCCCCCGCCGCGTCCGTCAGCGCCAGCCCCTCGCTGTCGCCGAGTCCGTCTCCCGCGCCGTCGGTCAGCCCGTCGCCTGCCGTGACCCCGTCGCTGAGCCCGTCTCCCAGCCCGAGCCCGTCAGCCGCCGTCTCGCCGTCCCCCAGCGTGGCGCCGTCGGTCAGCCCGTCGCCGAGCCTGAGCCCGAGCCCGTCGCCTGTCGTGACGCCGTCGCCGAGCCCGTCGCCTTCCCCCCGCCCCTCGCCGTCGCCGGCCGTCAGCCCGTCGCCTGGTGCCTCTGAGTCCCCGAGTGCCGTGGCCTCGGCCAGCCCGTCGCCGTCGGCCGCCACGTCGCCCAGTCCGTCGGCTCAGGCGAGCGTCAGCCCGTCGCCCACGGCCGGCGCGACCAGCGCCACCCCGAGCGTGCGGCCGTCGACCGTGGCCCCGACCACTGCCGCCCCGTCGACCGCCGCGCCGTCGACCGCGCCGGCGTCCAGCGGCACGCCGCAGACCAGCGCTCCCGCCAGCGTGGCGCCGACCAGCGGCGCCCCCACGACGGCCCCCGCGTCCATCGCCCCGACCACGGCCCGCCCGTCGGCCTCGGCCTCAGCCGCTCCCAGCGTGACCCCGACGACCGCTGCCCCGTCGGTGGCACCGAGCGCCAGTGCCACACCGACCGAGGCCTGGACCAGCGTGCCCCCGCCGTCGCCCACCTACGGGCCGACGCCCCCGGCGTCGACGGCAACCGCCGGTTCGACCAGCGTGCCGCCCCCATCGCCCACGGGAGCCGCCCCGCTGGCGGGCAGCGTGACCCAGCAATCGTCCACCGCGTTCACGGTCGTGGGCACGGGCTTCAAGGCCGGCGAGAGTGTCACGGCGACGCTGTACTCCGACCCGGTGGTCCTCGGCACGAAGCTGGCGGACTCGTCCGGCCGGGTGGAGTTCTCGTGGACGATGCCCGCGGGCATCGCCACGGGCAGCCACACGGTCATCCTCAAGGGCGCCGAGTCCGGCCAGATCTCCATCTCCCTGACCTACGGCGGCGCGCTCAGCGCCACCGGTGCCAACCCGCTGACAGAACCATTCCTGCTGGCCGGCTTCCTGGCCTTGCTCCTAGGCAGCCTGTCCCTGTCCGCCCGCAGCCGCCGCCGCGACTGACCCGCTTGGTCATCCCAGGAGCGTTCCTCTGCCGTCCTGAGCCCTCTTCTCTGTCATCCTGAGCGCAGCGAAGGATCTCGCCCGCCACCCACTCACCCCCGTAGCCATCCCAACCCCCTTGTCAGCCCGGCGAAAGCCGGGCTCCTTGACCCGAGCTGGTCGACCGCCGCAGGAAAGATCCCGGCTTTCGCCGGGATGACACCTGAAGAGCGGGGAACGGGTACGACCTCGTGACGGAGAGATCCTTCGCTTCGCTCAGGATGACAAACCATCGCCTGCGCGACCTCCGCAGACCGCCACCGGCGGAGGTGTCGGATGCCGCCGCCCGGGCTCCTTCGTCGCCAAGGCCGCGGCGTCCGACACCTCCGCCTGCGCACACGTGCGATAATCCTTCGGGCGCCCACGCCGGGGCGACCAGTGGACCGACCTCAGAGGAAGCACCCATGGCCACCAGCCGCAAGCAGACCAGCCGGAGCCGCCGCGCCGAACTGGAAGCGAAGAAGCTCGCCCAGCAACAGCGTGACCGCAAGATCCGGCTGCTCACCTTCGGCGCCGCCGGCGTCGTCATCGTGGCCATCATCATCGTCCTCGTCGTCGCCCTCAACCAGGCCAAGGAGGGCGGCGACATCGTGCCGCTCCACGGCGACGCCGCCCAGACCGGCATCACGCCGAACCCGGACGTGGCGGCCGACGTGCCGACGCTGGACATCTACTCCGACTTCCAGTGCCCCAACTGCGGGACGCTGGAAACCGCCGTCGGCGACGCCGTCCAGAGCCTGATCGACGACGGCTCGGCTAAGGTCGTCTTCCACACCAGGACCTTCCTCGACTCCAGCCTGGAGTCCTACAACGCGGACGCGGGCAACCCGAAGTCGTCGCGCCGCGCCGCCATCGCCGCCGCCTGCGCCGACACGGTCGAGGGCGACTACTACTTCCCGTTCTTCCGCGAGATCTACAACAACCAGCCCACCACCGAGGGGGACGGCTACTCCCACACGCTGCTGCGCGACACGATCCCGGCCACGGTCGGCCTGACGGGCGACGCGTTGACGAGCTTCCAGACCTGCTACGACGACGAGGCCACGGGCAAGTTCGTCACGGCGGTCGACGGCTGGGCGCAGAACACGGCGAAGGTCAACAGCACCCCCACCTATAAGCTCAACGGCACGGACATCACGAGCGACATCTTCCCCAACATCACCGACTCGACGGACGAGGACGCGGTGGCTACGGCCAACGCCGCGGCGGCCGCCAAGCTCTTGGAGCTCGTCGGCGACGCCACGGTCTAGCCTGAAGCCGACGTCCACCAACCGGGAGGGAACCCCGATGGCCAACAGCACCCGCAAGCGGGCCCAACTCCAGGCCGAGCGCCTGGCCGCCGCCAAGAAGGCCCGGCGCCGCCGCAACGCCCTGGCCATCATCGTGGCGGCGCTCGTCGTCGCCCTCGTCGCGTTCCTCGTCTGGCGCGCGTTCGCCGGGTCCGGCAACGGCACACCTTCTTCGTCCGCGCCCGTCACGTCGGGGTCGGCCGCGACGGGCGGGTCCAGCAGCGCCGGGAGCGTGACGGGGGCCTTGACGCCGCCCAACGCCTCGCCCGACGGCAAGGGCATCTACGCCAACCCGGCGGCCGCCGCCGACCCGGCCCACACCCTCGTGATCTACGGCGACTACCAGTGCTCCGCCTGCTACTCCTACGAGGAGGTCCTGAAACCGCTCCTGCAGGAGGCCATCGCGTCGACCGCGGCCCTCGTGGAAATGCGCAACCGCGACTTCCTCGACGAGGATTCCGGCCACGGCAACTGGTCACGCCCGGCGTCGATCGCGTCCGCCTGCGCCGACACGGTGGGAGTGTTCGCCGCCTACCACTTCGCCATCTACGACCACTACGGCGAACTCAGCGATGAGATGCTGCGCGCCACGATCCCCGGCGAGTTGGGGCTGACGGGCGACGCCCTGGCCTCGTTCCAGGCCTGCTACGACAACCAGGCGACCGCCGCGTGGGTCGACACCATGGAGTCCCAGGGGGCCGAGGACATGTACAACGCCGGGTACACGGGGACGCCGACCTTCGTCCTCGACGGCTCCAAGCTGGATATCACGACGTGGGCGGACACGGACGGCAACCTGGACATGGACAAGGCGCGCGTCGCCCTGGGCCTGAGCTAGGGCCTCGGCCGGGCTATTACTATTCGGCCCATGACTGCTTTGCCTGTGACCGTGCCGGATAAGCCTGCCCTCGAGGGGCTCGAGGCCAAGTGGGCGGCCCGGTGGCGCGACGACGGCACGTACGACTTCGAGCGGCCCGCTACCCGCGCCGAGGTCTTCTCGATCGACACTCCCCCGCCGACCGTGTCCGGGTCGCTCCACGTCGGCCATGTCTTCAGCTACACGCACACGGACCTCGTCGCCCGCTACCAGCGGATGCGCGGCAAGCAGGTCTTCTACCCGATGGGCTGGGACGACAACGGGCTGCCGACCGAGCGGCGCGTCCAGAACTACTTCGGCGTCCGCTGCGACCCGACGCTGCCGTACGACCCGGCCTTCGAGCCCCCGGCCAAGCCGGACCCCAAGCGGCAGGTTGCCGTCTCGCGCCAGAACTTCATCGAGCTGTGCCAGAAGCTGACGGAGGTCGACGAGCAGGCGTTCGAGGACCTCTGGCGGCAATTGGGCTTGTCGGTCGACTGGTCCCAGCTCTACCAGACGATCTCCGCCGAGTCGATCACGGTGGCGCAGCGGGCGTTCCTGCGCAACCTGGCCCGGGGTGAGGCGTACTTGAACTACGCGCCGACGCTGTGGGACGTGACGCTGCAAACGGCCGTGGCGCAGGCCGAGTTGGAGGACCGGGAGACCGAGGGCTTCTTCCACCGCGTGGCCTTCCACCGGCCGGACGGGACCCCGGTCTACATCGAGACCACGCGGCCCGAGTTGATCGTGTCCGTCTGCGCGCTCATCGCCCACCCGGACGACGCGCGCTACCAGCCGTTGTTCGGCACGACCGTGACGTCGCCGCTGTTCGGCGTGGCCATCCCCGTCCTCGCCCACCCCGCCGCCGAGATGGACAAGGGCGCGGGCATCGCCATGTGCTGTACGTTCGGCGACCTGACCGACGTCCAGTGGTGGCGGGAACTCCAGTTGCCGAACCGGACGGTCATCACGCGGACCGGCCGCTTCCAGGCCGAGGCGCCGGACTGGCTGCCCGACCCGACGGCCTACGCCGAGCTGGCCGGCAAGACGGTCTTCTCCGCCCGCCAGGCCACGGTCGAGGCCCTACGGGCCTCGGGCGACCTGGACGGCGAGCCGTGGCGCATCTCCCGGCCCGTCAAGTTCTACGAGAAGGGCGACAAGCCGCTGGAGATCGTGGCGACGCGGCAGTGGTACATCACGAACGGCGGCCGCGACGACGCCCTGAAGGCCACACTGTTGGCGCGCGGCGCGGAGTTGGAGTGGGTGCCGGACTACATGGAGCACCGCTACGAGGACTGGGTCAACGGCCTCAACGGCGACTGGCTGATCTCGCGGCAGCGCTTCTTCGGCGTGCCGTTCCCGGTCTGGTACCCGGTCGGCGCGGACGGCGAGCCCGACTATGACCACCCCGTCACGCCGGACGAGGCCAGCCTGCCGGTCGACCCGATGCGCGACCCGGCCCCCGGCTACGCGCCGGAGCAGCGGGACCAGCCCGGCGGCTTCACGGCGGACAAGGACGTCATGGACACGTGGGCGACGAGTTCGCTGACGCCGCACATCGCGTGCGGCTGGGAGCGTGACCCCGAACTGTTCGGGCTGACCTTCCCGATGGACCTGGCGCCCCAGGCCCACGACATCATCCGCACCTGGTTGTTCTCCCGCGTCGTCCGCGCCCACTTCGAGAACGGCTCCCTGCCGTGGGTCCGGACGGCGCTGTCGGGCTTCGTCGTCGACCCCGACCGCAAGAAGATGTCCAAGTCCAAGGGCAACGTCGTCGTGCCGACCGACATCCTCGAGCGTTTCGGCTCCGACGCCGTCCGCTGGCGCGCCGCCATGGCTCGGCCGGGCGCCGACTCGCCCTTCGACGAGACGCAGATGAAGGTCGGGCGGCGCTTGGCGACCAAGATCCTGAACGCCAGCAAGTTCGTGCTGCTGATGGCGGGCGAGGGCGGGGCCGCGCTGGCTTCGGCGGGGGTCACGGCGCCCGTCGATCTGGCCATGCTGGCGCGGTTGCGCGGGGTCGTGACGAAGGCGACGGCGTCGTTCGACGCGTTCGAGTACACGGACGCGCTGGAGGAGACCGAGCGGTTCTTCTGGACGTTCTGCGACGACTACATCGAACTGGTCAAGGAGCGCGCCTACGGGGCGCAGGGCGAGGCCCCGGCCGCGTCGGCCCAGGCGGCCCTGACCACGGCCTTGTCCGTCCTGCTGCGGCTGTTCGCGCCGTTCTGCCCGTTCGTGACGGAGGAAGTGTGGAGTTGGTGGCAGGAGGGCTCCATCCACCGGTCGTCCTGGCCTGCGCCGTCGGCGGCCCTGCCTGACGGGGTGGGCGGCGACGAGGCCATCCTCGACGCCGTGTCCGCCGCGCTCATCGCCATCCGCGGCGCCAAGTCGTCGGCCAAGGTGTCGATGAAGGCGGAGGTGGCCGAGGTCGCGTTCGCCGGCCCGGCGGCGGTCCTGGCGGCGCTGCAACTGGCCGAGCCCGACCTCCGCGCCGTCGGTCGCATCAGCGGTGCGATCACCTGGACGGAGTCCGACGCCCCCCTGACGGCGAACGTGACGCTAGCGCCGACTGACTGACCGCGTGACATTGGACCGGGTGTGACATTGGGGACTGTGACATTGGGGACGGTTCCGTTTGTCACACCTGCCCTGTCATCCTGAGCGCAGCGAAGGATCTCGGTGGCGGGAGAGATCCTTCGCTGCGCTCAGGATGACAGACACCGACAGTGTGACAAACGGAACCGTCCCCGATGTCACACCCAATGCCACACGCGGTCGCCGGGACTGGGCGAGTTGTCGCGTCAGGCGAAGAGGTCGTCGAGGGTGACCTCGGCTTGGACCTCGCTCCAGTGGATGTTGCGCTTGACGCCGTAGGGCGTGACCAGTGTCGTGTGGAGGGCCGCCGACTTAGGGGCGTGGTCGGCGAAAGCCCACCTCTGTTGCCGGAGGCGGTCCGCGTAGGCCTTCGTGATCTCGTACTCGCGGTCCGCGAACTTCATCTCGCAAAGGTTGATGACGCCGTCGCGGCGGGCCAGGACGAGATCGATCTGGGCCTTCTGACCGTCACGCTGGCCCAGCCAGCTCGCGGTCGTGGTGGCCACCCCGGAGATGCCGAGCTTGGCCTTGATCTGGGGCAGGTGGGCCAAACAGACTTGCTCGAACGCGTAGCCGCGCCAGGCGTTGCGGGCGCCGCTCGTATCGTCGTTGGCCCAGTAGTTCTCGTCCGTGACGGCGCCCGACCGGAGGAAGCGGAGCGCGAAGTGGGAGAACGGGTCGGACAGTTGGTAGAGGCTGTCACGTTCGCGCTTGCCGAAGCCGTAGTAGCGGCGCAGCAGGTCGCTGCGTTCGAGTTCGTCCAGGACCCGGCTGAGCGAGCCGCCGTCGGTCAGCCGGGTGGCGGCGATGATCTCGTCCCGGGTCAGGCCCCGGTTCTTGCGTCCGATCGCCTCGACCACGTCGACGTGGCGTTGCGCCTGGGCGAAGACCGACGCGTAGAGCTGGTCGAACTCGTCGCGCAGGGGCGCGCCGCGGGCGAAGCACAGCCGGTCGACGTTCTGCGCCGGGCTGAGGCCGCGTTCCAGTTGGCAGAGGTAATGGGGGATGCCGCCGAACACCATGTAGGTCTCAGCGATCTGCAGGCGGCTGAACACGATGCCCCGCGCCGCCAAGAGCGCCTCGGTCTCCTGGAGGGTGAAGGGCCGCAACCAGATCCGGTGGGTCACGCGGTTGTAGAGGCCGCCCCGATTGCGGAACAGCTTCCGGGTAATCCACGCCGCGGCCGAGCCGCAGACGACCAGCAGGATGTCCGCCCGGCCGGACGCCCAGCCGTTCCAGAACGCCTCCAGGCCCATCAAGAACTTCGATTTCGGGGTGTCCATCCAGGGCATCTCGTCCAGAAAGATGACTTTCTTACCCAGCCGCGGGTCTGCTTCGACCAGGTCGCGGAGCTGCCAGAAGGCGGTCAGCCAATCGGCCGCCGGCGGAAACTCCCGCGTCCCGTAGCGGTTGAGCGCCCGGTTGAACTCGGCCAACTGCTCGGCCTTGCTGCCGCCCATCAGCCCCGTGGCGTAGAAGGTAAAGCGGTCGTCGAACACCTCCCGGACCAGGAACGTCTTGCCGACCCGGCGCCGGCCGTACACGACGACGAAGTCGGGCTCGTCGGCCGCGGCGTACTCCCGGAGCTGGCGCTGCTCGTCCTCCCGGCCCACCAACCGCATCTCACCCTCCCGCAATAGGTAGCTGCAATCAGGGACTCTATCACAGTTACAGCCAGCTATTTTGCATTGCCATGCGTGCGCTGCGTGAATCTATGGCTGTAACTTGTATCTTGATGGCACTTACAGCTACTGATTGGTGATCTCCGGCCAGTTCGCCCAGGGCCGCAGCAGCCCCACCCACGCCGCCACCGGCGTGACCCCAGCCGAACTCACCCCACGGTCCCGCCCGCTCCGGCCCGACCGTGGCAACAGGGCCGCAACCCGCGGGGAACGGCCTGTCCGCGTGACGCGGGCAACGTCCAGGCTGGCCCTCGTGTCACGTCGTCACGCCGTCCGACAGTGTGACAGAAGGAACCGTCCCCGGTGTCACACCCCCCGGTGTCACACCCGGTGTGACAGAAGGAACCGTCCCCAATGTCACACCCAGCGCCCAACGTCACGGGGCCCCCGTTGTTGGGCCGGGGGGTGATAGGTGGGGTTGGGCTGGCTGGTAGTTCTGCTTGGGGTGTTGTGCCTTGTGTTGACTGGGTTAAGGAAGGTGGACGGGGGTCGCAATGTGGGTAGGATGGGAGGGATTACCGACCTCCTAGTCAGTTCATGTGAAAGCCGTCACCATGCGCAGACCTCCCGCGGTGGCCGTGGCTTTGGGCCTGGTTGTGGGCCTCATCGCCGCTCTGCCATCCTCGGCCGCACCCGCGGTCGTGACCCCGCTCGCGTCCCCGCTGGCCGGGACCCTCAGCCAACGGGGCGGCGCCTCCGGCTGGGCAGCCAGCAACGCCGACGCCATCACGGCCGCCGGCCTCGACCCCGACCTCGTCGGGACCGAGGCCACGGGAACCGCCGCCGGGCGCGTCCAGACGGTCCTGAACACCAACGGCTCCGCCACGCTCTGCGTCGGCAAGCTGTCCGGCACGACCTGCAGCCCGAACTCCGCCGTGGCCTGGACCGTCGGCTCGGTACTGGGCGACGCGACGGCCACGGAGACGCTGTCCGCCAGCGGCGGCGACTTCAGCCTCGGCGACCACACCCCTCTGTTCACCGACCAGGAGTGGTCCGAGATCCTGCTGGGCAAGATCGGTTTCTCGTTCGCCATCCGCTGGGCCGAGGACCACAACGCCCACAAGGCCGGCGACGTCGCCCACTGGGGCCACTACTACTACGACGTGGCCACGCGCAGCGTCGTCATCGACGACACCACGACACCGGCCGCCAGCCTGAACGACTACCACGACAAGTTCACGGTCGTCTCGAACTGGGGCCGCCTGAACACAAACATGCAGTCCGAGACCGTCCAGGCCCAGTTCGCCGACCCCGTCAACGGGCTCGGCGCCATCGCCACGTCCCTGGTGACGCAGAACAACGTCAAGGCCATCGGGCCCGTCCTCGACGACCTCGTCGTGGCCCAGGCCAACCAGACCGACTGGGGCGTCGTCGGCACGGCCGCGGTCCCCTTCTCCTTCGGCCTGGCGGCGCACGACCTGGCCAGCCCGGACATGGTCACGGTCCAGCCGGCCGACACGCTGCCGGCCACGAGCTGGCTGACGGACCTCAAGCCCGCCGCCGCCAAGACCGTCGCCGCCTCCCTCTCGGGGCTCGACTGGGAGTCCGCGTTCGACGCCTCGACCCTGGCGGCCATCGCCGACACGAACGTCGAGCAGGCCTTCGAGACCGCGTTCGGCGGCGGCCTCGACTACGCCAAGCTGGCCCAGCGGCTGAGCGCGCTGACCGAGGCCCAATTGTTCGACTTCTTCGACCCGATCCTGACCCAGATCACGACCGGCACGCCCGGCAAGACGATCCAGACCCGCCTGGCCGACGCGCTGGCCGCGATCCAGTTCCCGGCCCAGCCGATCGACCCGAACACGCCCCTCTGCTCCAACTGCAAGTACTGGATCGGCTACATCGAGGCCGACCCGTTCCTCGGCCTGACGCAGTTCCCGAGCGGCGACGAGGGCGTGGCGGAGGCCAAGGTCGAGCCCGCCAAGGAGATGTACAAGTACTGGGAACAGGTCACGATCAGAAACCTTCTCGCCAAGATCAAGGCCAAGGCGAACTCGCAGGCCGCCGGCTGGGCGGCTCCCTGGGAGGCGCCGCTGACCGCGGCCCTGACGGGCACGGTCAAGGTGACGAAGTCCTTCACCCCCGGCAAGATCACCAGCCTCGTCCCGACCGACGTCCGGCAGACCACCACGCTCGACGGGCCGACGGCCGTGACCGTCGTGCGGGGCGAGGCGGCGCCGCTCGGCGTGGCCGTGGCCGACCTGCCCGCGGCCTCCAAGGTGGCGTACTCGTACACCGTGACGAACCCGGCCATCGCCGCCGTCAGCAGCGCGGGCGTCGTCACGGGCGTGAGCGACGGCACGACGAACGTGACGGTGACGGCGACCGCCACCTGTACCGGGTCGTGCGCCGACTCGCCGCGCACGCTGACCAAGACCGTCGCCGTCACGGTCCGGCCGCCCGCCTGGGCGCAGGGCCCGGTGACGGCCGCCCCGACGACGCCCCGGACCGCCGGGACGGGCGCGGACTCGGCCATCGCCGTGACCGCCGCGATCTTCGACGGCGTCGGCGACGCCAACGGCGGGCTCGGCTCCGTCATGCCGGACCAGGAGGTGACGTTCACGCTGGAGGACGCCGACGGCGGACAACCTACCTTGTCAGCCGAGTCGTGCGTGTCGCGGGCCGACGGGACCTGCGAGATCACCGTCACGTCGACCGCCGCCGGCTCCTTCCTGCTCCACGCCTGGGTCCACGGGGGGACCGAGGAGCTGACGAACAGCCCGCTGACGCTGACGTGGACGGCCGGGCCGCCGGCCGCCGCGCGGTCGGGCCTCGTCATCGCGCCGGCGTCGGTCCGGGCCAACGCCGTGGCCGTGGCGACCGTGACGCTGCAAGACCAGTACGGCAACCCCGTGACCGGTCTCAAGGTGGCCGACATGAAGTTCGCCGCCGCGCCGACCGGCCTCAACCTCCTCAACGACTTCACGGCGGCCGCGCCCGGCGTCTACACGGCGTCGCTGCGCTCGACCCAGGCCAACACCTACACGGTCGAGGCCCAGCCGCTCGGCCTGAGCCTGGCCGCGCCGCTGACGGTCACCCCCGGCGACCCGGCCAACCTGGCGCTCGGCGTCGGCCCCGCCGCCGTCGTCAACAGCCCCGTCACGGTCACGGCGAGCGTGACGGACCAGTGGGGCAACCCGGTCTCGGGCGTGACGGGCCTGACGCTCGGCGGTACCGGGCTGACCGTCCTGTCCGGCCCGGCCGCCGGGGACGGCGGGACGTACGCCTGGCAGGTGACGGCGGCGGACCCCGGCACGTGGACGGCCCGCGTCACCCTGCCCGGCACGTTCGCGTCGCTCTCCGCCACGGCGGACGTCACGTTCCAGCCCGGCGCGCCCGGCCATATCGAGCTCTCCCTCGACCCGGCCGGCGGGACCGCGTCGACGACGGCGGGGACGGGCGTGACGGCGACGGTGACCGTGACGGACCAGTGGGGCCACCCCATCACGACCCTGGCCGACTCGGACTTCACGTGGTCGTTCAGCCAGACCGACGCGGCCACCGGCGCCGCCAGCGCCAGCTCCAACCCCCGCGTGACGGGCTTCGCCCAGGGCGGCGACGGGACCTACACGTGGAAGTTGACGAGCCCAGTGGCCGGCGCCTACACGGCGGCCGTGCTGGCCCAGCAGACGGCCGACTCGGCCAACGCCCATATCCACGCCGTCACGTTCACCCCGGGCCCGGCGGCCACGGCCACGTTGGCGCTCGAGCGGTCGGAGTCGCCGATCAACCAGCCCGTCGGCGTCACGTACACCGTCAAGGACGCGCTCGGCAACGGCCTCGCGCTGACGGACGCGCAACTCGCCGCCGCGTTCTCGGCCACCCCGGCTGGCCTCGCGGCCGCCACCGGCTGGACCGCAGGCAGCACCGCGTTGGGCGAGCCGACCGGCGTGTACACGGCCGCGCTCCAGGCCGCCGCCCCCAACCACTACCCGGTCCACGTCGACGTGGCCGACGCCCCGGCCGCCACGGCCGCCCTGACGCTGACCCAGTCGGTCGGCCAGGTCACGCTGGCGCTCACTCCCTCGACCCACGTCGTGGCCGACGCGGCCGAGGCGGGGTCGGCGACCGGCCCCGGCGGCGTCGTGGCGACGGTCACGGTGGCGGGCGACGGCAGCCCCGTCACCGGCCTGACGGCCGCCGACATCGAGTTCGGCGTGACGCGGGCGGGCCAGGCGGCCCAGACCGTCGCCCTGGTCCCCGGCTCTTTCCGCGAGACCGGCCCGGGCCAGTACACCGCGATCCTGTACTCGACCGTCGCCGGGGCCTACTCCGTGACCGCCGCGACGGGCGGCCAGACGTCGGCCGCCGAGCCGCTGACCTTCACCCCCGACGTCCCCGACGCCACGCTGTCGACCTGGACCGTGACCCCGGCGACCGTGGCGCTACCGGAGAACGGCGCGCCCGGCGTGGCGACGGCGACCTTCACGCTGCGAGACCGCTTCGGCAACCCGATCCCCGGGCAGGGCAACGCCATCAGCGTGACGACGGACGGGCCCGGCAGCCTGGCGGCCACCCGCCAGTCGGCGGCCGACGGCGTCTACTCGTGGCAGTTGTCGACCGCCACCCAGGGCCAGTACACGGCCACGGCGACGGCCGCCGGGCTCCCCGCCAAGACGGCCAGCGTGACCTTCAAGGGCCTCATCGTGTCGAAGGCCAACTCGGGCCTGGCCGTCGCCCCGGCGCAGGGCGTGACGTCGGACGCCGGGGGGACGACCGTGACGGCGACCGTGACCGTCCGGGACTCGGCCGGCCAGGGCATCCCCGGTCTGGCGGCCGGCGACTTCGCCGTGACCTCGGCGCCCGCCGGGGTGGGCTTGGCCGACGCCACGTTCGCCGAGGTCGGCGCCGGCGTCTACACGGTCGGCCTGTACTCGACGGTGGCGGGCGCGTTCGACGTCACCGTCTCGGTCGTCGGCGTGACGTTGGACGACGCCGCCGACCACGCCCACGTCACGTTCGCCGCGGTCCCCCGCGCCGCCACGGCCAAGGTCGTCAAAGACCAGGCGATGGCGAACGGGGCCGACCAGGGGCGGGTCCAGGTCGCCGTGACGGACGGCTTCGGCAACCCCGCGGCCGGGGCGGTCGTCACGGCCAGCGCGGCCGGGCTAGCCGTGGCGCCGATCGCGCCGACCGACGACCTCGGGCAAACCATCATTGCTTTCACGGCGGTCAAGCCCGGCACGTACGAGGCGACCGTGGCGGTCGAGGGCGCTGCCGGCAACGATGACGCCGAGGGCGCCGCTGGCGCCGTGGCGGTCGCCGGGTCGCCCGCCAAGCTGACGTTCGGGGCGGCCTGCCTGCCGGGCGTGGACGAGGGCTGCGCGCCGCTCGACGGCAAGGCGCTGCCGCACCTGGAGGTCGTGACGGACGGCGCGGCGGCCGACGGCATCGCCCTCGACACGGTCAAGGTGGTCCTGGCCGACCAGCAGGGCAACCCGCTGGCCAAGGCCCAGGTGCGGGCGGCGCTCGACGGCGGCGCGCCCGGCCCGGTCCAGCAGACCGACGCCGACGGCGCGGCGGTCTTCTCGTTCGCGTCGACCGTGGCCGGCGCCCACCAGGTCACGGTGGAGGTGTACTCGACGGGCGCCTGGCGGCCGGTGACGGTCGCGCCGGGGGCGACCCCGGCGCCGCCGAGCGCATGGGTCTCGTCGCCGGCCAGCGTGACGTTCGCCGCGCTGCCGGTCGACCCGGAGCGCTCCAGCCTGGCCGCCACCCCCGCCTCCCCCGTCTACACGGGCGCCGGCTACACGGTCACGGCCACCCTCCTCAACCGCCTGGGCGAGCCCGTCGAGGGCGCGGTGGCCGTGTTCGCGGCCGACCTGGCCGGTCCGGCGATCGTGCCGCCGGAGTGCCAGACGGACAACCGCGGCTCGTGCTCTGTCCACGTGACCGCGACGGCCGCCACGGCCATCGCGCTGACGGCCAGCGTCGACGGGGCGGCGCTGCCCCAGACGCTGACGCTGGCCTGGGAGTACCAGCCGTTCGCGGTCGCCCAGCCGAGCCTCGCCACCCCGCTCGACCAGGCGTCTGTCGCCACGGCCGCCCCCCGCGTGACGGGCACGGGCGAGGCCGGCGGTACGGTCACGGTCACGGTCGACGGCCAGCCCGGCTGTTCGGCGCCGGTCGCCGCCGACGGCACCTGGGACTGCGCGCTGGCCGGCCTGGCCGACGGCCGCCACGTCCTCAGCGCTGTCCAGACCTCGACCGCGCCGGGCGCGCTGCCCAGCTCGCCGGTCCAGCGGACCTTCTACACGGACACCGTCGCCCCGGCTGCGCCCGTGGTCGAGAGCCCGGCCGACGGCGCGGTCCTGGCCAGCCGGACGCCGCGGTTCGCGGGCACGGCCGAGGAGGGCACGACGATCACGGTCGCCGAAGGCGACCAGGTCCTGCTGACGACCATGGCGAACTCGCCCTGGGCGGGCGAGCTGAGCCCGCTGGCCGACGGCCCGCACACCGTCGCGGTCACCGCCACCGACGCGGCGGGCAACGTGTCGCCTGCGGCCACTCTGTCGTTCACGGTCAAGACGTCCGCCGCCGTGGCCTTGGCCGGCCCGGCCGAGGGCGCCGCCGACGTCGGCCAGAAACCGTCGTTCACGGGGACGAGCGATCCCGGCAACCAGGTCACGGTCAGGGAGGGCGGCGTCACGCTGTGCGCGGCCCCGGCGGACCCGGACGGCAACTGGTCTTGCCTGTCGGACGTGCTCTTGGACAATGGCCTCCACACGGTCGCCGTGACCGCGCGCGACGCGGCGGGCAACACCGCCCCGGTCGTGACGCGGACCTTCCGCGTCGGCCCCGCGCCGCTGGCCGCGCCGCACATCGTGACGCCGACCGACGGCCTGACGCTCGCCACCGCCACCCCCGAGGTGGCCGGCGACGGCGCCGTCGCGGGCAACAACGTGACCGTCATGGACGCCGAAGGGACGGCCCTCTGCACGTCGCCGGTGGCCGCCGACGGGACGTGGGCCTGCGTCACGAGCCCACTGGCCGACGGCCCCCAGGTCCTCCACGCGGTCCAGGCCAGCGCGGTCCAGATGTCCGACGCGGCGGCCGTCACGGTCGTCATCGCGCCGCCCCACGGCCCGGACCTGGTCGTCACCTTGTCGACCCAGGTGTACGGCTCGGGCCAGGCCCGGTTCGCGGGCCAGGTGACGGGCGGGGCGACGGTCAGCGTGACGGAGGCCGGGGCCGAATTGTGCACGGCCAGCCCGATCGGGCCCCAGGCGGCGCTGGCCGCCTGGACCTGCACGACGACGGCGGCATTGGCCGACGGCGAGCATGTCATCGAGTTCACGGCGACCGACGCCACCGGCACCTCGGGAACCGAGACGCGCCTCCTCCTGATCGACCGGACGCCCCCGGCCGCGCCGACCGTCGAGTCGCCGGCCGCCGGCTCGGTCTTGACCGACGCCAGCGTGACCTTCGCGGGCGCCGCCGAGGACGGCGCCATCGTGACGCTGACGGACGGCGAGGGCTCGCTGCTGTGCTCGGTGGCGGCGACCGAGGGGGCGTGGTCGTGCCAGACGGCCGGGCTGCCCGAAGGCCCGCTGGCGGTCTGGATCACGGCCGAGGACGCGCTGGGCAACCAGTCGCCGGCCCTCGTCGCCGAGTACACCGTCGACGCGCGCGGGCCGGACGCCCCGGTGATCGAGTCGCCGACCGGCCTCGGCACGCTCGTGACGTCCCTCACCCCGACCGTGGCCGGCACGGGCCAGGCCGGCGCTGTCGTCACGGTCGTGGCGGCGCCGTCGGCGGGGACGCCCCAGGCCGACTACTTCAGTTGTGCCTCGCCGGTGGCGGAGGACGGGTCGTGGTCGTGCGTGCTCGGGCGTGAGTTGCCGCTCGGCCCGGCGCGGCTGACGGCGACGCAGGCTGACGCGCGCGGCCGAACCTCGGCCGAGACGGCGATCGACGTCGTCATCGCGGAGCCCGAGCCGACCGCGTCGCCCGAGCCGGTCGAGTACACGATCGAGACCGCGCCGTTCACGCAGCGCGTGACGCAGGGAACGGTCTTCGCCTGGACGGTGACGGCGACGGCCGAGCTGACGGACGAGCCGCCGGAGTGGGAGACGACGGTCAACGGCGCGGCCCTGCCCGCGTGGATCACGGCGACGGTG
>JAISTC010000075.1 GCA_031272805.1 Propionibacteriaceae bacterium
CGCTGCTGGTCTGGCGCTTCAGCCTGGCCCAGGGGGTCTACGTCGGCCTCCAGGGCGTGGCCTACGCCTGCCAGACGTGGTTCTACACGGCCGCCCGCTCCTCCCTCCTCTGGTTCCCGCTCTTCACGCTCCTCGGCCGCCTCGCCGCCCTCCCGCTCCAGGGCTGGCGCTACTGGCTGCGCCAGGCCGGCGTGACCCTCCTGCTGATCGCCAGCGCCCTCGCCATGCTCCTCTGGTCCCACCGCTACCTGACCTCAGCCTGGGCCGGCTAACCGTGACATTGGGGACGGTTCCTTTTGTCACACTGCTCTACTGCTCGCTGCGCTCGCACTGACCGTGACATTGGGGACGGTTCCGTTTGTCACACTGCTCCACTGCTCGCTGCGCTCGCACGGTGGGCGCGTGTCCGGCGTGAAGGCACGGCCTTCTCTCCGTCCTCGGCCGCCGAACCGTCACGCGGTGCGTCAGTTGGGCGGCGGCGGCGCTGCGGGCGGAGCGAACGCCGTACCTCCACGCCTCAGTCAGTGGTGACGTACAGAACCGTGGTCGGTGTGGTCCGGTTGGTGCGGTCAGGCGGTGGCAAGCTCACGTTGGGTGGTCAGGGCGCGGGCCAGGTGAGGCCGAGGTGTCGGATGCCGCGGCCTTGGCGACGAAGGAGCCCGGGCGGCGGCATCTGATGCCTCGGCCTGGGGGCTATGAGCGGTCGTCCTGTGGGGGCTTGTCGGCGCGGTATTGTGGCGGGACACGCAATGTGGCGACCGGCCAAGAGGAAGGACTGCCGTGCCAACACCCATTCTTGTTCTCAACTGTGGGTCCAGTTCCGTCAAGTACCAGGTCATCGACGCGGATTCCGAGGCCGTCTGGGCCACCGGGCTGGTCGAGAAGATCGGGCTGCCGGAGGGGATCCTGACCCACAAAGTGCCCGACGGCGAGTTCGTTGTCGAGGCCCCGATCCCCAACCACGACGAGGCGCTCCGGCTGGTCGTCCAGGCCTTCGCCGACCACGGCCCGGCCCTGGCCGACGTCGTCGCGGTCGGCCACCGCGCGGTCCACGGCGGCGAGTTGTTCCGCGAGACGACGATCGTGACGCAGGCCGTGATCGACGGCATGGAGGCCCTGGCGGGCCTCGCGCCGCTCCACAACCCCCCCAACGTGACCGGTATCCGCGCGGCCCAGGCAGTGCTGCCCGATGTGCCCCACGTCGCCATCTTCGACACCGCGTTCTTCGCCACGCTCCCCGCCGAGGCCTATACGTACGCCATCGACAAGGACCTGGCCAAGCAGCACTCCATCCGCAAGTACGGTTTCCACGGCACGTCCCACTCGTACGTCTCGAAGAAGACCGCCGAGGTGCTCGGGCGTGACCTGAAGTCCCTCAAGACCATCGTCTGCCACCTCGGCAATGGCGCCTCGATCTCGGCCGTGGACGGCGGGGTCGCGGTCGAGACGTCCATGGGGCTGACGCCCCTGCCCGGCCTCGTCATGGGCACGCGCTCCGGCGACATCGACCCGGGCGTCTTCGCCTACCTGGGCCGTGTGGCCGGCCTCGACGCCCTGGCGGTCGACAAGGTGCTCAACAAGCAGTCCGGCATGGCCGGGCTGACCGGCGGGTTGTCGGACTTCCGCGACATCTCGGCCCAGATCGCCGCGGGCGACGCGGACGCCAAGCTCGCCATGGACGTCTACCTCCACCGCCTCGTCTCCTACATCGGCTCGTACGTGGCGCTGCTCGGCGGCACCGACACCCTCGTGTTCACGGCCGGCGTCGGCGAGAACGACGCCGCGGTCCGCGCGGGCGTCTGCGACCGGCTGGCCCCGCTCGGGTTCAAACTCGACCCGGCCGCCAACGCCGTCCGCTCGAAGGAGCCGCGCGTCATCTCCGCCCCCGACTCGCCGGTCACGATCCTCGTCGTGCCGACGAACGAGGAGCTGGCGATGGCCCGCGAGACCGTCGCCGCCATCCGGCGCTGACGATGGCCACGGCGCTCATCACGGGCGGGACCGTCGGGCTCGGCCGTGCCTTCGCCACCCGGTTGGCGCGTGACGGCTGGGACCTCGTCCTGGCCTCGCGCGACGCCGCCGGGCTGGAGGCCGCGGCCGCCGAGTTCCGCGCCACGTTCGGGGTCACGGTCGAGGTCATCCCGACGGACCTGTCGGTCCGCTCCGACACCCTGGCGCTGGCCGGGCGGCTCGAGGACGCCTCCCGGCCCATCGACCTGCTGGTCAACAACGCCGGTTTCGGGCTCCACGATTCGCTCGTCACGCTCGACCCGGACAAGCTGGCGCGCGCCATCGAGGTCATGGACATCGCCCCGGCGATCCTCCAGGCGGCGGCCGCGCGGGCCATGACGGGCCGGGGCAAGGGCGGCATCATCAACGTCACGAGCTCCGCCGGCACCCTGACGACGGGCGCGTACTCGGCGGTCAAGGCGTGGTTGACGATCATGACGGAGTCGCTGGCGATCGAGTTGCGCGGGACGGGCGTACGGGTCGTCGCGGTCCTGCCGGGCTGGGTCGAGACGGAGTTCCACAGCCGCGCCGGCATCAAGGCCAACGCCTTCCCGCCGTTCCTCAAGAAGCTCGTGTACGTCACGCCCGAACGGGTCGTCGCCACGGCCCTGGACGGCCTGGCGAAGGACCGGGTCGTGTGTGTGCCGGGCCGGCGCTGGGCATTCGCGGTGTGGCTGGCCCGCGTCATCCCCAAGGGCCTGAACAGAAAGGTGTCCGGCGCGCTGACGCACTCCCGAACGTGACCGTCCCCAATGTCACACCCACGTAGCCACGGTGCCCGACCCCCTAGCCTTGGCGGCGTCCCCCTGTTGCGTGCGGGCGGTGCTGTCGTTGGCGGGCTAGACTCTGGAGACGATGTCGTCGAGGACCACTGACCCCAAGCACTACCGCTCGCGCCTGCGCAGCGGGCTGCGTCTGGTGACGCAGGATGTGCTGATGCACGGGACGGTGTGGACCATGTGCAAGGTCGAGGTCCACGGCAAGGAGAACCTGGAGAACGTCGACGCGCCGTACATCGTCGTCGCCAACCACTCCTCCCACCTCGACACGCCCCTGATCTTCGGCGCGCTGCCGCACCGGCTCTCCAAACACCTGGCGACCGGCGCCGCCGCCGACTACTGGTTCGAGAACAAGCTCAAGGGCCTGGCCACGTCGGCGTTCTTCAACATCTACCCGGTCGAGCGCAAGGGCCTGCGGACGCGCAAGGGCCTGACTGGCCAACTGCTCGACGAGGACATCCCCCTCCTCATCTTCCCGGAGGGCACGCGGTCACGGACGGGGGCGATGGGCCGGTTCACGCCGGGCGTGGCGGCGCTGTCGATCTCGCGTGACCTGCCGATCCTGCCCGTCGCGCTGGTCGGCGCGTTCGCGGCGTGGCCGTACTACCAGTCCCTGCCGCCGGTCAACCACCCCGAGGTCCACGTTGTGTTCGGCCACCCGCTGACGCCCCTGCCCGGCGAGATCGCCCACGAGTTCGCCGACCGGATGCAGCGCGTCATCGCCGAGCTGCACAATTCGACGGCCAAGGCGTACGGGCTGCCGACGCTGGACGACTACGAGCGCGCCGCCGTCCTCAAGCGCGCCAAGTCCGACGAGCTCCAGGCGATGGTGGCGCAGGAGCAGGCGGAGCGCGAAGCGGCCGAGGCCAAGGACGAAGCCAAGGACGAGAGCAAGGGGGACGCCGCCCCCGGCGACCCGGACCGAGCCGCGGACGCCTGACGGTGTGCCATTGGGTGTGACAAACGGAACCGTCCCCAATGTCACACCAATGTCACACTGTCCCCAATGTCACACTTGCCCCTCCTCGGGGATGGGGATTTCTACCTCGTAGTCGCCGTAGGCTCGGGGGTCTTCCCTGGGTTCCAGGTGGATCAGCACGTGCAAGCCCGGGAGCGCCGCCTCGACGTCGTGCTGGACTTCCTCCAACAGGTCGTGACCCTGCCGGACCGGCCAGTCGCCCGGCACGAGCATGTCGAACGTCGTGAAGCGGAGGCGGCCCGAGCGGCGCGTCCGGAGGCCGTGGAACATGACGTCCTCGCTCGTGTGGCCGGCCAGGACGGCGGCGATGGCCTGGTTGTCCGCGTCGCCCAGCGTCTGGTCCATCAGCCCGCCCGTCGACTCGCGGATGAGCTTGACGCCGGTCCAGATGATGTTCGCGCCGACCAGGATCGCCACGATCGGGTCGAGCCGGGTCCAGCCCGTGGCGAGGACGAGGAGCACGCCGACGATGACGCCGACCGACGTCACGACGTCCGTCCAGAGGTGCTTGCCGTCGGCCACGAGCGTGACGGAGCGGTAGCGGCGGCCGGCGCGGATGAGGACCGTGCCGACCACGCCGTTGACAACCGACGCGGCCGTGGCGATGACCAGGCCGACATCCAATTGGTCGAGGTCACGCGGGTGCAGCAGCCGGTCGACGGCGGACACGATGATGAGGATGGCGGCCACGAAGATGAGGATGCCCTCGACCATGGCCGAGAAGTACTCGGCCTTGGCGTGGCCGTAGTGGTGGTCGTCGTCCGGCGGCCGGGCGGCGATGACGAGCATGGCCAGCGCCAGGATCGCCGCGGCCAGGTTGACCAGCGACTCCGCCGCGTCCGACAGGAGCCCGACCGAGTCCGTCAGGCGCCAGGCGACGACCTTCAGCGTGATCGTCACGACCGCCGCGGCGATGGACAGCCAGGCGTAGCGGGTGAGGGGAGGATGGTCGGCGGTCATGAGTGGGAAGCCTACCCGAGAGGCGTGGGGGCGCGAGGGGTTGGCAGAATCCCGCTGCTAGGCGTCCTTCTTGGTCAGGCGGAGCAGGCCGAGGAAGGCGAACAGGACCACCCACGCGCCCACTACGCCCAGGCCCGTCCACGGCCCCAGGTGGAGGCCCGGCAGGTCGGACGTGGCCTGGTCCCAGCTCATCAGCGGCCGGGCCGCCGCGATCGGCATGACCTCGTTGGCGTAGAGGACGAGGCGGCGCCAGAGCGTGTAGTCGCCGTGGGCGGAGCCGATGACGAGGCTGCGGACGATGTCGAGGAGCGCGGGCAGGATGTACACGAGCGTGAACACGAGCGTGACCGACACGGCCGTCGACCGGATCAGCAGGCCCATGAACAGGCCGAGCAGCGCGATCGTGACGACGAACAGGACGATGCCGCCCAGGATGCGCGGGTTCTCGCCGGTCGTCAGCCCGATGTCGACCGGTTCGCTGCGGAGGAGGAGCCAGGCCGCGCCGTACGACAGGAGGATGGCGGCGGCGCTGGCCAGCGCGGTCACGATGATGAGGTGGCAGGCCTTGGCGAAGACGACGGGGACGCGCTTCGGCACGGCCGTGAACGACGCCCGGATCATGCCGGAGCCGTACTCGTTCGTCACGGTCAACGCGCCCAGGACGCCCGCCACCAGGCTGCCGATCTGGATCGTGAACTCCGCGACGAGTTCTGAGATATGGCTGCCGGCCATCGCGCTGCCGGCCTCGGAGAACCGCATGACGAGGCACGAGATCACGCTGAATCCCGCCGTGACCAGCGCGAACAGGGAGAGCACGAGGTAGGACGAGCGGAGCGAGAAGAACTTGATCCACTCGCCCCGGACCGTGCCGGGGAAACTCAGCTTGACGCGCCCCGGAGTGGGGCGGGCCTCGACGGCCGTCATCGGTCACCCTCCTTCTCCCACATCCGCCGGATCGACGCCCGCGTGATCGAGCCCGTGTCGCCGAGCCGGGCCTGGAGGCCCGTCTGGAGCCCAGTCTGGATGCCCGTCTGCATGACCTGGCGCGCCGGCGACGACTGCGTCACGTCGGGGTCGAACAGCAGCTTGTCCAGCAGCGGCGTCAGCGAACCGGTCTCCTCGACGTCGACCACGACCGACGACGTCGGGATCGTGCCGGGCGGCGCGGGCACGAGCGGCTCGGGGTAGCGGCCCGGGTCGCCCGGGTGGAGCGGCGTCAGGGACGACGGGGCGGCGTGGCCGGAGGTCCGGGGCGGCGGCGTCGGCTGGGGTTGGGGTTGGGGCGGCTGGGGTTGGCCGGGTGGGGTGGGCAGGCCCCGTTGGCCGGTCGGGCGGCGGGCCGTGGTGGGGCGCGGCGGGTACGGCGCCGACGTCACGGGGGCCGCCGGTGGGGCGGTCACGGCGGGCTGGGCGGGGGCCGGGGCGACAGGCGGGGTCGCCCCAAAGGTCAGCCGCGGGGTCAGGCCCGTGTTGGCCGATGACGGCCGCGACGGGCGCGGGGCGCCCGCGACGAGGCGGACGCCCGTGTCGCCGACACCGCGGATACCCGTGTCGCCGATGGCGCCGATGGCGCTGGGGGCAGCGGGGGCCCCGGGGCGGGGGCGTGGGGTGGGTGCGCCCTGCGACTGGCTCGGGCGGGCCGGCCCTCGGCCTGGGCCGGTGGCCGGGGTGGCCGGAACAGCGCCGACGCCGGGCACACCGCCGGGGACAGGACTGGCGGGCAGGTTGCCGGCGGCCGGGTCACGCTGGGGGCGGCCCGCCTGGCGGGCGGGCGGGGCCGCGCGGCCGCCGGGGGCCACGCGCGCGGCGGGCGCGGCTGGGAGCGCCGGGGCGGCACTGGGGCGGCCCGGTTCGGCGGGCGCCGCGTAGCCCCCGGCGGCGTAGCCCGGGGCGGCGGACGGGGGAGCCGCGGACTGGGGAGCCGCGCCAGTCGCGGGCAACCGGCTGACCGCGTGACCTTGGCTGGGCGCCTGGCCCTGGCTGGGGGCGTGACCCTGGCTCGTCAGGTGGCCCGGGACCGGGCCTTGACCGCGGTCGGCGGGCGCGGGCTGGGCGGCGCGGGCCTGGGCGGCCGGCTCCCAGCCGCCCCACGTGGGCTCCGCCGCCTTGACCGGGGGCGCCATCGGCGGGCCGCTCGGGCGGTTCGACGAGCGCGGCCGGACGGTCGTCGCCAGGGGGGCGGGCTGGACGGCGTGGATCGAGGTCGGCTGGACCGGGCGGGTGGCCCCGGCCGCCGGGACGGGGCGGCCCGACGCGGCCAGCGGCGCCTGGTACGGCGCGGCGCCGTAGCCGGGGTCGCCGTACTGGGCGGCGAGGCGCGGCCCAGGCGGCGGCACGGGCGGGCGGAGGGACGCGGGCCGCGGGGCGTAGGCGGGGACTGGGCCGTAGGCGGGTTGGGCGTAGGGGCTGGAGGCCGGCCAGGCGGGCCGGACGGGATGCGGGTCGTAGCCCCACTGACTGGCCTCGCCCCACGTCGACGGCGGCAGCGCCGCCACCGGCCGGCTCTGGCCCCAGGGGTCCGGTTGGCCCCAGTACCCGGCCGAGTAGCCGCTGGCGGGCTCGGACCAGGCGGGCGTGCCCGGCCAGGCGCGGGACTGGTCGTAGGCGACAGGCCACGCGGACGCCGCGGCGTAACCGTAGTCCGGCTCGCCGTAGCGCGGCTCGCCGTAGCCCGTGCCAGGCCAGGCGGCGTCGTAGGAGCCCGGCCACGCGCTGGGCTGGGCTTGCTGGAAGGCCGAGGGCGACCACGTGTTGGGGCGCGGCGTCGACGTGGCGGTGACGGCCGGCAGCGGCGGCTCGGGCGGCGAATCCGGGTGGATCGTGGCCATCGCCTTCTTCCAGATCGTGTCGAAGTCGGTCTGGGGCACGGGCAGCGCCAGCGGCGCCTGCGGTTCCTGCTGCCACGGCGGCGTCCAGGCCGGCGCGGGCAGCGGCCGGGGCTCGGGCTGGGCTTCCGGCGGGCGCCAGTTGGGCGCGGGCTCGCGCGTGTAGCCCCACGCGGGCACGGCGGGCGCGGCGGGCGCGGGGACGGGCAGGGGGGCAGGTGCGGTCGGCGGCACGCTCCCGTAGGCGGCCGGGGCGGGCGCGGCGAGCGCGGCGGGGGCGGCGGGGGCGACCGGGTGGGTGTACTCCCAGACTTCTTCCGGGGTCGCGTGGGGGTCCCAGGCCAGGTCGTCATCCGACCAGGCGGGCTCGGGCGGCGGGGTCTCCGGCCACGGATCGGGCGGGGGTTCCTGCGCGCGGATCAACGTCGACCAGACCGCCGTGTCGTCCTCCGGCGTGACGGGGTGGCGGGAAGGGGGCGGGGGCGTCGGGGCGCGGGGGGCCACGGTGTCGGGTCCCGGGGCGGGTCGCTCCGCCGCCGGGCGTGCGGTGGGCCAAGCGGGGGTCGGGTGGGGCGGCGTCGGCAGGGGCGGGAGGGGGCGAGACGGGGTCACGCCGGTGTCGGGCATGCCGAGGAGCAGCGGCGAGCCCGCGGGGCCGCTGAGCAGCGCGGCCGTGCCCGTGAGGGGGGCGGTGGTGTGCGTCCCTGGGCCGGCCACGGTGTCAGGCCCCGTGGCGGTCGCTCGCAGAGCTCGCTCCGTTGCCACGGTGCCCGACCCCGTGGCCGGTGGCTCGGTGGCCGCCGTAACCGAGCCGGTGGCCGGGGTGGACGCTGCGGGCAGGGAGGTGGGCAGGGAGCTGACCGGGGGCAGGTTGGCCAGCTCGGACTTCGTCGGCAGCAGCGCGGGGAGGGCCGTGATCGGCGGGGTCCAGGGCTCGTCCAGCAGGTGTTGGATGCGGCTCTGGGCCGGGGCCGGGCCGCCGTGGCTGGCGCTGGGCCAGGCGGACTCGGCGGGCGGCGGGGTCGTCGGTGTGGCCACGGCCGACCAGGGGAGGATGTCCGGGCGGTCCGGCTGGGGCTCCGGCAGGGCGGGCAGGCCCGCCGCCGTCAGGATGTCGTTCAGGTCGGCCAGGACCGGGGTGGAGGCCGTGGTGTCCGGCGCCGGGGTTGGGGGCTCGGGGGGCGCGGGGGCGGGCGTGTCCGTGGGGGTCAGGCCCAGGCCGGCCAGGAAGTCCGAGAGCGGGGTGGGAGCCGTGGGCGCGGCGGGGCCGGCCACGGTGGTCTGCGTGGGGGCCGCTGGAGTCTGGGTGGCGGAGAGATCCTTCGCTGCGCGCAGGATGACAGAGGAAGGGGGGATAACAGCGGGGGGTGGGGTGGCCGCTGAAGGAGTCGGGATGGCAAGGGCAGGCGTTGGTGGAGGGGCCGCTGGGGGCTCGGTGGCGGAGAGGTCCTGCGCGGAGCCTGTCCTGAGCGCCAGCGAAGGGCTCAGGACAAGGTCGGGGAGCGGGGGCTGGGCCGTGTCGGCCACGGCGACCGTGGCGCCCAGGCCGGCGCGGGCGGCGGCGTCGGCCAAGGGGAGCGTGGGTTCGGCCGGGGCTGTTGCGGGCGGCGTGCCGGGCGGGAGGACTACGGCGGTCAGCGTCGGGTGCGTGTCCGTGACGGGGCGCGGCGTCCAGCCGGTGGGAGGGGTGTAGGCGTCCGGCGGGGCGGGCAGCCAGCTCGACCACGGGCCGGGGGCCGCTGGGGCCGGTGCGGTGGACTTCGTTTCCAACAGGGGGGTGGGGACGGACGAGGTGTCGGACCCTGTGGTCTGCGGGGGGACTGCTGGGGTCTCGGTGGCGGAGAGATCCTTCGCTGCGCTCAGGATGACAGAGGGGGAGGGGGTGACAG
>JAISTC010000106.1 GCA_031272805.1 Propionibacteriaceae bacterium
AATGTCACACCCAGGCCGAGGTGTCAGGCTCCCCCGCCTTGGCGAGGCACGAGCCCGGGCGGGGGAACCTGATACCGCGGCCGGCCCCACACACAATCCCCACCGGCCGAGGCATCAGATGCCGCCGCCCGGTCCTGCGACTCCGGCGCTGGCGCGCCTCCGCGCAGGATGACGTGTTCGTCGCCCCGGCCGCGGCATCCGACACCTCAGCCACACCTGCCACGCACGCCTGACCCGCGCCCTGACCACCCAACGTGAGTTTGCCACCGACAAACCGCACGAAGAAGCAGACCTAACCACGGTTGGTGACCGTCCCGCTGGCTGAGGCGTGGAGGGACGGCGTTCGCTCCGCCCGCAGCGCCGCCGCCGCCCAACTGGCGCACGGCGTGACGGTTCGGCGGCCGAGGACGAAGCGTTGGCCGTCCCTTCACGCCGGACCCCAGACCAGACGTGCGAGCGCAGCGAGCAGTGGAAAAGTGTGACAAACGGAACCGTCCCCAATGTCACACCCAACGTGAGCTTGCCACCGCAAGACCGCACTGTCAGGACCAACCCAGCCACGGTTGTCCAACGTCCCCGCTGGCTGAGGCGTGGAGGGATGGCGTTCGCTCCGCCCGCAGCGCCGCCGCCGCCCCACTGGCGCACAGCGTGACGGTTCGGCGGCCGAGGACGGAGAGAAGGCCGTGCCTTCACGCCGGACTCAACGCCAGACGTGCGAGCGCAGCGAGCAGTAGAGCAGTGTGACCAACGGAACCGTCCCCAATGTCACGCCTGCGCTGGGTTCAGGATGACAGAGGCGGCGGGCATTCGCGGTAGAGTCGCTGGCATGACCAAGAGCGTCTATGTTCTCTCTCCCGAAGGCTTGGCCGGCAAGTCGGCCGTCACGTTGGGCGTCATCGACGCCGCCTCGCGCCACGTCGCCTCCATCGGCGTCTTCCGCCCGATCATCCGGACGGACGGCCGCGACACGATCCTCGAATCGCTCGTGGAGCTGCCGCAGGTGCGCCAGACGTACGACCAGGCGGTCGGCGTGCCCTACTCCGCCATCCACGACGACCCCGAGGCGGCGATGAGCGAGATCATCGCGCGGTTCGAGGCCATCCGCGCCGAGCACGAGATCGTCATCGTGGTCGGCTCCGACTACGTCGGCGACATGGGCACCGGCGAGTTCCCGTTCAACATCTCTGTGGCGCAGAACCTCAACGCGCTGACCCTGCTCGTCGTGCGCGGCAACGACCGGACGCCCGAGGGCCTCCGCCACACCGTCGACGCCTCCCTCGAAGAGATCGCCAAGGCCCACGTGACGAGCCTCGGGGTCGTGGCCACGCGGCTCGACGAGGACCAGTTGGCCGACTACCAGGCCGCCCTCGACTCGCTCGACCTGCCGCTCGTCGTGGCGCTGCCCGAAAACCAGACGCTGACGTCGCCGACCGTGCGCCAGCAATTCGAGGCCGCCGACGCGCGGGTCCTCTACTCGGAGTCCGACGAGCTCGACCAGGAGTCGCTCGGCGTGCTCATCGGCGCGATGACGCTGCCGCACATCCTCAAGGGCCTGACCCCGCACTACACGGTCATCACCCCGGCCGACCGCGTCGACATCCTGCCCGGCCTGCTCCTCGCCCACCAGTCCGGCGGGTTCCCGGACCTCGCCGGCATCCTGCTGACGGGCGATTTCGATGTGCCGGAGGAGGTCGTGACGCTCCTTGAGACCATCGACCGCAAGCCACCCATCGCCCACACGAGGTTCGGCACGTACACGACGGCCGAGCGCCTGTTCGGCCTCGAGGGCGAGATCACGGACTCCTCCCACAAGGTCCGCCTGGCCCGCGAGATGTTCCAGCGCTACGTCGGCGCCGAGAAGCTCGGGCGGGCGCTCGACCTGGTCGGCTCGAACGTGCGGACGCCGCTCATGTTCGAGTACCAGCTCATGCAGCAGGCCCGGGCCGACAAGCGCGTCATCGTCATGCCGGAATCCGCCGACGACCGCATCCTGCGCTCCGCCCACATCCTCTTGGCCCGCAACGTCGCCGACATCACGCTGTTGGGCGCGCCCAACGTCATCCACGCCCGCGCCGCCGAACTGGAGCTCAACCTGTCCCGCGCCACGATCGTGGACCCGTCCGACCCCGCCCTGGTCGAGAAGTTCGCCGCCGAGTACGCCCGGCTCCGCGCCAAGAAGGGCGTCACGCTGGAGCAGGCCAAGGAGAAGCTGAAGGACCTGTCGTACTTCGGCACGATGATGGTCCACTTCGGCATGGCCGATGGCATGGTCTCCGGCGCGATCAACACGACGGCCAACACGATCCGGCCGTCGCTCGAGTTCGTCAAGACCCGCGAGGGCTTCTCGGTCGTCAGCTCGTCGTTCCTGATGTGCCTGCCGGACCGCGTGCTCGTGTTCGCGGACTGCGCGGTCAACCCGAACCCGTCCAGCTCCGAGCTGGCCGACATCGCCATCTCCTCGGCGGAGACGGCCGTGGCGTTCGGGATCACGCCGCGCGTGGCGATGCTCTCGTACTCGACCGGGACGTCCGGGTCGGGCGAGGACGTGGACCGAGTGCGCGAGGCGACGGAGCTGGTCCGCCAGCGCGCCCCCGAGTTGCTGGTCGACGGGCCGATCCAGTTCGACGCCGCGATGGACGCGACCGTGGCGAAGACGAAGATGCCGGACTCGCCCGTCGCGGGCAAGGCGACCGTCTTCATCTTCCCGGACCTCAACACGGGCAACAACACGTACAAGGCCGTCCAGCGGACCTCCGGCGCGCTCGCCGTCGGCCCGGTCCTCCAGGGGCTGAACAAGCCGGTCAACGACCTGTCACGCGGTGCGCTGGTCGACGACATCGTCAACACCGTGGCGATCACGGCGATCCAGGCCCAGGCGGAGCCATCCGGCACGCCCTCCCGCTTCGCGCAAGTGTGACATTGGGGACGGTTCCTTTTGTCACACTGCTCCACTTCTTGACCGCTCGCTGCGCTCGCGCTCTCTGGCTGCTCGCTGCGCTCGCACGTCTGGCGTTGAGTCCGGCGTGAAGGCACGGCGTTCGCTCCGTCCTCGGCCGCCGAACCGTCACGCTGTGCGCCAGTTGGGCGGCGGCGGCGATGCGGGCGGAGCGAACGCCGTCCCTCCACGCCTCAG
>JAISTC010000148.1 GCA_031272805.1 Propionibacteriaceae bacterium
GGCGGCCGCCGCGGGCCTGGCGACGGAGGCGCCCGGGCGGGGGGGTCCGACGCCGCCGCCCGGGCTCCTTCGTCGCCAGGGCCGCGGCGTCCGACGCCTCCGCCTACGAGATCAGTTGAATGGCAACCGCGGGTCGGCGGCCGCGTTCGGCCATGTGGCCCGGAGCCACGTCTGGTCCGGGTGGTCCGTGATCAGCCATTCCCGGTCACGGCCGGGGCCGGCCATGACGTTGAGGTAGTAGAGGTCGTAGCCCGGGGCGGCCATGGACGGGCCGTGCCAGCCGAAGGGCACGAGGACCGTGTCGCCGGGGCGGACCTCCGCCATGACGTCGATGGCCCGGTCGTCGGACTGGCTGACCCGCTGGTAGCCGAGCGGGTCGGAGCGCTCGGGTGCGGGCCGCAGCCGCGGGTCGACGCGCATGTCGAAGTAGTAGATCTCCTCCAGCTCGGCCTCGACGCCGGCCAGCTCGTGGTCGTGCTTGTGGGCCGGGTAGCTGGACCAGTTGCCCGCGGGCGTCAGCACCTCGCAGGCGATGATCGACTCGGCGTCGACCGCGGCGGGCGTGCCGAAGTTGCGCACCTCCCGCGTCATGACCCCGCTCCCCCGCGTCTCGGCCGCCGTGGCCGACGCCGGGTAGTAGCGCGGCGGGCGCTTGGCCGTGGCGTGGGCGGAGCAGACCGCCACCTCGCCGGTCCCCCGGATCGTCAGGGACGTCTGCGGGCCGACGTACAGCAGGTCCGTGGGACCCGACCAAACGCTGGGGCGGCCGACCAGGTCGAAACTCGACTGGCCCGTGGCGTCCGTCTTGGACGTCCCCAGGTGGAAACTGCCCTTGAGCGGCAGGATGATCCGCTCGACGTCCTCCGCCGGGAGTTCGACGCGTGCGCCGTCCAACCGCGCGACCCGCAAACCGGTGTGTTGCCAGCCGGGAGTCGAGTGGTCGATCACCGTCGTCCAGGGGCCATCCGCCGTGCTGCCGGCCGGAAAATACCACTTGTCATTGCTCATGGGAACCTCCTTGTGCCCTGTCAAGGACCGATACTAGCGCGGGCCCCCCGATGGGACCCCCTGAAGCAAGTCTTTTCATTATACCCATATGTTCTATCATATTGACAAGCATGTTAGGGTGGTCTCAACACGGCGGTCAGGGCTGGAGAATTACAACCGATCTTGCGATCACTCCGACAACTTCTCTAGCCCCTGGGAACACACGGGGGGACACATGGACCTCGGGCCAGAATTCTGGGCACTGGCGGCCCTGGTGTTCGTCTTCACCTATGTCAACGGCTTCCACGACGGCTGCAACGTCGTCGCCACGCTGATCGCCAGCCGCGCCATGCCGGCCCGGGCGGCGCTTGTGGCCGCCGCCGTCATCGAGGTCATCTCCCCGTTCGCCGTCCTCGTCATCGGCGCCAGCGTCTCCCACACGGTCCAGCACCTGGTCCACGAGTCCGCCTACACGGACCCGGCCGCCCAGCGCGTCGCCCTCGCCTTCTTCGGCGCCGGCATCCTGGCCGCCGTCACCTGGAACATCACGACGTGGTACTTCGCCCTCCCCGCCTCCTCCTCCCACGCGCTGATCGGCGGCCTGGTCGGCGCCGGCCTGGCCGCGTTCGGCAGCGGCCAGATCGCCTGGGACTACTTCTGGGAGCGGGTCGTCCTCATGGTCTTCCTCACGCCCGTGGCCAGCTTCATCGTCGGCTTCCTCATGCTCCGCCTCATCCTGCTCTCGGCCAAACGCGCCACGACCCGGGTCAACACGTTCTTCAAGTACGCGCAGTACGTCAACATGGCGTTCCTCGCGTTCAACCACTCCTTCAACGACTCCCAGAAGTCCGTCGGCATGATCATGATCCTCATGTCCGTCGTGACGGGCGCCGTCGTCACGAGCCCGCCGCTCTGGGCTATCGCCGCCGCCGCCGTGGCCCTCTCCGCGGGCATCCTGTTCGGCGGCTTCCGCATCATCGGCACGGTCGGCAACGGCATCTACAAGGTGCTGCCCGTCCACTCGTTCTCGTCCCAACTCGCCGCCGGCGCCGTCATCCTGACCAGCTCGCTCGTCGGCGCCCCGGTCAGCTCGTCCCAGATCGTGTCCAGCTCGATCATGGGCGTCGGCTCGGCCGAGGCCTACAAGCGGGTCCGTTGGCTGACGGCCCGCAAGATCCTGTTGTCCTGGGTCATCACGATCCCGCTGGCGGGCGCGCTCGGCGCCCTCCTGTTCACCCTGTTCCGGCTCATCGTCTAAGGAGTCCCACCGTGTTCAGCAATGCGTCTTTCTCATTCCGCCGCCGCCGGCCCAAGAGCCCCAACTTCTACCAGCTCCTGATCGCCCAGTCCCAGGTCGTCCACGCCGCCGTCGACGCCCTGGTCCAGTACTGCGCCGCGCCGACGCAGGAGGGCGGCGACCGGGTCAAGGAACTGGAGCGGGAGGCCGACCAGGCCCGCCGCCGCCTCGTCGACGAGATCAACCGGACGTTCATCACGCCGATCGACCGCGAGGACCTGTTCCGCCTGTCGACGAGCCTGGACGACCTGGCCGACTACGCCTGGACGACGATCAACGACATGCGCATCTACGAGGTCACGCCGGACGAGCACTGCCTGGCGATGGCCGAGGTGCTGCGCGAGATGGCGGCCGGGCTCGTGACCTGCTGCCAGGACTTGGAGAAGAACAAGGCGGCCGTGGCGGACACGGTCAAGCGCGTCAAGAAGCTCGAGAACAAGGTCAACCGGCTGTTCCACCACTCGGTCAACAGCCTGTTCGACGAGGGCGACCTCAAGAAGATCCTGAAGTACCGGGAAATCTACGGCCACCTCAACCACGCCTCCGACCGGGGTGACGCCACGGCGGACATCCTGTCGGATATCATTGTTAAGTTCTGACGTCCCCCGCACCGTCAGACGCCACGGCGACTCGGGTAACGCCGACTATGTATTACTGTTCCAATGATCTAACATATTGACAAGAAGGACAACAAAGGACAACGACTCGTCCTGACGTGACGACGCCTCGCCCCCCGAGCGCAGGCCCCTGGGGACAGCGCCGCCAGCGGCGGTGACAACAAACCATCCTCCGACGACTCAAACCACTACCACCCCCGCCGACACCTCCGGGGCCGGCAGCACAGAAAAAAGAAACAGAGGTTAAACACCATGAAACTCCGAAAGACGGCGATGGCGCTCGTGAGCGCCGCCATCGCCCTGACCGCCGCGACCGGATTGGCCGGCTGCGGCAATGATTCCGGGTCCACGGGCGGCACGGCCAGCACGGGGGGCACGGACACGACAGCGGCGGGCGAGGCGTCGAGCGCCCCCGCGGTCGAGGTCTCCGACACGTTGACGGTCTACACGGCCATGTCCGAGGACGAACTCCCCGCCTACACGACGGCCTTCAAGGAGGCCACCGGCATCACGCTCGAGACGGTCCGCCTGTCGGCCGGCGAGATGGTCACCCGGATCACGGCCGAGAAGGAGAACCCCCAGGCCGCGGTGGCGTGGGGCGGCGCGACCGACTCCTACATCACCCTGGAGAACGCGGGCCTGCTCGACCAGTACACCTCCCCCGAGGCCGCCAACTTCCCGAGCCAGTTCCTCGACCCGAACGGCTACTGGTCGCCGATCTACGTCGGCGCCATCGCCTTCGCCTGCAACCAGGAGTGGTTCGCGGAGCATCCGGACGTGGCCGAGCCGACGAGCTGGGCCGACCTGACCAAGGCCGAGTTCAAGGGCGAGATCGCCATGGCCCACCCGAGCACGTCCGGCACGGCGTACACGGTCCTGGCCACGATCTTCCAGCTCATGGGCGGCCAGGACATCAACTCGACCGCGTCGTGGGACTACATGAAGGCCCTCAACGCCAACGTCACGCAGTACTCCAAGTCCGGCTCCGCGCCCGTCCAGGCCGCGGCCATGGGCGAGGTCGCCGTGGGCGTGTCCTTCGCGCATGACATCCTCAAGGTCATCGCCCAGGGCTACAAGCTCGACATGACGTTCCCGTCCGACGGCACGGGGACCGAGGTCGGCGCCATCGCTCTGATCCACGGCGGCCCGGCCGACGAGCTGACCGCGGCGCAGAAGTTCATCGACTTCGTCCTGTCCAAGGAGGGCCAGGACCTCTACGCCGAGAACAACACCTACCGCGACCCGGTCAACCCGGAAGCCGAGGTGGGCGAGGGCGTCGTCACGCTCGACAAGCTCAAGGTCATCGACTACGACGCCAAGTGGGCCGGCGACAACAAGACGACCCTGATCGAGATGTTCCAGGAGATGGTCGACGACGGCTCGAACGTGTCCTCGTAACCCCTGATCACCCCAGCCCCGAGGGGGCGGCCGGCGGTACCCGCCGCGGCCGCCCCCTCGCCTGTTCCAGGCGCAAGGTGAAAGTTTCGCCGGGACCAGGTACCCTAACGCGAGTCCCCCCACCGCGTGACCCCGACGCCACCCCCCTCTCCCCCGGCCCCCGCGCGCGCATGTATTAATGTTCCAATGATCTAACATATTGACAGCACAACAAATCGTGCTAGAGTGAGGTCACTCCGTCCCCGGGAGACTTTCCTCGGGACGATTCGCAGGTAGGCAAGGAGGCCGTCTGTGGCAACGGATCTCGCCCCCATGTGGGGGATCGGGTTGGGCGTTTTGCTCTCAGTCCTCGTCGGGCTGGAGCGCGAGTACTACGCCAAGGCGGCGGGTATGCGCACCTACTCGCTCGTCGGCATGGGCTCAGCGGTGTTCACGGCCATCAGCAAGTGGGGCTTCCAAGACGTCCTCTACAACAACCCGACGGGCTTCGACGGCGGCCGTGTCGCCGCCCAGGTCGTGACCGGCATCGGCTTCCTCGGCGCCGGCCTCATCTTCGTCCGCCGGGACTCCGTCCGCGGCCTGACGTCCGCGGCGGGCATCTGGTTCGTCGCCGCCGTCGGCATGGCGGCCGGCGCCGGGATGTACGCGCTGTCCGCGTGCGTCACGGCCCTCTACCTCGTGGTCATGGTCGGCATCCGGCCCATCTCGGCCCGGATGCCGCACGCGCGGGCCACGAGCCAGCAACTCGACATCACGTACGCCGATGGCCGGGGCATCCTCCGCGACATCATGGAGACCCTCTCCGGCATGGGCGCCAAGGTCGTCGACCTCCAGGTCCTGCGCTCCGACGAAGTCGACGGGCGGAAGTGGCAGACGATCCACCTCGAAATGGCCGGGCCCCAACAGGTCCTGGCCGAAGTCCAGCCCGAGCTGGCCCGCCTCGACGGCGTCAGCAACGTGGCCGGCGACTGCTCCGCCGTGACCCGCGAGTCACGGCGGAAGAAGAAATAGAGCTTCCCCCGGCACCGTCGGCGCCGGTCCCAACCCCGAGACACCTATGAAGGAATAGAGGTCAAACCACCATGAAAACCCGAAAGATCGCGTTGGCGCTCGTGAGTGCCGCCATCGCCCTCACATCCGTTTCCGCGCTGGCAGGCTGCAGTAAGGACTCAAACCAAGGTGGGACATCCGCCGCGGGCGACACCAACGAACCCAAGGTTTCCAAGACCCTGACGGTCTACACGGCGATGTCGGAGGACGAGCTCCCCGCCTACGCCACCGCGTTCAAGGAGGCCACCGGCATCACGCTCGAGACGGTCCGCCTGTCCGCGGGCGAGATGGTCACCCGGATCAAGGCCGAGAAGGCCAACCCGCAGGCGGCGGTCGCCTGGGGCGGCGCCACGGACTCCTACATCAACCTGCAGAAGGACGGCCTGCTCGACCAGTACACGTCGCCGGTGACCGCCAACTTCGAGAAGCAGTTCCTCGACCCCGACGGCTACTGGTCCCCGATCTACGTCGGCGCCATCGGCTTCGCCTGCAACCACGAGTGGTTCGCCGAGCACCCTGACCTCAAGGAGCCGACGAGCTGGGCCGAGCTGACGAGCCCCGACTTCAAGGGCGAGATCGCCATGGCCCACCCGAGCACGTCCGGCATGGCCTACACGGTGCTCGCCACGATCCTGCAGCTCATGGGCGGCCAGGACGTCAACTCCCAGGAGTCGTGGGACTACATGAAGGCCCTCAACGCCAACATCACGCAGTACTCGAAGGCCGGCTCGGCCCCCGTCCAGGCCGCGGCCATGGGCGAGGTCGCCGTGGGCGTGTCCTTCGCGCACGACATCATGAAGGTCATCGCCCAGGGCTACCCGCTGGACCTGACCTTCCCGTCGGACGGCACGGGCACCGAGGTCGGCGCCATCGCGCTGATCCACAACGGCCCCGCGGACGAGCGGACCGCCGCCGAAATGTTCATCGACTTCGTCCTCTCCGTGGACGGCCAGGACCTCTACGCTACGAACAACACGTTCCGCGTCCCGGTCAACCCGGATGCCGAGGTCGGTGAAGGCATGGTCACGCTGGACCAGCTCAAGGTCATCGACTACGACGCCGAATGGGCGGGCGAGAACAAGACCAACCTGATCGAGATGTTCCAGCAGATGGTGGACGACGGCTCCAACGTCAAGAGCTAACTCCACTCCCGGACCCCGAGTGGGCCGTGGCAGGCACTGGCCACGGCCCCCCGGGGGCCAACAACTGAACCCCCAACCTCATACCCACAATTAACTGATCGAGAAGAGAGGTGAGGCCGTGAGCAGCGTTGCAGTATCGGCCCTCGAACCGGGCATCGCCCCGGACCGGTCCCCCGGAAAGAAGGTCTCGTCGAAGACCGGCATGAAGTCGCTGAACCGGCTCGTGCGCCAACCCATCTTGTTGATCACCGTGCTCTCGGTGTTCGTCCTGTTGTTCATCTTCGTAGTCCTGCCGATGTTCAACGTCATCAAGATCGCCTTCTCGGACGAGAACGGCTTCACCTGGGACTACCTCATCAAGGGCCTGAGCAAGCCCGTCTACCAGCGGACGTTCCTGCGGAGCATCATCCTGGGCGTCATCGTCGCGTTCACGTCGACCGCCGTCGGGTACCTGTTCGCCTTTGCCACCACCCGCACGGAGATGAAGGGCAAGAAGTTCTTCAACATCATGGCGACCCTGCCGATCATCTCCCCGCCCTTCGTCGTGTCGCTGTCGATCATCTTCCTGTTCGGCCGCCAGGGCCTCATCACGCGGGGCCTGCTCGGCATCAAGGACGCCAACGTCTACGGCCTGCCCGGCCTGGTCGTGGTCCAGACGATGTCGTTCTTCCCCGTGGCCTACATGACGCTGCGCGGCATCCTGATGTCGCTGGACGACTCGGTCGAGGACGCCGCGTTCTCGATGGGGGCGAGCCGCGGCCGGATCTTCCGGACCGTGACCCTGCCCCTGACGATGCCCGGCATCATCTCGGCCCTCCTGCTCGTCTTCATCCAGTCGATGGAGGACTTCTCCAACCCGGCCGTCATCGGCGGCGGCTTCTCGACCCTGTCGGTCGACGCCTACCGCATCATCAACGGCATGAACGACATGAACATGGGCTGCATGCTCGCCATCATGTTGCTGGCGCCGACGGTCTGCGCCTACCTGCTCCAGAAGTACTGGATGCGGAAGAAGAGCTTCGTGACGGTCTCCGGCAAGCCGACCCAGGCGCGCCGCAAGCTCCACGAGAAGCACATCGTCTACCCGCTGTTCGCCGGCTGCTGCTTCTTCACGGGCGTCATCATCCTGCTGTACGGCACGGTCCTCATGGGCGCGTTCGTCCAGACCTGGGGCGTCAACTACGTCCTTACGCTCAAGCACTTCAGCTACGTGCTGACCCTGGGCGCCGGCGTCATCAAGAACTCGGTCATCCTGGCCGCCGTGGCCGCCCCGATCGGCGGTTTCCTCGGCATGGTCATCGCCTACCTGACCGTCCGCCAGCGCTTCCCGGGCCGCCGCCTCATGGAGATCGCGTCCATGCTCATGTTCGCCATCCCCGGCATCGTCTCCTGCATCGGCTACGTCGCCACGTTCAACACCAAGCCGCTCCTCCTGACGGGCACGGCCGTGATCCTCGTGGCCACGTTCACCTTCCGCAACATCCCGGTCGCCATCGAATCCGGCACGAGCACGCTGCTCCAGATCGACACGTCGATCGACGAGGCCGCGACGATCTCCGGCGCGGGCACGTGGTACTCCTTCCGGACGATCACGCTGCCGATGCTGCGCAACGCCTTCCTGTCCGGCCTGACGTACTCGTTCGTCCGGGCCATGACCGCCGTCAGCGCGGTCATCCTGCTCATCTCGCCGCACTGGAACCTGGCCACGACCAAGGTCTTCGCCCTGTTCGAGGCCAGCCAGTTCTCCGATGCCGCCGCCTACGTCGTCATCATGATCGTCATCATCCTGGCGGCCATGGGCATCATCAACCTGCTCGTCAACCTTCTACTCAAGCCGCGGGCCAAGGCACCTTCCGCCGAGGCCGTCGAAGCCGCGCTACAAGCCCAAGGGAGTTCCAAATGACCACCACCGACACCATCGCCGCTGTCAAGACCACGTCCACCCCGTCCGCCACCAGCAAGACGGCGGGCACGGTCGGCAGCCTGAAGGACTTCAGCTCGCAGAGCTCCGGCGTCCGCCTCGTCGACATCACGAAGGTCTTCCCGACGCCTGAGGGCACGGGCGAGACGATCGCCGTCAACAACGTCAACCTGGACGTCGAGGACGGGGAACTCGTCACGCTGCTCGGACCGTCCGGCTGCGGCAAGACGACCACGCTGCGCATGGTCTCCGGGTTCGAGTACCCGTCGGCCGGCCACATCTACATCGGCAACCGCGACGTGGCCAACGTGCCGCCGAACAAGCGCGGCATCGCCATGGTGTTCCAGAGCTACGCCCTGTTCCCGCACATGAGCATCTGGGAGAACGTGGCGTACGGCCTGCGGACCAGGAAGCTGCCCAAGGAGGAAGTCATCGCCCGGACCGACAAGGTCCTCAAGCTGATGGACATCGCCCAGTACCAGCGGCGCTTCCCGAACCAGCTCTCCGGCGGCCAGCAGCAGCGCGTCGCGCTGGCCCGCGCGGTCGTCATCGAGCCCGCCGTGCTGCTGTTCGACGAGCCGCTGTCCAACCTCGACGCCAAGCTGCGCGAGCGCATGCGCGACGAGCTGCGCTCGCTCCAGCAGCGCCTCGGCATCACGTCGATCTACGTGACGCACGACCAGGCCGAGGCCATGGCCATCTCCGACCGGGTCGTCATCATGAAGGACGGCAACCTGGTCCAGGCCGGCTCGCCGGAGGACATCTACGAGTACCCGACGTCGACGTTCGTGGCCAACTTCATCGGCAAGGCGAACTTCGTCACGGCCACGTTCGTCCGCAAGGACGGCCCGGCCGCCATCGTCCGGGTGCCGGGCGAGGACGTCGAGCTGGTCATCCCGAAGCCGGGCAAGATCGAGTTCAAGGAGGGCGCGCGCTGCTGCCTCGCCTTCCGGCCCGAGCACGTCGCGCTGAGCCGCTCCGGCCAGGGCTTCCCCGGCCAGGTCACGCGGGCCACGTACTTCGGCGACATGGTCGAGTACGTCGTCGAGACGAAGACGGCGTCGCTGACCATCGAGGTCAACAACCCGCAGATCTCGGAGCGCTTCGCCGTCGGCGACATGGTCCACGCCGCGCTGGACATGGACTGCGTCCGGCTCCTGGCCGACGACGCCCCCGTGGTGGAGTGACATGGGGTTCCGGACGATTGTCTTCGACATGGGCCACGTGCTCATCGTCGACGAGGCCGAGGACTTCATCCCGCGCTACATCGCGGAGCCGGAGCTGCAGGCCCTAGTCCACCAAGAGCTCATGAAGGGCCCCGAGTGGGTCGAGCTCGACCGCGGCACGATGTCCCTGGAGGACGCCGGCGCCTCGGTGGCCCGGCGGATGCCGCCGGGCCGGGACTGGGCTCCCCTGCTGACCCACATGCTCTACGAGTGGCACACGGAGGTCGACCTGATCGACGGCATGGGCCCGCTGATCGAGCGGCTGAAGGCGGCCGGCAACGGCATCTACCTGCTGTCGAACACATCGATCACGTACCACGACCGGCGCCACCTCCTGCCCGCCCTGGACTGCTTCGACGGCGAGTTCATCTCGGCCGACGAGCACCTCCTCAAGCCGACCGCGGAGATGTACCAGGGCTTCCTGGCCCGCTTCGGGCTGGACGGCCAGGAGTGCTTCTTCGTGGACGACCGGGACGAGAACGTGGCGGGCGCGGTGGCCGCGGGCTTCGGCGGCGGCTTCCCGTTCCGCGGCGACGCGGCCGAGCTGGAAGAGGTCCTGCTGCAGGCCGGGGTGGTCATCGCCCCGGCCGAGCGGCGGGAGATCAAGCAGGTCGTCTTCGACATGGGCAACGTCCTCGTCTACGACGACATGCCCGGCTACGTCGCGGCCAGCGTGACGGACCCGGCCGACGCCGACCTGGTCTACCGCGAGCTCATGCGCGGCCCCGAGTGGGCCCGCTGGGACGCCGGCACGATCACGGAGCAGGGGCTGATCGACGCGGTCTGCGCCAAGCTGCCCGAGCGGCTCCACGCGGTCACGGCCGACCTGGTCCACGGCTGGCACCGGGCGACCACCCCGGTCGACGGCATCGAGTCCCTGATCCGGCGGCTGAAGGCCGCCGGCTACGGGATCTACCTGCTGTCGAACACGGCCACGACGTACTACGACTACCGGGCCAACCTCCCGGCGATCGACCTGTTCGACGGCGAGTTCATCTCGGCCGACCACCACGTGGTCAAGCCGGACCGGGCGATCTACGACGAGTTCTGCGCCACGTTCGGCCTGACGCCGGCGGAGTGTCTGTTCATCGACGACACGGTGGCCAACGCCCGGGGCGCGCAGGACGCGGGCTGGACGGGCTACGCGTTCGACCTGGACGTGGCCAAGTTGGAGAAGGCGCTGGCGTGGCTGGGAGTCACGCCGGCCGCGGCCGCCGCGGCGGCAGAGTAGGAGAGGACCATGACGGATTTCGACACGGTCGTGGTCGGCCAGGTGTCGCGCGACATCAACACGGACTACCAGGGCCACACGGTCTACGAGCTGGGCGGCGCGGTCGTCTACTCGAGCTACGCGGCCGCCGCGCTGGGCCACCGCGTCTGCGCGGTGCCCAAGGCCGACCCGACGATCGACGCGGTCGAGCTGTTCGCCGCCAACCCGGCGATCACGGTCCACCCCGTGGCCAGCCCGACGTCGACCTCGATCGAGAACGTGTACCACACGGCCGACAAGGAGCGGCGGACCTGCCGCTGCCTCAGCCGGATCGCGTCGTACGCGCCGGCCGACCTGCCCGACGTGACGTCGCCGCTGTGGCACCTGGCCGGGCTGATGTTCGGCGACGTGCCGGACACGCTGATCCCGGTCGTGGCCGAGCGCGGCGCGGTCGCGGTCGACGTGCAGGGCCTGCTCCGCCACGCCCATCCGGACGGCTCGATGACGTTCCTCGACTGGGAGAACAAGCGGGACTACCTGCCGCTGATCAAGTTCCTCAAGACGGACTCGGCCGAGGCGGAGATCCTGACGGGCCTGACCGACCGGGCCAAGGCGGCGGAACAGCTCGTCGCCTGGGGCGCGGCCGAGGTCATGATCACGCACAGCTCGGAGGTCCTGGCGTTCGACGGCGACACGATGGCGACCCAGCCGTTGAAGCCGCGCAACCTGTCGGGCCGCTCGGGCCGGGGCGACACGTGCTTCTCCGGCTACATCACAGAACGCCTCAGCCACCCGCTGGACGAGGCCCTGCTGATGGCCGCGGCCCTGGTCAGCCTGAAAATGGAAAAGGTCGGCCCCTTCGAGGGCACGAGACAGGACGTAGCAGCGTACATCGCGGACTTCTACTGAGCTCAAAGTCAGCGCGGCCCTGTGTTAGCCCGGCGGCAGCCGGGACAACACAGGGCCGCGTTGGCACGTCAGGGGGGAAGGCCGCAGGGCATCTCCCGGGGGTCAGATGGTCCAGACATCGCGGATGACCCCGACCAGGCCCGCCTCGGAGAAGACCAGGCGCAGGGCGCTCCAGTCCGTACCGCCGAGGTCGGTCGCGGGGAACGAGAACTCGACGACGGTGGTGCCGCCGCCGAAGTAGGCCGCGCTGTTGTCCGGCGCGTTGCCCCCGGTCTGGGGGTCGTCGACCGTGACGGTCGGAGCGTGGGCGTAGTCCCGCCCGCCGAACAGGACCTGGTCCCGGTAGTCGGGCCACGTCAGCTCGATCGGGAAGCCCGAGCCGTCCCAGGTGCCCCACGCCCGGGGCGCCGGGTCCGCCATCATGGCCGCCAGGCCGCCGGCCGGGACCGTCACGGCGTCGTCCGCGATGAAGGCGTAGGGGGAGAACGTCACGCCGCGCGCCGGGTCGGCCAGCCCGGCCAGGGTGGTGGCATCGTCGGCCGCCAGCGCCGTCACGGCGGCGCGGGCCCGGTCGATGACGGCAACGGAGGCCGGCGTGGTCGAAGCGGCGGTCGCCGGATCGGCCGGATCGGGGCCGGCGCCCGTGCAGGCGGCCAGGGCAAGGCCGGCCGCCACCAGGGCGAACCACCGGAGGGAGAGGTGCGGTCTGCTCATGCCCCCCACGCTAACCGCCCAGCCTGAGCCACCCCCCAACAAGCCATAAAGAGTTGCTGAGAGTGGCCCCGCCCCAAGGGGCCGGCCAGAGTCGCCTGCCGCCGCTACGGGCACGTGACACGGGGACCGTTGTCACGTTCGGCCGCGTCCCACCGAGGAGTCACGCCCGTGGCACTGGCTTGATAGATTGGGGCCTGCCTGGTGAATGGCGTTTTCCTGTGTCTGGTGACGTCTTGGCGCCAGCGTCGGCCGGGTTCAACTGAGCGGTGGCCCGGCCGGGCTCTCCAACCGAAGGGACGACGATGACCTCCGACTTGGCCGACTTCTCCGCCGGTGTGGCCGCCCGGCTACGGGCGATCGACGGCCTGGCCGCCGCGGGCGGCTTCGACCGCGCCATCGACCTCATGGTGGCCGGCCTCGACGCCGGCGGCGTCCTGCAGGCGTTCGGCACGGGCCACTCCGAGGGGTTCGCCATGGAGCTCGCGGGCCGGGCGGGCGGCCTGATCCCGTCCCACGCCATCAAGCTGGGCGACCTGGTGCTCCTGGGCGGCCGCCCGGTCGCCAGCCTGGCCGACCCTGCGACCGAGCGTGACCCCGGCGTGGCCGACGCCCTCTACGGCCTCTACGACATCCGCCCGGCCGACGTCTTCCTGATCGCCTCGAACTCGGGCGTCAACGGCTCGGTCGTCGGCATCGCGCTGCGGGCCAAGGCCGAGGGCCATCCCGTCATCGCCGTGACCAGCCTGGACCACACCCACAAGGTCCAGCCCAAGCACCCCAGCGGGCAGCGGCTCTGCGACATCGCGGACGTCGTGTTCGACAACCTCGCGCCCTACGGCGACACGACCCTGCCGCTGGCCGAGGGCCTGGCGGTCGGCGCCGTGTCCTCGATCACGGCGGCCTACATCGCCCAGCTCCTGACGATCGGCGTGGCCCGCCGCTTCACCGCCCGCGGCGACATTCCGCCGCTCTACATCTCGGCCAACACCCCGGGCGGCGACGCCCACAACCTCGCCCTCGAAGCCCTCTACGGCTCCCGTATCAAGGCCTACGCCGCCGCACCGCCGACGCGGGCGTGACGCGCCCGCGCCGGCCGACGCCGGCTCAGTCGCCGTCGCGGACGGCTACCGGGGCCGGGGCCGCCGGCGGTGTGAAGGGCGCGTAGCTCGTGTGCAGGAGCCGGTGGGCCAGCGGGGAGTTGGGCTCGCCGTAGAAGTCGTCGTAGAGCCGGAGGATGTCCGGGTTGTCCTGGGACTTGCGGTACGTCGACGTCTTGTCGATGTTGATCAGGACCTTCTGGCGGTCGGGCAGCTCGCCGATCGTCTCCGGGGCCGGGTTGCCCGCGCCGGAGATGCAGCCGCCGGGGCACGCCATGATCTCGACCAGGTCGTAGCCGACGTCCTCGCCCGCCACGATCCGGCGAACCAGCGGTTCCGCGTTGCCCAGGCCCGAGATGACGGCGACCCGGACGGTCCGCCCGCCGGCCTCGACCGTGGCCTCCTTCAGGCCCTCGAAGCCGCGGACCGCCGTGAAGTCCAGGTGGTCGACCAGCGGCGTCCCCGTCAGCTTCTCGACCGCCATCCGCAGCGCCGCCTCGGCCACGCCGCCCGACGCGCCGAACAGGACGCCGGCGCCCGTGACGCGGGCGTAGGGCTCGTCGAACGTGTCTGGGGCGACCTTGGCCGGGTCGATCCGGAGCATGTCGAGCATCTCCAGGAACTCCGTCGTCGTCACGACCGCGTCGACGTCGCGGACGCCGTCCGGCGCGAACTCGGGCCGGGCCGCCTCGTACTTCTTCGCCAGGCACGGCACGATCGACACAACGTACAGGTCGTCCAGCGACACGTTGTACTTCTGGGCGAAGTGGTTCTTGACCGTCGCGCCCATCATCGCCTGCGGCGACTTGCAGCTCGACAGGTAGGGAATCAGCTCCGGGAAGCGCTTCTCGACCATGTTGACCCAGCCGGGGCAGCAGCTCGTGAACTGGGGCATCACTCCCCCGGATTCGATCCGGTTCAAGAACTCGGTCGTCTCCTCCATGATCGTCAGGTCGGCCGAGAACGAGAAGTCGAAGACCTTGTCGAAGCCGACGGCCCGCATCAGGCCCGCGATGAAGCCCGACGCCTCGTCGAACGGAATGTTGTACTTGGCCGAGATGACCGAGCGGGGCGACGGGGCGATGAAGCCGACGACGACCTTCTTCGGGTCGTTGATGGCGTCGAACACCGCCGGGCGCTCGCGGACGTAGTCAAGCGCGCCGCAGGGGCAGGCCGTAACGCACTGGCCGCAGGAGACGCAGTCCGTCTCGATCAGGGGCCGGCCGTCGTGCGTGCCGACGACCAGGTGGCCGTTGTGGAACTGGTAGGCCAGCACGCCCGGACCCTCGATCTCGGCGCAGGCCGCGACGCAGCGGCCGCAGGCGATGCACTTGTTGTGGTCACGCAGGATGAACGGGTGGTCCCGCACGATCGGCACGAACGGGCGCTCGTGCAGCGGCGGCGTGTAGACGACGTGCTGCTCGGTCGCGGCCTCGCGCAACTGGCAGACGAAACGCGCCTTGCAGCCGCACTTGAGGCAGCGTGACGCCTCCTTACGCGCCGTCGCCTCGTCGAAGCCCAGCTCGACCTGGTCGAAGCCCGCCAGCCGGTTGTTCAGCGCGATCTCGGGCATGTCGTGGCGGACCAGCTTCGGCAGCGCCTCGAACTCGGCCCGGGGCAGGTCCTCCAGCGAGCCGCGGGAGCAGTTGTAGCGCTCCGGCGCGGGCCGGACGTAGCCCTTGGTCACGAACTGGTCGATCGCCTCGGCCGCGGCGCGCCCGGCGGCCACGGCCTGGATGACCGTGGCGGGGCCCGTGACGCAGTCGCCGCCGGCGAAGACCTTGGTCTCGGAGGTCTCCATCGTCGAGCCGTTGACGTCGATGTTGCCCCACTTGTCCAGGCGGACGGGCAGGTCGTTGTAGAGGAACTGCGTGTCGGTCGACTGGCCGATGGCGCCGATGATCGTGTCGGCCGAGAGGACGAACTCGGAGCCCGCCACCGGGATCGGGCGGCGGCGGCCGGACCGGTCGGGCTCGCCCAGCTCCATCTTCAGGCAGGTCATCTCGAGGCGGCCGTGGGTCCGGGCGATGCGGTCGGGCGCGGTCAGGAAGGCCATCGTGACCCCCTCCTCGATCGCCTCGTCGACCTCGTAGGGCTGGGCGGGCATCTCGTCGCGCGTGCGCCGGTAGACGAGGGTGACGTCGGCGCCGAAGCGGCGGGCCGTCCGGGCGCAGTCGATGGCCGTGTTGCCGCCGCCGACGACGAGGACGGACTGGCCGGTGTTGGTCTCGCGGCCCTTGGCCACGGCCTCCAGGAAGTTGATGCCGAGCCAGACGCCCTCGGCGTTGTCGCCGTCCAGGTGGAGGCCGGTGGCCGACCAGGAGCCGATGGCCAGGTAGACGGCGTCGAAGTCACGCTTCAGGTCCTCCAAGGACATGTGGACGCCGATGGCCTTGCCGCACTGGATCGTCACGCCGAGCTTCTCGATCAGCGCGATCTCCTGGTCCAGCGTGGCCTTGGGGAGGCGGTACTCGGGGATGCCGTAGCGCATCATGCCGCCCGGCTTGGGCTGGCGGTCGAACACCGTCACGGTGTGGCCCTGGCGGGCCAGGTAGTAGGCGGCGGAGAGGCCGGAGGGGCCGGCGCCGACGATGGCGACCGACTTGCCCGTGGCGGGCAGCTTGTCCGGGATCCACGGGTTCTCGCCGAACAGGTCGCGGTCGGCGGCGAAGCGCTTGACGAAGTTGATGGCGACGGGCTCGTCGATCAGGTTGCGGCGGCACTGGGCCTCGCAGGGGTGCGGGCAGACGCGGCCGCAGGCGCTCGGGAACGGGTTGCGGTCCTTGATGACGCGGACGGCGGCCTCAGTGTTGCCGTCGGCCACGAGGGCGAGGTAGCGCTGGATGTCGATCCGGGCCGGACAGGTCTGCTGGCACGGCGGCAGGCAATCGGCGTTGTGGTCGGTCAGGAGCTGCTCGAGCCGGACGCGGCGGAACGCGTCGATGGCGGGGCTGTGGGTCGCGATGACCATGCCCTCCTCCAGCGGCGTGACGCACGCCTTGACCTCGCGCTGGTCCGCGCCGACCTGGACCATGCACAGGCCGCAGTTGCCGTTCGAGCGTTCCAGGCGGACATCGTGACAGAGCGACGGGATTTCGACGCCTTCTTGCAGGAGGCCTTGAAGGATGGTGAGTCCGGAAGAGACCTCCATCGGGTGGCCGTCGACTGTGACCTGGATGCGTTCGCTCATGACTTCCCTCTCAAATGTTTCGGCGCTGGAACGGTGTCCCAGCCTAGCCGGACCCGGCAAGGGGTCCACTTAGGGGGGCCTAACTCAGCAACAGGAACTGCTCCAGGGCCTGGACCATCTGGGGCGTCTTCTGGCGCAGGTAGAAGTGGCCGCCGGGGAACTGGAGGCTCATGGCGAACCCCGTCGTGCGGGCACGCCAGGCTTCCATCTTGTGGGGGCTGCCGGACGGGTCGTCCGTGCCGGAGAAGATCAGCAGTGGCACGCCGGCGAGCGGGGCCTCGGTCAGCGTGTGCGCCGCCAGGAGGTCCATGTCGTGGGTCACGGCCATGAGAGTGACCTTTTTCAACGCCGGATGCTGGAACACGGCCTCGGACTCCGGGTCCAGCGCCAGTACTTCCTCGGCCAGCGGGTCGGCGGACGCGGGGTCGGCCGGGTCGTACTTGTTGGTCAGGACATGCTGCTCGGTCCACGGCGGGATGCCGGACACGGCCAGCGCGTCGACGCGCTGGCCGGCGGCCTGGCGGCGGTGGGCGGTCTCGTAGGCGAGGATGGCGCCGAGCGAGTGGCCGAACAGGACCACGGGGCCGGGCGGGTCGAGTTGCGTCAGGGCGTCGGTCACACCGGTCACGATGTCGCCGAGCGAGGCGGCGGGCGGCGCGGTCACGGCGTCCTCGCGCCCGGGGTAGCGGACCGCTTCCAGCCCCCAGCCGGCGGGCAGCAGGTCGCGCCAGGCGGCGTAGGCGGCCGCGCCACCGCCGGCGTGGGGAAAGCAAATCAGGGTAACGGCGTCAGATTCCGCCGGACGGAACGAACGGAGCCAATCCATGAGGTCGATCCTAGGCCCAAGGCCGAGGTGTCAGGCGCCCTGGCCGAGGCCGAGGTGTCAGGCGCCCGGGCCGAGGCCGCGGTGTCAGGCGCCCTGGCCGAGGCCGCGGCATCTGACACCTCGGCCTTGGGCTGACACCTCGGCCTGGGCTAACACCTTGGGCTCGGTCCTACCCACTACGCTGAGGGGCAGATCCACCATGGAGGTGACCCCGATGCCTACGTGCCCCAATGGCCATGAGACCGCGACGACGGATTTCTGCGACCAGTGCGGCGTGCCGATGCCCGCGGACGCTCCCGCGGCGCCCCCCGCTGCCCCCGAACCGGTTCTCCCCACCCCCGAAGCCTGCCCCCACTGCGGCGCGCCCAAGCCGCCCGGCGCGCTGTTCTGCGAGGCCTGCGGCTACGACTACACCACCGGCGCCCTGCCCAGCACCGACCTGGCCACCGCGCTCGGGCTGACCGGCGCCACGCCCGCGCCGGGGGACGGCGCGGAGGCCGGAGACGCCGCGGCGGCTGCACCCGTTGACGGGGTGGCCGCGCATGGGGTGGCCGCGGATGGGGTGGCCGCGGATGACTCGGCGGCGGGAGAGATCCTTCGCTCCGCTCAGGATGACAGAGAAGCCGCTCAGGATGACAGAGAAGCCGCTCAGGCTGACAGAGAAGTCGCTCAGGCTGACAGGGAAGGCCAGGACGACGGCGCGGGTCACGCCCCGGGCGACACTCCTGCGCCGGCCGACACGTCCGTGCCGTCGGACCGGGCGCCGGCGGCGCCGACGGTGGCCGAGGTGTGGATCGACCCGGATTGGTACACGCTGCAGGAGTCGCCCGATCCGCTGCCGCCGGCCGGGCCGCCGACGACGTTCGTCATCCACGCCCCCGCGCTCATCGGGCGGGTCTCCGAGTCGCGCAACATCCACCCCGAGGTCGACTGCGGCGCGGACTCCGGCTGCTCCCGCCGCCAGGCGGAGCTGACCCAGATCGGCGGCCAGTGGTACGTGGCCGACCTCGACTCGGCCAACGGGACGTTCGTCGCCCCCGCCGGCGCGCCCCTGCCCGACGACCCGATCACGGCCAAGACCCCGGTCGGCCCCGACGACCGGATCTACGTCGGCGCGTGGACGCGGATCGTCGTCCGCCCGGCCGCGCCGGGCGAAGCCGAGGCCCTGACCGCGTGACGGACCGTGACGGACAACGTGACAACCTGACGGCGTGACGGCCGATTACGGCCCCCGGGGTAGGCTTACCCTGGTTAGTCTTCAGGTAGGAAGTAGAAAGTAGTGGAAGTCAAGATCGGGATCCGCCAGGTCCCCAAGGAAATCGTCATCGATTCCCGCCTCAGCGCCGAGGACATCAAGAAGGCGCTGACCGACGCGCTGGCCGGCGACGGGGTCGTCGCGCTGGCCGACAGCCACGGCCGCCAGGTGCTCATCCCCTCGGCCGGCATCGGTTACATCGAGCTGGGCACGGAACACGCCCGCCCCGTCGGCTTCGGCACGATCTGAGCCGCCCATGTCCTCACCATCGAGCCCCCTGTCCGCCCCCTCTGCCTTCGATGAACAAGGCACGTTTGCCGATCTCGGCGTCGCCCAGGCCATCGTCGACTCGCTCACCCTGGCCGGCTTCGCCTACCCGTTCCCCATCCAGAACCTCGCCATCCCGATCGCCCTCCAGGGCTCCGACCTGATCGGCCAGGCCCGGACCGGCACGGGCAAGACGCTGGCCTTCGGCATCCCCATCCTCCAGAACATCTCGCTCCCCGGCGACGCCGGCTTCGACCCGGCGGTCCGCGCCAAGCCGCAGGCACTCGTGCTCTGCCCGACGCGCGAACTGGCGCTCCAGGTCACGGGCGACCTCGAGGTCGCCGGGCAGGGGCGCGGGGCCAAGGTCCTGACCGTCTACGGCGGCGTCGGCTACGAGCCGCAGTTGGACAGCCTGGCGGACGGCGTCGACGTCGTCATCGGGACGCCCGGGCGCATCATCGACCTGATGGACCGCGGCTCGCTCCAACTGGACGCGGTCAAGATCCTCGTCCTGGACGAGGCCGACGAGATGCTCGACCTGGGCTTCCTGCCGGACGTCGAGCGGATCCTGGCGCATGTGCCGTCGGAGCGGCAGACGATGCTGTTCTCGGCCACGATGCCGTCGGCCATCGTGTCGCTGGCGCGGGCCCACCTCCACCAGCCCATCAACATCCGCGCCGAGGCCTTCGACGAGCAGATGACGGTCCCGGAGACGACTCAGTTCGTCTACCAGGCCCACGACCTCGACAAGCCGACGATCGTCGGCAAGCTGCTCCAGTCCCCCGCCGCCAGCCGGGTGATGATCTTCTGCCGCACCAAGCGGGGCGTCCAGCGGCTGACGGACGACCTCGTGGACCGCGGTTTCAAGGCCACGTGCATCCACGGCGACCTCTCCCAGATCGTCCGCGAGCGCGCCCTGGCGAAGTTCCGCGAGGGCAAGGCGCAGGTCATCGTGGCGACGGACGTGGCGGCGCGCGGCATCGACGTCGAGGGCGTGACCCACGTCATCAACTACGACTGCCCGGACGACGAGAAGACGTACGTCCACCGGATCGGCCGGACGGGCCGGGCCGGGCGCGAGGGTATCGCCGTGACGTTCGTCGACTGGACCGACGTGACGCGCTGGAAGCTCATCAACAAGGCGCTCGACCTCGACTTCGACACCCCGCTGGAGGCCTATTCGACCACGCCCCAGCTCCTGGCGGAGCTGGAGATTCCCGAGGGCGCGACCGGCCGGCTGGTCGACGCGCCGGTCCGGCCGCGCGCCGACCGGGGCGACCGCGACCGGGATCGGGATCGGCGCGGTGGGCGCGACCGGGACCGGGGTGGCCGAGGCGAGCGCGACCGCGGCGGGCGCCGCGGCGAGGACCGCGAGGGCCGCGCGGGCCGTGACGCCCAGCGAAGCCAGCGCACGCGGACCCGGCGCCGCAACGGCGTCGTCGTCACGCCGGACGCCAGTGCGGCGGCCACGCCCGCGGCCCCGGCTGTGGCCGCGGCGCCGGCCACGGTGACGACCGATGCGCCGGAGGCGGTCAAGACCGGCCGGCGCCGTCGCGCGCGCCAGCGCACGGCCGAGGAGACCGCGCCGACGACCACTCCCGCCGCCCCCACGGACACGACCAGCAGCGCCTCCCGGCGCCGCCGCCGCAGAAGGGCCCCCAAGGAAGCCGCGGAGTAGGCGCTACCCCGTCATCCGGGCGAGGCCGCGCCGTCGTCGTGGCGCAGCTCGATGCTGATCTCGTCGGCGTCCAGCTCCTCCAGGGCTTCCTTCAGCAGCTCCGAGTCGTAGGTGCCTTCCGAGCGGGCGGCCAGCAGCGCCATGCGCATGGCGCGGACGGCGCCGAGCCGCAGCTCCCACATCTCCGCCTGGTCCGCCCGGTGCGCCAGTTGCTCCTCGGTCAGCTCGACCGCCTCGGACCGCGTCAGCGCCTCGTCCGCCTCGTCGGCGGGCGCGGTCGGAGTGACGGACAGGACGTCGAACACGGTGGCGACCGCCTGGTCGCCGAACGGCTCGCCCGTCGAACGGCGCAGGTCCGGGTCCAGGAGATACGTCCGCGCGGCCCGCGCCAGCCGGCGTTGCAGCTTGTCGCGGGCGACCGCCTCGGCCACGGGGTCGTGGCCGGTGAGGTGGGCCCAGCGCAGGAGCATGGGCAGCGTCCCGGCCTGGACGATGAGGCTCGTGGCCGCCACGATGAACGCCACGAGGATGAGGCTGGCGCGGAACGGCAGCGCCGGGCCGTCCTCCCACAGGGTCTCCGGCAGCGCCTGGGCGCCGGCCAGCGTGACGACGCCGCGCATCCCCGCCCAGACCAGGACCGAGCCCTCGCGCCAGCCGAACGGCCGGGCCGCCAGGTAGTCGACGTCGCCGACGAGGCGGCGCACGCGCCGCAGCGCCCGCGTCGCCTGACCCGCCGTCCCCGCCGACCCGGCCGAGCCACCCGAGCCCGCCGAGCCAACCGAGCCCGCCTCCCGCGTGACCCCTCCCCCGCCGGCCCGCCGGGCGGCCAGTTCGGCGTGCAATTGCGCCACGCGCGCCTGGCGGCCGAAGCCGGCGGCCGCCGCCTGCATCGCCTTCTGCTGCTTCTTGGCCAGCCGTTTCGCCTTGGCCTGGAGCAATTCGACCAGGGGCGCGACGAAGATGAGCCGGACGAGCAGGACCATGAGGCCGGCGCCGAGGGCGACGCCGACGATGGCGAGGCCGCTGGCCCGCTGGTCGCGGACGTCGATCAGGTGCTTGACCTGGAGGCCCATGATGAGGAAGACCGCGCCCTCGAGGAGGAACTCGACGGTCTCCCACGTGTGGCCCTGCGCGATCCGGTTGGCGGCCGAGACGTGCTTGGGGCCGCCCTGGCCGTTGATCAGCCCGGCCACGACGGCGGCGACGAGGCCGGAGCCGCCGAGGTGCTCGGCGGGGATGTAGGCGGCGAAGGAGATGAGGAAGGTCACGAGGATGCCGAGCGCCGGCTCGCGGACCTTGGACGAGATCCACAGCCCGAGCCGGCCGACGACCGCGCCGACGACGACGGCGGTGACGACGAGCCAGGCGAAGCGCTCGGCGATCCACGGCGCGGTCACGGTGGCGCCCGGCGTCAGCCAGGGCAGGTTGTCCGCCAGGAAGCCCGGCACCTCGGTCTCCGAGACGACCCCGCCCGCGGCCAGCGCCGTCGTCATGACGGCCAGGGCCGTCGCGTCGTTGATGAGCGCCTCGCCCTCGAGGATCGTGACGAGCCGGTGCGGCGAGCCCAGCCGTTCGACGATGCCGACGGCGACCGCGTCGGTCGGCGAGAGGATCGCCCCGACCGCGATGCAGATGGCGATCGGGACCTCGAGGCCGGCCAGCCCGAGGAGCCAGTGGAGGCCGAGGCCGACGACGACGGCCGTCAGCGCCACGAGGACGACGGAGAGGCCGGAGATGGCAGTGAAGTCACGCCGGAAGTCCATCGCCGGCATCGACACGGCCGCCGAGTAGAGCAGCGGCGGGAGGACGCCCTGGAGGATCAGGGCGGGCGGGAACTCGGGCGCGTCGCCGCCGAGGAAGAACGACACGGCCACGCCCAGCGCGACCAGCAGGAGCGGCGAGGGGATGGACAGGCGCTTGGCGAGGCCGGCGCAGGCGGCGATGGCGAAGGCGGCGAGGAACCCGGCGATGAGGTTGTTGCCGAGCAGTTCGTGCGCGAATTCGGTGAAATCCATGGCGTGCGTTCCTCAAGCGGAGATGACACAACCCTAGCGTGGCGCGGGCGCTGTCTGGAAGCGCTCTCGGCCGTGCCACAATGGCCGCCATGCGCCGGTACCTGATCGCGTGGCGAACCCCTGGGGTACGGCGGTTCGTGGTGCCCGGGTTCATCGCCCGGTTCCCCGGCGCGATGACCGGCATCGCCCTGACCCTCATGATCTCCGGCTTCTACGGCGAGTACACGCTGGCGGGCATCGTGACGGCCGTCCACACGGTCGCGTTCGCCGTCGGCGCCCCGGTCTGCGGCCGCCTCATCGACCGGTTCGGCCAGACCCGCGTCGGCTACCCGCTGATCGCGCTGTTCACGGCCGCGGCGGCCGGGCTGACGGCGGCGGCCTGGCTCCACGCGCCCTGGCCGGTGCTGGCGGGCTGCGCGATCGTGACGGGGTCGACGTCGTTCCCGATCGGCCCCCTGACGCGGTCGCGCTGGAGCCACGTGCTCCAGAACTCCCCCATCCTCCAGCCGGCGTTCGCGCTGGAATCGATGCTGGACGACGTGGCGTACATCGTGGCGCCGACCTTCGCCACGGTCTCCGCCACCCTCGCCTGGCCCCGCCTCGGCGTCCAGCCCGCGGCCGGCGTCATCCTCCTCCTCGTCCTCCTCGTCGGCAGCGGTTCGTTCTTCCTGGCCCAGCGGGCGAGCGAGCCGCCGGTGGCGGACCGCCGGCGGGGCTCGGCCATCCGCTACCCGGGGGTCGCGGTCGTGGCGGTCGTGTTCATCGGCGTCGGCCTCCAGTTCGGGGCCAACAACATCACGATGGTGGCGATGTGCGAACACCTCGGCCGCAAGGCGTGGGCCGGGCCGATCATGGCGGCGGGCTCCTTGGCGTCGATGCTCGGGGCGCTGTGGTACGGGGCGCGGCCGTGGCGGAGCCCCCTGTGGCAGCGGTTCGTCATCGGCCTGCTGTTCGTCGCCGGGACCGCGCTGCTGTTCCTCGTGGCCTTCGAGTACTGGTCGCTGGCGGTCGTCAGCTTCCTGTCCGGCTTCGCCATCTCGCCCAGCTTCGTCAACGGCAACTCCCTGATCGAGCGGCTGGTCCCGAGCGAGAACCTGACCGAGGGCCTGACGTGGATCGGCACAGCCCTGGGCATCGGCATGGCCGCGGGCGCCGGGCTGGCCGGCCGCATGGTCGACGCCCACGGTGCCCACTCGGGCTACTGGGTCCTGGCCGCCGGCGCCGTGCTAGCCATGCTGATCGCAGTCGCCAGCGGCCGCCTCCTCTCCCGCCAACCCACCCTGCGCCCGTGACCTGAGGCACGAGCCCAGGCCATGGGGTCGGGCACGGTGGCTACGGAGCGAGGAACGAGCGACAGCCACCGGGCCCGACACCGTGGCCGACCCCACACACCCCCGGCGGAGGTATCTGACGCCGCCGCCCGGGCTCCTCCGTCGCCAAGGCCGCGGCATCAGACACCTCCGCCTCACCACCTACCGTGGCCGCCACACACCCGGACAGATTCTGGTTGTTGCGCCGAAAATGCCCCCCTTTCCCCCGCCTGGACGGCGGTTTATCACGCCCCGGGGAAAGATTTTCGGAAAGTTCAACCAAGCTGCCCGCGGCCGCTGTCACGGTCACGCCGTCCGTCCGCGTCTGCGGTCACGAGCGCGCATCAATGGTCCGAACTTGCGGCACTATCAGGGACCATGACCGGCAGACGCGGTCACGCCACAACCCCGCCGAATGACAAGCCGCCTTTACAGTTGCGTTACAATTAGCGTCATTCCTCGGACACGGTTGGAAAAACGCCCGCGGTCCGGTTTAATCACCTCCATGACGAAACTGCGGATTCGGGACGCCGCCACGTTTCTCGGGGTCAGCGACGACACAGTGCGCCGCTGGACCGACTCCGGCGCCTTGCCCTCCGAGCTCGACGACGCCCACCGCAAGGTCGTGGACGGCGTCGCGCTGGCGGAGTTCGTGCGCTCGCACTCGACCTCCGTGACCGACCCGTCGCCGGTCCTGCGCTCGGCCCGGAACCGTTTCGTCGGCCTGGTCACGTCCGTGACATCCGACCTGGTCATGTCCCAGGTCGAACTCCAGGCCGGCCCGTTCCGGGTCGTGTCGCTCATGAGTACCGAGGCCGTCCGGGAACTCGACCTGAAACCCGGCGACCTGGCCGTGGCCGTCGTCAAGGCGACCACCGTCATCATCGAAACCCCAGCCTCAACCCCCACGTCCAAGGAGGACACCCCATGACTCCGATCACCCAACCACGACTCCGCGCCCGCTTCCTGCCGCTCTGCCTCGGCCTCGCGGCTAGCCTCGGGCTGGCCGCCTGCGGCGGCTCGGCCGGTTCCACCACGTCCAGCAGCGCGCCCCCGTCCAGCGCCGCCGCCACCACCGCCCAGGCCCCGGCCACCAGCGCCGCCGCGGCCACCCCGACCCCGGCTGAGGCCACGTTGACCGTCTACGCCGCCGCGTCCCTGACCGCCACGTTCACCGACCTCGGCGCCCAGTTCGAGGCCGTCCATCCCGGCGTCACGGTGACCTTCAACTTCGCCGGCTCCTCCGACCTGGCCGCCCAGATCATCGAGGGCGCCCCGGCCGACGTGTTCGCGTCCGCCGACGAGAACAACATGTCGAAGGTGACCGCGGAGAACTTGATCGCCGGGGCGCCGGTGCTGTTCGCCACGAACAGCCTGATGATCGCCGTCCCGCCGGACAACCCGGGCGGTGTGACGTCCCTGGCGGATCTCACCAACCCGGACCTGGCCGTCGTCGTCTGCGCGCCCGAGGTGCCCTGCGGCGCCGCCGCGGTCAAGGTCGAGGGGATCGCCGGGATCGACATCCAGCCGGTGTCGGAGGAATCGAAGGTCACGGACGTGCTGGCCAAGGTCAGTTCCGGCGACGCGGACGCGGGGCTGGTGTACTCGACGGACGTCCAGGGGGCCAACGGCGCGGTCGTCGGCATCGCGTTCCCCGAAGCGGCCCAGGCGGTCAACAACTACCCGATCGGCGTCGTGGCGAACGCGCCCCAGGCCGCGCTGGCCCAGGAGTTCGTCGACTTCGTGACGGGCCCGACGGGTGCGGCGGTCCTGGCCGCCGCGGGCTTCGGGCAACCGTGACTCCCCTGACAACCGTCCGATGAGCCGGCGCCGTGACCCGGTCGGCCTGCCGGGAGGGGTGTACGCGCTCGCGCTGGTGGGCGCGGGCCTGATCCTCCTCCCGCTGGCCGCCCTGGTCACGCGCGTCGACTGGCCCAACTTCTGGCCGCTCGTGACGTCCGAGGCGTCGCGGGCGGCCTTCCTCCTGAGCGTGAAAACGTCCGGGACGGCGACGTGCCTCTGCGTCCTGCTGGGCATCCCGATGGCCCTCGTCCTGGCCCGCGCCCGCTTCCCCGGCCAGTCGGTCGTCCGCGCGCTCGTCCTGCTGCCCCTCGTCCTGCCGCCCGTCGTCGGCGGCCTCGCCCTCCTCTACACCTTCGGCCGCCGCGGCCTCCTCGGCCGCCACCTCGAGGTCATGGGCCTCCGCATCGCGTTCTCGACCACCGCCGTCGTCCTGGCCCAGACCTTCGTCGCCCTGCCCTTCCTCGTCCTGTCGCTGGAAGGGGCGCTGCGGATGCTGCCGCGCCACTACGAGGAGGTGGCCGCCACGCTCGGGGCCGGCCGCTGGGCGATGCTGTGGCACATCACGCTCCCCCTGGTCCTGCCCGGGTTGACGTCGGGGCTGGTCCTGTCGTTCGCCCGCGCCTTGGGCGAGTTCGGGGCGACGCTGACGTTCGCGGGGAGCCTCCAGGGCGTGACGCGGACGCTACCCCTGGAGATCTACCTGGAACGCGAGTCCGACCCCGACGCGGCCGTGGCCCTCTCCCTCATCCTGGTAGCGGTCGCCCTGGCCGTCGTCGGCCTGGCCACCCGCCGCGCCACGGCCAACTCAGACCCCGGCGACTAGAAGGCCGGCCCAGGCCGAGGTATCAGGCTCCCTAGGCCGAGGTGTCAGGCTCCCCCGCCCTGGCGAGGAACGAGCCCAGGCGGGGGCACCTGATACCGCGGCCGACCCCACACACAACCCCCACCGGCCGAGGTATCTGACGCCGCCGCCCGGGCTCCTTCGTCGCCAAGGCCGCGGCATCAGACACCTCCGCCTCACCACCCAGGCCGCGGCATCAGGCGGGTTCCAGCGTGTATGCCGGGTTGAATACCACCAGGCGGCCTCGGTCCGCCACGGCGCGGCCCGTCACGCGGAGCCGGCGCCCCGGCTCGATCCCGGGGACACCGGACCGGCCCATCCACACGAGCGTGAGCGTCCCCGTGGCGTCGGCCAGCCCGGCCTCGAACCACGGGCCCCCGGGCTCCGCCACGACCGCCGTGTCCACCACCTGGCCGCGCACGTCGACGCGGCAGCGCGCCGTCACCCGGCCGATCGGCGCGGGCCCGGCCGGGGCGTCGGGGGCGTCGTCGGACGGCGGCTCGTCGTCGGACCGGACCAACCGGTCGAGCGCGCGCCGCCAGAAACCGGGCTGATCGCTCACCGCTGCTCCGGCGGGTGCAGGGCCACGGGCGTGCCGGGCACCTGCGCGACGTCGCCCCGGCGGACGATGAGGTTGCGGAAGAACTCGCCCAGTTCGGCGGCCGGGCCCCGGTCCGCCGTGTCGAGCGCCGCCTTACCGAGGAGCCGGGCGTGGAGGAGCCAGCGCGGCCCGTGGACCAGCCAGTCGCGCAACTTCAGTTGCGCCTGCTGGCCGTCCGGTCCGGTCACGGGCATGACCCGCCGCAGTTCGGTCCCGAACGGGCCCTCCGCGATCTGGGCTTCCCCGCCGGCCTGGGCGGTCTCCTCCAGGAGGTGATGGCGCCACTCCGCCACGAACCCCTCGGTCCCGGGCGCGGCCAGGACGGAGACCTGGAGCGCGGAGTCGCCGGCGGCCACGATCAACGTATCGGCCTGCTTGGTCTTCTGGTCGACAACGAGCTGGATCTTGAGGTCCGGCTCGGGCGTCACGATCAGCGCGCCCAGGTCGACGCGCGCGATGTCGTCGGCGTCGAAGTCGACCTCGTCAATGTCGAACGGGCCGTCGGCCCGCCAATCCTGGGCGAAGTCGAGCTCCTCCCACTCGTCCGCCGGCTCGCGCCGCGGCGGCGCGTCCTCGCCGTCGTCGCCGTCGTAGTCGTCACGCTCGCCGCTGTCGTCATCGTCATCGTCGAACTCGTCGTCATCGAGCTCGTCGTCGAGCTCGTCGTCGTCCGGGCCGTCGAAAGCCTCGGGCTCGGCCGCGTCCTTGTGGCGCCGGAAAATCACGCTGTTCACTCTCCCAGGGTCGGATGGTTCGGGTCCCGGTGGTCCGGGTTTGGTTCGTCCGGGTCAACGCTACGCCACATCGTGACGCCGCCGGTCGAGCCGTAGCCGCCCGCGCCCCGGGCGGTGTCATCCAGCTCCGCCACCTCGGCGAAGTCGGCTTGCTCGACGCGCTGGATGACGAGCTGGGCGATGAGGTCGCCGCGGTGCAGCTCAATCGGCGTCGTCCGGTCCGTGTTGAGGAGCGCGACCTTGATCTCGCCGCGGTAGCCCGCGTCGATCGTGCCGGGCGCGTTGACGATCGTCAGGCCGGCGCGCGCCGCCAGGCCGGAGCGGGGGTGGACGAGGCCGGCGTAGCCGGGCGGGATGGCCAGCGCCAGGCCGGTCCCGACCAACGCCCGCTCGCCCGGCGCCAGCGTGACGTCGCTAGCCGCGGCCAGGTCGGCGCCCGCGTCGCCCGGGTGCGCGTAGCGCGGCAGCGGCGCGTCGGGGTCGAGCCGCCGCACTTCGACGCGGACCGCGCTAGAGTCCGTCATGATCCGTCCCCTCCGTCTTAGGATGAAGCCCACGACCCCAAGGAGGACCCATGGACAAGGTCATCGTCAACAAAATGTACACAGCCGTCGCCAACGTCCTGTTCGCGACGGTGGGCGAGTTCCTCATCCACCGCGGCTGGGAGGCCGTGACCCATACCGCCCCGCCGGACATCAAAGACCCCGACACCTCCGTCAAGCGCCTCGCCACGTGGTTGGCCCTGTCCGCGGCGACGGCCGCCGCGGCCAGCGTCATCGCGTCCCGCACCACGCTCAAGAAATAGCGCCCACGCCTCGGCGGCGCGGGCTCCGAGCGTGTGACCTGGTGGGCCACATGACCGCGCCTACACGCAGTCGACGCAGTACGGCAGCCCGTTCTTGGTCGCGGCGATCTGGGACCGGTGTTTGACGAGGAAACAGCCCGCGCACGTGAACTCGTCCGCCTGGCGCGGCAGCACGCGGACGGTCAGCTCCTCGTGGGAGAGATCGGCGCCCGGCAACTCGAATGTTTCGGCGGCTTCGGCTTCGTCTTCGTCGACCTTGCCCGAATTTTTGTCGTTGCGGCGTGACTTGAGCTCCTCGATGCTGTCTTCACCGATTTCCTCGTCTGACTTACGGGGGGCGTCGTAGTCGGTCGCCATCATCACCTTCCTGGTTGCGCAGACAAGGCCCTTGTGTACCACATCGGACCCCATCGATCCACCCCGCGGGCGGACGGACGTGGATTGTAGCGTCTCGGACAAGGCGTCACGACCGCACTCGTCCGCCCGCGTCAAGTCACGGGATCTGGGTCACGCGCGGCGCGGGCGGCGGCGGGACGGGCCGAGTTCCACTAAGTTGGGTGGCAGTATGAGTGCCTGTATGAGTGCGACGACTCCGTGGGAGACCTGATGGAAGCCTTGACACCGCGAGAGATCCAGACGCGGATCCGCTCCGGCCAGTCGCTTTCCGACGTCGTCAAGCTGGCCGGCATGAGCGCCGACCGGGTGGAGGCGTTCGCCGCGCCGGTCCTGGCCGAGCGCGAGCACATCGCCGCCCTGGCCTTGGCGTCGCCCGTGCGGCGGGCGGGCGAGCCGAGTTCGCACCGGGGGCTGCGCCAGGTCGTGGCCGAGCGGCTGCTGAGCCGCGGCCTCGACATCGACCAGGTCGAGTGGGACGCCTGGCGCCGCTCGGACGCCCGCTGGATCGCGGAGGCGCGCTACCAGTCGGGCGGGGCGAAACACGTGGCCCGCTTCATCTTCGACAACCACGGCCGCTTCTCCGTCGCCGACGACGACGAGGCCCGCTGGCTCATCGGCGACCCCTCGGCGTCGCATGGCCCGCAGTCCGGGCGCCGCCGTGACGCCGACGACTCCGAGCCGACCGTCGACCTGGCCTCCCCCGCCTCGCCGGTCCCAACCGTGGACTCGGACTCGGACTCGGCCGACGACTTCGGGGACTTCGGCTTCGACGGCGAGCCGGAGCTCACTCCCCCGGACTCCTGGGCGGCCGACGGCCTCGAACACTCGCACCCGCTCGTGACGCCGAGCTGGCTCGACGTGCCGGAGTCCCAGCTCGCGGCCGCCGAGGAGACGCTGGAGCCCGGCCACCGCTCCACGCTCGACTCCCTCTACGACATGATCTCGGTCATCGAGGAGGACTCGGTCAAGATCTACCGCGGCCTGCGCGAACCGCTGCCGGGCTTCGGCGAAGCGGAGTTCGAGGTGCCGGCGAGCCCGGCCAGTGCGGCGAGTGCGGCCGGCGCCGCGTCGGTGCCTGCGACGGCTCCGGCCGTGACGCCCGCGGCACCGGCGTCCCCCGTGACCGCCGACACCGCGGCGGAGAAACCGGAGAAGACGGGCAAGATCGTCCCCCTGAACCCGGCGCCGAAGCGCCGCAGCAGCAAGCGGGCCAGGGCATCAGTCCCCAGCTGGGACGAAATCATGTTCGGCGGCCCGCCCCCAGCAAGCTAGACCGGACCGCCCCCACCGACCCCGCCCCCGACCCCGGGAGCCGATTGAGCGATCCTCGCCGTCGGAGCCCGCAACACGCCGGGTTCCGTGGCGAGGATCGCTCAATCGCTGGTCTGGCGGAGGGGCCGTCCCCTCGTGTGTCTTAGCCCTGCGCCTCGCGCGCTTGGTCGACGAAGACCTGCCACTTCGTGGCCGCTTCTTGCGGGGTCGACTGGCCGACCAGCACGCTCAGCGAGAGCTGGCCGAAGTTGCCGAAACCGGGCACGGACTGGTTGAAGGCCGGGGTCGTGGTCGGATCCTGGAGGATCTGGTCCAGGGACACGTACATCTCCCCCATGTCGGTCGGCGGGTTGGCCGTGTCGAGCGTCGGCGCGCACTTGGCCTCGTCGACGTAGGCCTGGTAGCCGGTCCCTGTGGCAAAGGCGATGAAGTCCTTCGCCACGGCCTCCTTGGCCGCGTCGCCCGTAGTCGGCACGAAGTAGCTGCCGCCCGGGCTGGCCGAGTAGGAGCCGATGCCCTTCTCGGCCGAGATCGCGCCGTAGCCGACCTTCGCGTCGACGGCGGCGGTGTTGCCCGGGTCCTCGGCGTAGAACAGGTCGATGAAGTCCGAGGGCAGGATGGCGAAGGCGGCCGTGCCGTCGTAGACGGCCTTGATCGAGTCCTGGTATGTGGCCGTGGCGACGTCGCTGTTGAGGCAGCCCGCCTGGCGCAGGTTGTCGACCGCCGTCAGTCCCGCGACGATGGGCCCATCCGGGTCGTCCACCGTGACGGTCCCCGCGGCCACCGCCTGGCCCCAGGCGTCGTCCGCGTTGAAATCGGCCATGTAGGCGAACCCGGCGATCATGTTGGCGGGGAACTCCGACCCGCCGCCGACGAACACCTCGACCGCCCCGGTCGCCGTGATCGCCGCGCACTCCTCCTGCAGCTCGGTGTAGTTGGTCGGCACGGCGACGCCCGCGGCCTTCAGGACGTCCTTGTTGTAGTACAGGCCGTACGAGCTGATCGGCCCGAGGGCGACGCCGAGGACCTTGCCGTCGAGCGCGCCGGAGGTGTTGATGAGGTGGCTGGTGAAGTCCATGTCGGAGAGGTCGACCATGTTCTGCCCCATGTTGAGCTGGCGCATGTCCTGCGGCGCGGGCGAGTATTCGAGGAGGTCGGGCCGGTCCCCGGCCGCCCACTTGGTCTGGACCGCCGTCGTGTACGTGTCGGCGGGGAAATCGAGCAGCTCGATCGTGTTGCCGGAATAGGCCTCATAAGCCTTGTAGAGGTTGAGCAGCGCGTCCGTATCGGCGGAGTTGTGCCACAGCGTGATGGTCACGCTCGTGGCGGCCGGAGCTTCGGAGCTGGCGGCACCGGCGGCAGAGGTCTGCCCGCCGGTCGTGCCCGAGCCGCTGGAACAAGCGGCCAGGAAGAGGGCGCCGGCGGCCGTAGCGACGACCGCCACGCGGCGCAAGGAGTTGGAAGACATCTTTCATCCTCGTCTTTGAGAAGGGGTTCCGCGGCAGTGCGGCGCTGCCGCGGCGGGGTAACCCAAGGGTCACGGAGTTAATAGTTTTGTCTATGTATTAGTTACTACTACCGAAGTATTCTGTCAAGATTCCCCAGGTCACAGCTTGGTAACGGCCGGTCAGGCCAGGGCGACGGCCACGGCCACGATCCAGAGGACGTTGAGCAGCGCGCTGGCGTGGCGGGCCCAGGCGGCCGGGCGCCCGCGCCGGACCCGGCCGGCCAGGCGGGCGACGAAGGCCGCCGCCAGCGCCGTCCCGATGAGGCCGAGTTCCGGCCCGCCGGACCAGCCGGCGCCGAGCAGCCAGAGGCAGGCGACCAGGTGGAGCCCCTCCCGGATGGGGCCGGCGTCGATGGCCGCCCCGGCCAGCCCGGCGACCTCCAGCGCCATGTCGGCCAGCATCCAGGCGAAGCCCGCCGCCTCCGCCCAGGCGGGGGCGGGCAGGGCCGCGACCGCGGGCAGCATGAGGGCGTGGTAGGCGAGGCCGCAGACGTGGGCCGGCCGGCCCGCCAGAGGGCGAAGACGCCACCGGCCGGCCCGCGGGCCGTCCCGGTGCCCCGGCAGGGGAATGTGGAAGGCCGCGAACGCCACCGCCGCCGCCAGCGTCGTGACGACCGCCCACGCCATGGCCCGCTCCCTTCCCCCGCGCCGTCAAGGTTCATCGTGACACACCCGCGTCCCGGCCACCCGGTCAGTCGGCGTCGTCGGGGAGGTCCTTGTATCTGGCGTAGAGCTCGGGCAGGAACTTGCCCAACTGCTGGGCCTCGACCGTGCCGTGCGTGACGACCTTCTTGAGGTACGCCTCGGTCAACATCCAGTCGGGCGTCGAGGTGTCGATGGCGAGTGCGCCGTCGGCTACGCCCCAGCCGATCCATTCCCGCGTGATCTTCTCCAGGACGCCCCACGGGTTGATGCGCGTCAGCGTCAGGAACAGGTGGGTCCCGGGGAGATCGGTCGAGGGGTCGTCGCGCGGGTGGAACGACTCGGTGGCACAGTCGACCCAACAACCGGCCTCCTGCAGGGCCTCCCATCGGGCAGTGGTCAGGCCGAAGTCACGCGGGTCGAGGGCGTGGCGGATCGAGCCGAGCATCTCCTCCCCCTCCCCCAGGTCGAGCGACTCGACCGTGAAGATGCCGCCGGACTTGTCGTGGCCGTTGAGGAAGTAGTGGTCCCAGTGGTCGGCCGGGTTCCAGATCTTGTAGCGCAGGTTGCCCTGGCCAGGCGGCATGTGGGCCGAGTGGATGTTGATCCAGCGGAAGTACCAGGCCAGCATCGCGGGCGTGCAACCGGGGTAGGTCGTGTAGGACGCGATGTAGCCCGTGCCGTCGTGGCGCAGGCAGTAGCCGTACTCGGCGGCCTGGTAGCCGACCGGCTGGAGGATGTCCAGCCAGTCCTCGGGCGGCGTGGCGGCCGACTCGTCGAGCGGCATCCGGTCGAGCAGTTCCTGCTGCAACGGCCCCGGGCGGTGGAGCGGCAGGTCGAAGTACCGGGCGAGAGGCAGGGCCCGTTCTTCGGGCGACAGGGTCTGGCGCTTGGTCACGAGCAAGGCATTCGGATAGTCGGTCACGACATCCTCCAGAGGGTTGGCGACGGCCACCGGGCGACCTCGGCCTGCGATGGCCCTGGCTTCGCCCGATTTACTTCATCATACTTAACTAAGTAGTTCGGATGCAAGAACTACTTCGCAGTTCGGGGCGGCCCCGTCCCGGCGGCCTCCGCCGGTGCTAGCCTGCCCTTGAGACACGACGGGCGGAGAAGCGGATGAACGGCGCGAAAGAGACTGACACGGCCCAGGCGGCCGGGTTCGCCACGATGGTGCAGTCCCTGTGGCAGGAAGCCACCCTGGCCGCGCGGTCCCGCGGCGGCCTGCCCGTCCTCCCCCCGGCCCAAGCCCTGGCCTTGCGCCTCGTCATCGACAACGACGACGTCACCCCGACGGTGTTGGCGGGCGCGATGCGGCTCTCGCGGCCGATGGTCAGCGAGATCGTCCGCAAGCTCGAGGCCCAGAAGCTGATCCAGCGCCGCCGCTCCCACCTGGACGGCCGCTCGGTCGTCCTGACCGCGACCGCCAAGGGCCGCTACGTCCGGCTGTCGTTCACGTCCGGCGTCGAGCAGGCGATGGACGAGGCCTTCAGCCGGCTCTCCGCGCGGGAGGTCCAGCAGGTCACGCGGGCCCTCCCCGCCCTTCAACACTTGCGCGCCGAGTTGATCGCCATCGCCGACCGCGAACGGGCCGCGGCCCTGGACCCGGACCCGGAACTCTGAGCCCACCGTGCCAAAGGAGGCACCATGACCATCGTCGATATCAACATCCACCATCTGCCTGAGGATCTGTTCTCGAACCAAGCCCTGCTCGACGGCTTTCTGGCCTGCGCGCCGCGCGGTTTCGGCGAGATCGCGCGGGTCGTCACGATGGACGACGGCCGGCGCCAGGTCGTGCTGGAGAAGCCGGCCGGGCACCAGAACCTCAACTACGTCGAGGGCGACTACTCGGCTGAGGCCAAGCTCGCGGCGATGGACGAGGCGGGCGTTGACTACGGCATCATGCGGGTGCCGGTGTGGCAGGAGTGGCTGCCGCTGGAGCTGTGCCGGGCGGTCAACGACAACGCTGCGGCGATCGTGGCGCGGTCGGGCGGGCGGCTGTTCGCCACGGCCTGCGTGCCGCCGTGGGGAGGTAAGGCCAACCTCTACGAACTCGAGCGCTGCGTCAAGGAACTCGGGGCCGTCGGCGTCCAGGTCGCCTGCCACTACGGCCAGCTCTACCTCGACGACCCGGTTTTCGCGCCGTACCTGGCGGCGGTTGAGAAGCTGGACGTGCCGGTCATCGTCCACCACACGCCGCTGCCGGTCGAGTGGCACTCGGTCGTCGACTACACGAACCTGCGCCGCGAGTTCGGGCGCGTCATCGACCAGGCTACGGCCGTCGGCCGCGAGCTGTTCAGCGGGCTGTTCGACCGGCTGCCGGGGCTGCGGTTCATCCACACCATGCTGGGCGGCAACTGGTTCGCCCAGCGGGACCTGCTGATGCCGCACCAGTCGAACAAGGCCGAGGCCATGCAGCGGCTCGACGCCACGGGCGGGGACAAGATCGCGGGCTACCTCGAGCGCAACATCTTCTTCGACCTGACCCATCCCCACTCGTGGGGCAAGGACCAGGTCGAGTGCGCCATCCGCGTCGGCGGCGCGGACCACTACCTGTTCGGCTCGTCGTTCCCTGTCTTCCACGGCTGGATGAACCAGGGGGTGGCGTTCATGACCGACGTCGTCGAGCTGTCCGCCGCCGACCGCGCGCTGGTCCTGGCCGGCAACGCCCAACGGCTGTTCCGGCTGCCGATCTGAGCCCCCGCGTGACGGGGGGACGCCCTCGGCTCAGCCGTCCGCGTCGTCCGCGTCGCCCTCGTCGCCGAAGACGCGCGCCAGCCACGCGGCCACGCGCGGCAGCGTGACGTAGATGACGGCGAACGACACGACGACGGAGACGGCGAACGATCTCAGGGCCGCCTTCAGGAACAGCGGGCCGAACCCGACGTTGAGCGCGGTCTGGATGGTCGACATGACCAGCGACATGATGACGGAGATGATGAGGTTGAGCAGGAGGTCCTGGGCCAACTTGTGCTTGGTCGTGTTGTGCTTGGTCGTGGTCACGGCGCCGCCTCCGATCCACCCGGGCCGAACATGGCGTTGAGGGCGGCCAGGAGGGCCGCGGCGAACCGCTCCGCCGAGCCGCGGGCGTAACGGGAGTTCATGGCCTCGTAGGTGCTGCGCCGGTAGGCGTCCGCGTCGGCCATGTACTTGGCGGCGCCGTCGACCAGCGTGGCGACGAGTGTGTGCGGGCACGGCGACGCGGCGCGCAGCGCCAGCCCGGTGGCCGCCGACAGCTCCGCCTGGGTGCCGATGAGGACGGCGCCGCCCAGGCGCAGCGCCACCCACGGCGCGTCCGCCGTCCCGTCGGGCGTGAAGCGGTGGGCGCGGCTCGGCCGGATGGCGCGGCTGTCGGCGGGCAGGCGTTGGGCGTCCAGCGTGACGGTGCCGCGCTCGACCGCCAGGCCCGTCCCGCCGACGGGCCGGGCCGCCGCCACGGCGTCCAGCAGCGCGGCCCCGAGCCGCTCGCCCAGGAGATCGACCAGCAGGTGTCCGGCGTCCCCCGCGTCCCGCGTGGACCAGGCGCCAGCGGGGGTCACGAGGTGGCGGACGGCCGTCACGATCGGCGCCTGGTCGCCGGCGGCGCCGGTCAGGACGAACGCCACGCCGCCAGGCAGGGCCGCCTCGACGTGGCGGGCGGCGGCCCCGGACAGGTCGGCCGAGACCACCCGGCCGCCGTCGGCGGTGTGCGACTCGTGGAGGATGGCCGACTGGGCCGCGACGGCCGTGACGACCGCCAGCGGCGCCCTGGCGGCGTCGTCCAGGACGAGCGTCGGCAGGGCCGGGTCGCGGGGCCCGGCCTCGTTGGCGCCGTGCCACCAGCCGTCCGCCGTCTCGACGTCCCGGTTGACGCCGATGACGCACGTGCCCACCGCCGCGCGCAGCCGGGCGGGCCGCAGGCCGGCGGCCGCGCGTGACGCCGCGTCCCGGACCGCCGCGTCGATGGACCGCGCCAGGGCGGCGCTGGCCCTGGCCTGGCCGGGCGGGACCAGGGCGTCCGGGAGAACGTGGGGGGCGGAGAACGTGTGCGAGGCGACGACCAGGACCGACTCGCCGGGCACCCCCGTGACCTCGCTCACGGCCGCCTTGGCCCGGGCGACCGACTCGGCGGTCATGGATGTTTGGTCGACCAGCACGAGCGCGGCGCGCGCCGGGCCGTCCGCCACGACCAGCGTCCGGACGGACAGCGGGTCCAGGACGCGGTCGAACCCGTCCAGCGGCAGCCAGTCGCTGCCGGCGATCTCCGCCCGGGCGGCCCCGGCCTCCATGGCCGGCGTCACCCGGCCTGCGGCAGGTGGCCGCGGAGGAACGCGTCGACCAGGTCGAGCACGGGCGGCTGCCAGAACGCCGGGCCGCCGTGGCCGGCGCCGCGGAGCTGGTAGAACGTGACGGGCGCCCCGGCCGCCTGGAGCGCCTCGTACAGCAGGACGCTCTGGGCGAAGGGCACGAGGCGGTCCTGGCTGCCGTGCAGGATGAGCAGGGGCTTGGGCGGGCGACCGGGGTCGATGTGGTTCATGGCCACGGTGGGGGCGACGGCGAGGGGGTTGGCCCAGACGTCGCGCCCGCCGATCAGCTCCCCCTCGGGGCTGTCGGGTGCGATGTGGTCCTGGATCGACGGCTCCTCGTTCATCCGGGCGATGGCCATCGGCCCGTAGAAGTCGACGTAGCAGGCGACGCCGAGGTCGTCGGCCGGCTCGTCGCTGTAGTCGGGGTCGGCTTCGGTCAGGTTCAGCATGACGGTGGTGTGGGCGCCGGACGAGTCGCCCCAGACGGCGATCCGGGCCGGGTCGACGTGGAAGTCCTCGGCGTGGTCGCGCAGGAACCGGACGGCGCTGCGGGCGTCCTTGACCTGGGCCGGGAAGGGCGCGACCGAGGACGGCCGGTACTCGACGATGGCGACGACGTAGCCGCGGGTGGCGAACTCCGCCAGCGCGGGCAGGGCCGCCCCGAGCACCTGCTCCCGCCACGCCGATCCCTGGACGTACACGACCAGGGGAAACCGGATCGCGCGGCTGGCCGGGTCGTCCGGCGGCGCCTGCTCCAGCGGCGGCAACAGAACTTGTAGGTGCAGCGCCCGGCCGTCTTTCCGCGCGTACTCGACGCCGAGCAGCGCCGAGCCGTGGCGGAGGGCCAGGTCGGCCTCGAGGACGGCCATCCCGTCCGCCGTCCACGTGCTCTCGGGGAACTCGTCCGGGCCTGCCAGCCGCGCCTCGGCGTAGGGCAGCGCCGGGGCGGCCCGCTCGATGAACGCCACGATGGCGTCGAGGTTGGCCGGCGCGCTGAACGCCGGGTCATCGTGACCCGCCCCGGGCAGCGTCTGGAACGTGACCTTGGCCTCCCCGGCGCCGCGCCGGATGGCGTCGGCCAGCCGGGCCGACTGCTCGTGCGGCACGAGGACGTCGCGGTCGCCGTGCTGGATGAACAGCGGGCTCATGTGGGGGCTGACGTAGGTGGCGGGGTTGGCCTGGGCCACGAGCTCGCCCGCCTCCGGCACGGGGCGGCCCAGGTAGCGCGACTCGGGCGAGTCGGGCTGGTCATGGTCCGCCAGCGACACGCCGTTGGCGCGGGCCTGCCGGTCCATGGCCGCGAAGTCGGTCGGGCCGAACAGGTCGACGGCGCCCGCCACGGTGGCGTCGGCCGCGTAGTCCGCGTCCGGGTCTTCGCCGGGGAAGGCCCCGTTGGCCACGTTCATGGCCAGCAGGGCGGCCAGGTTGCCGCCGGCCGACCCGCCCAGCGCGATGACCCGGCGGGGGTCGATCCCCAGCCGCCGCCAGTTGGCCTTGAGCCAGCGGACGGCCGCCCGGCAGTCCAGGACGGCCGCCGGGAAGGGGGCCTCGCCGCTCATCCGGTAGTTGGCGGACGCGACAGCCCAGCCGCGGTCCAGCAGCGCCAGCCAGGTGTCCAGGTGCTCGTCCGCCTTGTCGCCGAAGGCGAACCCCCCGCCGTGGACGTGGACCACAAGGGGGAACAGGCCGTCGCCGCCATCCGGCAGGTACAGGTCGAGCCGCTGCGCCGGGCTGCCGTCCGCATAGGCCACATCAAGGACCTTCCGCCGGCCGTTCATCAGTTGGTCCTTGCGGCGGTGGTCGCGGCCGCGTGGCCCGCCGTCGGCCGCCAGCGGCCTTCTCGGGCCGCGGTGCCCAATTCCAGCCATTCCAGGGCGTCGGCGTAGAAGGCTTCCAGGAGGTCGGGGCGGTCGTCGCCGGGCAGGTCCTGGGGGACGGGGGCGCCCGAGCGGTTGTTCAGGTAGGTCAGGAATTGGTACGAGGCCCGGCCGGCGGCCAGTTCGGCGCGGTCGACGGCGACGGCCGAGCCCGGGACGACGGGCTCCATCCGGTCCTTGCCGTAGACGCTGTCGAACGTCAACAGCCGCCACTCGCCCTGCCGCCGCTCCAGCCGCGACAGGAAGCGGCACCAGTTCGTGACGTCGACCTCGGCGCTGCCGAACGGGCGGCGGAACTGGATCTCGCCCTGGCTCTCGACCAGGGCGCGGTCGCCGACGGCCGCGCACCAGGACGGGTTGATCAGGTGCCGGCCCGGCACGCGGCCGGGCACGTGGGACTGCTTCGACCCCTCGATGTAGTCGGCGGGCGACCCCTCGAACCAGGTCACGCGGACCACGCCGTCGGGCCAGTACAGCCCGGCCAACAGGTCCCAGTCGCCCGTGTCGCGGGCCCGGCGCTCGCGCCGGACGAGGGCGAACAAGTCACGTTCAAGTTCGGCATCGGCTGTTGTCGGAATCATGGTCACGCTGTCCTCCGGGAAAGCTCGTGGGTGGTGGCGGGCGTCAGGCGGCCCGGCCGTCGAGGGTCGCGCCAACCAGGTCCGCCAGCCCGGCGACGATGGTGGCCGCGGCGTGACCGTGGGCGATCGGGCAGCCGTCGGCCGCCTGGGTGTGGCGCAGGTACGACTCGTCGGCGGGCAGGTAGCCGATCCGGGCGTTGGCGTTGGTGACGACGAGCGTCGAGGCCAGGGGCGACGCGGCCATGACGGCGTGGCCGACGGGCACCGTGACCTCGCCGGAGACCCCCGCGAACGCCACGGGGCCGATCCTGAGGGTGGTCAGGGTCAGGTCGACGGTGTCGACGTCCGCCTGTTCCATGCCGGGCGGCACGTCGAGCCGCCGCGCCGGGCACGGGATGACCCGGAGCGCGCCCCGGACCGGCGCCGTGGCGCAGCGGCGCTGCCCCTGCCGGGCCAGCCGGACGGCCGTGACGGCGAGCAAGTGGCCCTGCGCGTCGAGGGCCCGGTGGGCGAAGGCCCGGTCACGCTCGCCGCCGTCCCCCGTCACGAGGCCCGCCGCCTGGGCGGACAGGAACTCGACCTTGGGGGCCTGGTCGCCGAGCGAGCCCGCCGTCCACAGGGCGACGGCGCCGGGGCCGAGCAGGTCTTCTGCCTGGGCGCAGGCGGCCCCGGCGAGGTCGGCGCTGGCCTCGGGGAGGCCGAGCAGGACCGTCGAGTGGACGGCGTAGTTCATGACGACGGCCACGACGGCGCCGTCCTCGCCCACGAGGCTGACGCAGGTCAGGGTCTTGTCCGAGAGGCCGTCGGGCGCGTAGCCGAGCCCCCACGCGCCGTCCGCGTACGCCTCCCGGCAGACGTTGACGTCGACCGCCTCCGAAGCCACGCCCAGCGCCACCGGGCGGAGCCGGCCGGCCGCCGCCCGCACGGCCGTGACGACGGCGTCTTCCACCAACGCCGTGTAGGCGAGCGATTCCGGGGTGGGGACGCGCGCCATGCCGCCGGGCGGGACGAGCCCGACGCGGGGGCTGTTGTGGGCGTGCGACGGCGCCAGCAGGATGTGGTCGGCCGGGATGCCTGTGGCCTGCTCGATGTGGTCCCGCAGCGCCGTCGTGTCGCCGACCTCGACCACGTCCAGGGCGACGAGGGCGACCCGTTCCCCGGCCTCCCCCTCGCCCACGACCAGGGCCCGCGCCCGCAGCGGGTCGTGCACGCTGGTCCAGTCCGGCCCGAACGGGTTCAGCCCGCGCAGGTCGGCCGGGGTGATGTCGGCGCTGGCCGCGCCCGCCACCAGGTGATCGGTCATCATGGTCTCTTCTCGTTGTCCGCTGACTCGCGCTGCGCCGCGACGGCTTCGAGGCGGCCGAGCAGCCGCCGCAGCGTCGCAGCCAGGTCGCCCCCGTCGATCTGGTGGGCGTGTTCGGGGAAGCCCCCGAGGGCCGTCCGGAGCGCGTCCGTCCGGTCCTGCCGGAACGTCTGGAGGATGTCGCGGCCCTTGGCGGTCGCCCCGATCGTGACAACGCGGGCGTCGTGCGGGTCGGTGCGCCGCTCGACCAGCCGGTCGCGGATGAGGCCCTTGAGGAGGTTGCTGACGGTCGAGCGGGCGACGTGCAGTTCGTCGGCGAGTTGGGCCGGCGTCAGGCCGTCCCGCAGCGTCACGAGACGGAGGATGGTGACTTGGGCCTCGGTCGCGGGCAGGTTCTGGCCGCTCCCGCCGGACGCGCGCTTGAGCGTCCGCCAGAGCGCGGGGATGAGGTGGGCGATCTGCTCCGCCGGCTCCACCGTGGGATCGGGCACTGGCTCCTGGACGGCGTCGTCTGCCCACCCCGTGACGTCTGCCCCGCTCATCCGGTCACCCCGCCTTCCGTCAGCCCCGACATGACCCGTTTCTGCAGGACAACATAGGCGATGACCAGCGGCAGGCTCGTCAGCACGACGTGCATGAACACGAGGTTCCAGCGGAGCCCGTACTGGCCCGCGTTGGCGAAGTTGTACAGCGTCAACGGCAAGGTCGAATTGGCCATCCCCTTGATCATGTAGAGGGCGAACAGGAAGTCGTTCCAGACGTTGATGACCGTCATGACCGCGGCCGTGAACAGGACGGAGCGGACGAGCGGCAGGATGACGTGCCAGTAGATCTGCCAGCGGTTGGCGCCGTCGATCTGGGCCGCGTCCTCGAAGTCGAGGGGTAGGCCGCGGATGTAGCCGGTCGTGAGAAACACGATGACGCCGATGCGCGTCCCGACCAGGGCCAGGATGTAGCCGAGGACCGACCCGGTCAGGTGGGCCTTCGTCAGGATGACGACGGTCGGCACGATGGCGGGCGGCAGGATGATCGACAGCGCCGTCAGGTAGTAGGTCGCCAGGAGCGACCGCTTGGCCGTCCGGGCGTAGGACCAGGCGGCCATCGAGCCCAGCAGCAGGACGCCGAGGACGACGGGCACGGCGACGATCAGGCTGTTCTTCAGCCCGATGAAGTAGCGGCCCTGCTGGATGACGGTCTTGAGGTTGTCGACCAGGGCCCAGCGGGTGGGGAGCGCGGCGGTCGGAGTGCCGGCCTCGGAGTCCGTCTTCCACGAGTTGACCAGGAGGACCCAGAACGGCAGCACGACCCACGGGATGGCGATGAGCGTCAAGATGGCGTAGCGGACGAGGGCGAGCTTCTTCGCCCGGGGGCGGGATCGCCGGGCGGCCGGGGCGGGGGCGTTCATGCCGTCACCTCCCGCCGGCGCAGGTAGGTGATCAGCGGCACGGCCGTGGCGATGACCAGCAGCGCGATCATGAAGGAGAGGGAGCTCGACGTGCCGAACAGGCCCTGGCCGTACTGGCGGTACACGGCCACGTTGAGGACGCTCGTGGCGTCCCCCGGGCCGCCCTTGGTCGTGGCGAAGATGACGTCGAGGGCGCTGAACGAGCCGACCAGCGTGACGACGATGTTGAACGTGAAGGCCGGGGCCAGGAGCGGGACCTCGATCGAGCGGAACCGCCGCCACGCCCCCGCGCCGTCGATGATGGCCGCCTCGACGACCTGGCGCGGAATCGAGTTGAGGCCGGCGATGTAGACGAGCGTGACGAGGCCGCACCACTTCCAGCCGTCGACGAACCCGACCGCCAGCAGGGCCGAGTGCTGGTTGCCGAGCCACGAATAGGTGAAATCGCCGCGCACGAACAGCGAGAGGAACGAGTTGACCGGCCCGTGGGGGTCGAGGACGGCCGACCAGATGTACCCGGCGGCCAGGGGCGACATCAGGACGGGGAGGAAGAACACGGTCCGGAAGACGGAGTTGACCCGGTTGGACTGTTGGAGGGCCTTGGCCAGCGCCAGGCCGGTGAGGTTCTGGACGGCCATGGTCGTGACGGCGAAACCGATGGTCACGAGGGTGGAGTGGACGAGGATGCCGAGCGAGAACATCTGCCGGAAGTTCGTCAGCCCGTTGAACGTGATGGTGTTGGAGAAGCCCGTCCAGCGCGTGAAGGAGAGGACCGCGTTGGCGATGAACGGGACGACGAAGAAGAAGCCGACCAGGAGCATGGAGGGCAGGGCGAACCAGACGCGGAACCGCGCCTTGCGGGCGGGCCGCGTCTGGTTCGGAGCCTGGACGGACGACAGGGACGACATGGTGGCTGCTCTGTGGGAGGCGGGGTGCCCCGGTGTTCTAGCCCTGCGCTTCCCGGGCCTGGTCGACGAAGGTCTGCCACTTCGTGGCGGCCTCCTGCGGCGTGGCCTGGCCGACGAGCACGCTGAGCGCGAGCTGGCCGAAGTTGCCGAAGCCGGGCACGGACTGGTTGAAGGCCGGGGTGGTGGCCGGGTCCTGGAGGATCGCGGCCAGCGACTGGTAGAGCTCGCCGAGGTCGGACGGCAGGGTCGCCGTGTCCAGCGTCGGCGTGGACTTGGTGTCGTTGATGTAGTCCTGGTAGCCGGTCGTCGTCGCCCACTCGATGAAGTCCTGGGCCGCGGCCTCCTTGGCCGAGTCGCCGGTCGTGGGCACGAAGTAGCTGCCGATCGGGCTGCCGGAGTAGGAACCGATGCCCTTCTCCGCCGAGATCGGGGCGAAGCCGACGAGGGCGTCTACCGCCGCCGTGTCGCCGTCGCCCAGGTCGTAGAACTGGCTGATGAAGTCGGACGGCAGGATGGTCAGCGCGGCCGTCCCGTCGTACACCGCCTTGATCGAGTCCTGGAAGGTGGCGGTGGCGACGTCGGCGTTGACGCAACCGGCCTTGACCAGGTTGTCCACGGCCGTCAGGCCGGCCACGATCGGGCCGTCCGGGTCGTCGACCTTCTCCGTTCCGGCGGCGACGGCCTGGCCCCAGGCGTCGTCCGCGTTGTAGTCGGCCATGTAGGCGAACCCGGCGATCATGTTGGCCGGGAACTCCGAGCCGCCGCCGACGTTGATGAGGTCGACGCCGGTCGCCGTCACGGTCGGGCAGATGTCGAGCAGGTCGTCATAGTTCTTGGGCAGGTCGACGCCCGCGTTGGCGAAGACCGTCTTGTTGTAGAACATGCCGTAGGAGCTGATCGGGCCGAGGGCCACGCCGAGGACCTGGCCGTCGAGCTCGCCGGAGTGGTTGATGAGGTGGCTGACGAACCCCAGGCCGGAGAGGTCGACCATGTTCTCCGCCATGTTGAGCTGGCGCATGTCCTGCGGCGCCGGCGAGTACTCCAGGATGTCCGGCCGGTCGCCGGTCGCCCACTTGGTCTGGACGGCCGTGGTGTACGTGTCGGCGGGCAGGTCGAGCAGTTCGATCGTGTTGCCCGAGTAGGCCTCGTAGGCCTTGTAGAGGTTGAGCTGGGCGTCCGAGTCGGCGGACTGGTGCCACATTGTGAGGGTCACGCCGGCCGCGGCCGGGGCCTCGGAGGTGGCCGCCCCGGCGGCGCTGGACTGGTCGTTGGTCGTGGAGGAGCCGCCGGAGCAGGCGGCCAGGAAGAGGGCGCCGGCGGCCGTGGCGACGACCGCCACGCGGCGCAGGGAGTTGGAAGACATCGTTCATCCTCGTCTTTGAGAAGTGGCTCCGCGACAGCGCGGCGCTGCCGCGGCGGAGTGGCCCGACGGACCGCAAACAGATGGTTTTGTCTCTGTATTAGTTACCATTGCCGAACTATCCTGTCAACCCCCAACCGATCACAGCTTGATAACAAGTAGCCGATTGAGCGATCCTCACGGATTTCGGCCCAAGACACGCCCAACGGCTGGCCAGGATCGCTCAATCGGCCCCTTGAGGTCGGCCCGGGGTCAGGCGCTAATCTCGGGGGTCACGGGGGCGCGGGCCATCAGGAGATAGGCCAGCCAGGCTGTGGCTGAGCCGACGATCATGACCCAGACCATCGGGACCGCCGTCTCGCCGCCGCCCGAGCTGGCGATCGGGGCCACCAAGGAGTTGGCCAGCGACTGGATGAGGCCCGTCAGCGCGGACGCCACGCCCGCCGCGT